>JAFASF010000255.1 GCA_019244745.1 Solirubrobacterales bacterium | reverse complement strand
AGCACGGCCTCAGGTTCGGATCGGAACCCGGCTGAGGCCTCCTCGGGGCCGGCCGACTCGAGCATCTCGGCGCGCCGCTCGAGGAGGTCCCCGAGGCGGCCTCAGCCCTGTTCGCGAGCCTCGTCCGTGCCCGCTCGGTGCAGACGGGCCTTGCCCACCCGGTACCCGATGTAGGCGACCAGCGCGATCCCCACGGCGATCGCGAGATAGGTGCTGTAGCGAGTCGCGTAGTGGTAGATCGTGTCGATGTGGCTGCCGGAGAAGTAGCCAATGAAGCTCCAGACGAGCACCCAGGCCGCCGCTCCGATCGCGTTGAACATGAGAAAACGCAGCCAATGGATGCCGGCGATGCCCGCGATGATGCCGTTCGCTTGTCGTAGCCCCTCGATGAACCGGGCGATCACGATGATCTTGCCCCCGTGGCGATCGAAGTAGGCGGTCGCCTTGTTCAGCCGTTCTGGTGTGATCAGCACGTAGCGGCCGTATCGCTCGACCAGCGGCCTACCGCCGAAATGCCCGATGGCAAAGCCGATGTTGTCGCCGACCAGGGCGGCCAGGAACGCGATCAGGATCAGGAGCGGCAGGCTGAGGCGGCCGGTGCCGGCATACACGGCGCCTAGGATCAGCACGGTCTCTCCGGGGACGGGGATGCCGAAGTCCTCGAACAGCACGAAGGCGGCGACCGCGAGGTAGCCGTAGTGGTCGAGCGTCGGCTCGAGACTGTGCAGCACGCCCGGTAGATGCTGGGCCACGGCCGCGACGATCATGGTCACAGTCACAGGGAATCATCATCCCCGCCGACGGGAGGTAAGGACTAAGCCCTGGCTGCGCGAATCCCCGGCAGCAGCGGGGGGCGCGAACGCCTATCAGGGAGCCACCCGGCCATGTCATGGAAAAGATCAGGGGCGCCCCTGATGTGGGATCGGGGGTCTGGCGGCAGGATCGCTGGCCATGACAACCGCCCAAGCGCCACCCGCCGAGATCCCGACCACCGAACCCCGCCGGCTCGACCCCGAATCGCTCGGTTCACATCTGCAGCGGCTGTATCGGGCCGCCTACGGGCTCTGCGGCTCCCGCCAGGATGCTGAGGACCTGGTCCAGGACACCTACGAGAAGGTGCTTCGCCGGCCGCGTTTCGTGCGCTGCGACCAGGACCTCGCCTATCTGCTGCGAGTACTCCGGAACACCTGGATCAGCTCCAAGCGGATCGACCGTCCCAGCCCCGTCTCGCCGAACGGAGACGAAATTGACGCACTCAAGGCGCCGGATGATCCAATCGCCCAGACGATCGATGGTGTTGTCGTGTTCGACGCCCTGCGCGACCTCACCCCGCCTCTCCGAGAGGCGCTGGTGGCGGTCGATGTGGTCGGACTCTCCTATCGGGAGGCGGCAAGCGCGCTTCGAACGAAGCCGGGCACGATCATGAGCCGCCTGCACCGCGGGCGGGGGCAGATCGCCGCGCGCCTCGAATACCAAGCCTGAGCTCGCTCGCTAACCCACCCCCCGCTCGGTCCAGGAGACGCGCCGGGAGCGCCGACGGCCATCCGCCGCCAGCCGAGCCTCCACCGCTCGGACCAGTCGTTCGGGGACGGCCGGCCCGCCCGTCCGCAGCTCGCGCGCGACCCGTCGCTGCGACGCGACGTCGCGCCACAGCTCGGGCCGTCCGTCGAGCCATGCCTCGGCGTTACGGCGATCCTCGTCGGTCAGGGAGCCACCCGCGAGCAGCGTGATCGCCCGAGCCTGCCCTTCCTCGGCGTCGCCGGCGCCGCTCGCGAGCAGCAACTCCCGACGCGATGCGCCGGGAGCGGGGTCGTGGGTCTCGCGCCGGGTCTCGCGCCGGGCCTCGCGCCGGGTCTCGCGCCGGGGAGAGTCGTTCGATTCGAGGCGGTCGACCACTGTGAGCTCCTTTCGCTTTGGGGAATCCCGTCTCATTGCTCACGACGCACGGCGGCGCCCTCGCATTCCATCCCCGGGCTCCGAGCGAAATTTTTGAACCGATGGAATGCGCCCGGCAGATGCCGCGTCTTAAGCGTGTGTTGGGCACATAGCGATGTCGACAAAGGGGGCTCTTGCCACGTGGGGTCGCCATCGCGATGTGAATCTCTGTCACCTTCCGTTCAAGGAGAACTCATGCATCTCGCGCATGTCACCGAGCGTGATCGCTCGATCGCCGACGCCTCGAAGCGCGGCGTCCGTCGCCGCAGGAGCCGCTGGGGCCGCGTTGCGCTGGCGACCACCCTGTCGGCTTTGAGCGCCGGCGCGCTGGCAGGTCAGGCTGCAGCGCAGCCTGCCAACCCTCCAAGCGCCGCCAACCATTATCAGTTCCGCACGCTTGACAACCGCAGGGATCTCACGTTCAACCAGTTGCTGGGGATCAACAAGTACGGCGTGATCGCCGGCTACTTCGGATCCGGAGCGGGCGCCACCGCCACGAGCCCGGCGCATCCGAACAAGGGTTACGTGCTGTTCCCCCGGTATCGCCAGTGGGACTACCTGAACCAGAACTTCCCGCATTCCGTGCAGACGCAGGTCACGGGTCTAAACGATCGCGGCGTAACGGTCGGGTTCTGGTCGGACTCGGTCAAGGGCGGCGGAATGGACGCTAACTTTGGTTGGGTCGCGTTCAACGGTCATCATTTCCGCAACGTCAACTTCACCCCGATGCAGGGACTCGGCACCCCGGCGATCAACCAGCTGCTGGGTGTCAACGATCGCGACATCGCGGTCGGATTCGCCACCGACGCCGATGGCAACAACCACGGCTACACGTACAACATCCGCACCAACGAGTTCAACGAGATCACGATCCCGGGCTCCAGCAGCGTGACCGCCGCGGCGATCAACAGGTGGGGCGACGTCGCCGGTTCGTATGCCAACCCCGCCGACAAGATGACGGATGGGTTCGTGCTGGCCGACGGCAACCTGACCACGCTGGCGGTTCCCGGCGCCACGATGACGCAGGCGCTCGGCATCAACGACTCCGACGAGGTCGTCGGCGTCTATCAGGACGGGGTCGACGCGAACAACAACCCCATCCTCCACGGCTTCACCTGGACTCCGCTGCACGGGTTCAAGACCGTGGACGACCCGAACGGCATCGGCACCACCACGATCAACGGCGTCAACGACGAGGGTCAGCTGGTCGGCTTCTACGTCGACGGCAACGGCAACACCGACGGGATGCTCGCCACCCCGCACCACCATCGTTTCTAATCCCACGCCGACAAACGCACCACACGGAACGGGCCGCGCGACTGCGGCCCGTTCCGGCCTTATCGCCGCTACGGGCCGCGCGACTGCGGCCCGTTCCGGCTTTCGCCGCCTATTCCATCCCCGGCCCGCCGAGCGACCGGCTGAGCTCGGTCGCCGCCCGGCGCAGCGGGCGTTGGAGCGCCCGCCGCTTGGCCGACGGCAGACGCGCCGCGGGCCCCTGCAATCCGAGGATCGCCACCAACTCGCCGCCGCGTCCCACCACCGGGGCCGCGAGCGCGTTCAGGTCGGGCTCCCGCTCGCCGACGGCCTCGGCGACGCCTCGCTCACGGACCACGTTCAGCTCGCGCGTCAGCAACTCCGGATCGGTGATCGTCCGCTCCGTGTAGGCGGCAAGCTCGCCGCCGGTCCTCGGCGGCCAGAGCTCGGGATCGCCAAACGCCAGCATCACCTTGCCGGCGGCCGTCGCGTGGGAGACGCTCGGCCGCCCCACCCGGGCCATGCTGGCCACGCTCGACGGGGACGGGACGAAATCGACCGTGATCGCCTCGCCGCCGCCCGGCAGTGACAGCGTCGCGGTCTCTCCGGTCTCCTCGACCAACCACGCCAGCCACGGTCGCGCCAGCTCGCGGAGGTCCAGCTGCGCCAGCACTCGGTCGGACAGCGCGACGAGCCGCAGCCCGAGCCGGTACGGACCGCCGGGTGAGCGCTGCACGAGCCGCGCGTCCTGGAGCGTGCCGAGGAGCCGCGAGGCCGTGCTCGCGTTGACTCCGATCCGGCGCGCCAGCTCGTTGACCCCGAGCCCCGCGTCGCTTTCGGCCAGCGCGTCGAGCAGCGCAATCGCGCGCGCCACCGAGCCGACCGGCCGCCGTCCTCGGGGCGTCTGATCGGCGGACATCGCGCCCGCGAGCGCCGGCCTATGACGCGCCGTTGGTGGCCTGCCGGCGCGAGCGGCCACGGCGTCCCGCAACCGGTGCCCGCACTCCGCGCGAGTTTCGGAGGTTCACCACCGGCTCTGGGCGCGTCGACTCGAGTGAGCGCATGACCATCACGTCGATCCCTCCCGGTGCAAAGAGGTCGCGCGAGTAGGCGACGCGTTCGTCGCGACCGGCATAGATCAGCTCCTCGAGCTCGAGCACGGCCGTGACCCTGCGCACGCCGAGCAGCTTGCCGGCCCGCTCGCGCGGCCCGATCAGCGAGGGGATGACGCGCGTACGGGCGAAGGTCACGGGCACGCCCAGCTCGATCAACACGTCGAGCACCATCCGCCCGCCCTCGAGCGAGCGACGCAGCTCCTCGTCGGACGGCAGCAGGACGCTGGGGTGAACGACGTCGAACATCACCGCGACCGGGGCGTCGTTGGCCATCAGCGTGCGCGATACCGTGACCGCTTGGGCGATCGGCGCTAGCCCGAGCGCCTCCCCGAGCTCGACGCCGACGGCCCGGCGAGAGATCTTCAGGTCCATAGAGGACAGCGTCAGCCCACGCCGCGCGGCCAGGGACGAGTAGGGCTCGAGCCGCTCGAGTCGCTCGTCGAGCGCTGTCGGCACGCTGACTCGTCCGACGAACGTGCCGCTTCCCTGGCGCCGAACGATCTCGCCGCTCTCCTCGAGCCGCTGCAGCGCGCTGCGCAGCGTGCCCCGCGATACCCCGAGCATGGCCGCCACCTCGTGCTCGGGTGGCAGGCGATCGCCCTGCCGGTAGCGTCCACCCGCCAGCCAGTTGTGCAGCGCCTGCTCGGCGCTGTCCACCAGCGACGGAGCGCCGTGATTGACGCTGGCCGGGTCCCCCAGAAGCCCCCTGGGCCGCCGTCTCCGAGTTGTCGTCCCACGCGCCATGATCACCCTCTGATGCATCGCCCGGCACTGCCGGCGGAGCGGATTATTTCATTCGAATAGACATCTGGACGAATTGATCCATCCACCTCGCCGGAACGGGAAAGTAGACTGGCGGCGTGCAGCCGCGGATCGTCGTGACGCGACGGATCCCGGACCCGGCGCTCGAGCTCCTAGCCCGCGCCGGGAAAATGTGGCTCTCGCCCCACGACCGCCCCCTGACCAGAACCGAGCTGCAACGCTCCGTGTCGGGCGCCGACGCGCTCGTCACGCTCCTGCACGATCGCGTCGATGGCCCGCTACTCGATGCCGCCGGCCCCCAGCTGCGGTGCGTGGCCAACGTCGCCGTGGGCTACGACAACATCGACGTGGCCGCGGCCACCGAGCGAGGGGTGGTCGTCACGAACACGCCCGGCGTGCTCACCGACGCCACGGCGGACCTGGCGTTGGCGCTGATCCTCGCGGTGACGCGGCGACTCGGAGACGGAGAACGCCTGCTGCGCGCCCGCATACCGTGGTCGTGGCACATGTTCTTCATGCTCGGCACCGGGCTTCAGGGAAAGACGCTCGGGGTGATCGGGCTTGGCGCGATCGGCCAGGCCACCGCGAGGCGGGCACGGGCATTCGGGATGAACATCGCCTACACCAGTCGCCGCCCCGCCCCCAGAGAGGTCGAGGCAGAGCTCGGCGGGGCACGCCGTCTACCCCTCGACGAGCTGCTGAGCACAGCGGACGTGGTCACAATCCACGTCCCGCTGTCCCCAAACACCCATCACCTGATCGACGCAGAACGGCTGCGCCAGATGCGCCCGGAGGCATACCTCATCAACACCGCTCGCGGCCCGATCGTCGACGAACGGGCGCTCGCTCGCGCCCTGAAAACCCAGGAGCTAGCCGGCGCCGGCCTCGACGTGTTCGAGCGCGAGCCCGAGATCGATCCGGAGCTGCTCGAGCTCGACAACGTCGTCCTCGTGCCGCATCTCGGGTCGGCGACCGTCGAGACCCGTACGGCTATGGCCGTGCTCGCGGCTCAGAACGTGATCGCCGTCCTGCGCCGCGAGCGGCCCCCGACGCCCATCAATCCTGAGGTGCTGGACCCAGCCGGCGCGCCTGCCCCGGGCGCCTGACGAAGGAGTTCACCGCCCGAGCTTGTGCGCGGCCTCGTTGAAGCTGCGCCTGCGCGGCGGCCTGGAGGTGTAGACCTCCGGCCTTGCTGCCTGTCTGGTTCCCTCCGAACGTGGCGCTTCGGGGGTCCGAACCCGAAGGCGCGCGAACAGCCTACGCATCATCCTTGCCTTTCTTCTCTGCCGTGAGTTGCTTCCAATGCTTGAACACCAAACCTCGCGGCGCGTTTCGCCAGGTCGGCCGCCTCCCTCGAGCGAGGCTCCTCGGCCAGCTCACCTCCGAGGTTGATCCGCACCAGCCCGGCCGCCGCCCGGCACGCCGCATCGGCCAGCAGCGCCGCGGTGAGCGCGTCGCCGGCCAGGTTTGCGTTCCCGGTCGCGGCGGCCTCGGCCGCCAGCTCGGTCACGGCCGCCGCGGCCCTGGCGATCTCGAGCGGAGACTGAGCCGCGCCGGAGCGCGCCTCGCGGAGGCGCGCCTCACGCGCCGGATCCTCCCGCGCCAGCCGCAGCGCCACGAGCACTGGATCGTAGGCGTGCAATTCGCGCTCGGCGAAGGAGAGCAGCTGTCCCCGCAGCTCCGCGGCGCGTGCTCGGACCTCCGCCATCCGCTCCCACCGCTCGGTGTACTCGTCGCGCGCGAGGGTGAACTTGGCCGCCATCTCGACCAGCCCCGCGGCAAGCGCGCCGGCCCAGGCTGCGGCCGAGCCCCCGCCGGGCGCCGGCGTCTCCGCCGCGACGGCGTCCAGCAGTTCCCCGAACGAGCTCTTCGCGAGTGCCGTCTCGGTGAAGGCCATCGCCGACGAGAAGCGCCAGGGCTCAGAACAAGCCGACCGTCCGGCCCTCGGCGTCGATGTCGACGTTCAGCGCCGCCGGCGTCTTGCCCAGGCCGGGCATCTGCGTGATATCGCCGCACAGCGGCACGAGCCATCCCGCGCCGGTGTAGGCCCTGATGTCGCGCACCGGCAGCGTGAAGTGCTCGGGCGCGTTTAGCAGCAGCGGATCCGCCGACAGCGACAGGTGGGTCTTAGCCATGCACACCGGATATTCCGCGAGCCCGTCGCGCGTGAACTGCGCGATCTTCTGCTCGGCGGCCGGGTAGTAGTAGACGTCCTGGGCGCCATACACGCGCTTGGCGATCGCCTCGATCTTGTCGTGGATCGGCGCCTCGTCCTCGTACAGGTGGTGAAAGCTGTTGGGCTGATCGCACGCCTCGACGACCGCGTCGGCCAGGTCGGCGGCGCCGATGCCGCCGCGCGCGAAGCCATCGTTGACCTGAGCGGCAAAAGCCCCGGCCTCCATCGACAGCCGCTTTACCAGCTCGACCTCCTCGTTGGTGTCGCCCGGCCGGCGGTTTACGGCGACGACCGCGGGTACGCCGAACGTCTTGATGATCGCGAGATGGCGACGGACGTTGGCCATCCCCACCTCGATCGCGTTCAGGCTGGCGGCGCGGTCCACGCGGGGGTCGTCGGGCACGCCGCCGTGGTGCTTGATCGCGCGCACGGTGGTGACCAGGACGGCCGCCGAGGGGATCAGCTTCCCGAACCGGCAGACGATGTCGAAGAACTTCTCCATCCCCATGTCCGAGCCGAATCCAGACTCGGTCACGATGTAATCGCCGAGCTTCATGCCGACCATGTCCGCGACCAGCGAGTTGTTGCCGTGGGCGATGTTCGCGAACGGACCGCAGTGCATCATCACCGGCTGTCCCTCGAGCGTCTGAACGAGGTTCGGCTTGAGCGCGTCTTTGAGCAGCACGGTCATCGCGCCGGCAGCCCCGAGGTCCTCGGCAGTCACCGGCTTGCCGCCGTCATACGAGTAGGCGGCCGTGATCCGCGAGATCCGCTGGCGCAGGTCGCCCAGGTCATGCGCCACGGCCATGATCGCCATCACCTCGGACGCCGCCGTGATGTCAAAGCCCGTCTCGCGCGGGTACCCGTTGGGGCGTCCACCGAGGCCCACCACGATCTGGCGGAGCGCCCGATCGTTCATGTCGACGGCGCGGCGCCAGCCGATCCGCAGCGCGTCGATCTGGTGCGGATTGCCGTGGAGGATCGAGGCGTCGATCATCGCCGCGAGCAGGTTGTTGGCGGCCCCGATCGCGTGGATGTCGCCGGTGAAATGTAGGTTGAGGTCCTCCATGGGCACCACCTGCGTGAGCCCTCCTCCGGCGGCGCCGCCCTTCACTCCGAACACGGGCCCGACCGATGCTTCGCGCAGACAGGCCACCGGGTTCTTGCCGATCACGCCGAGCCCCTGGGTGAGTCCGACGAGCGTCGTGGTCTTGCCCTCGCCGGCCTTGGTCGGCGTCATTCCGGTGATGCACACGATCTTGGCGTCGGGAACGTCGGCCAGCCGGTCGAGCACCGACAGCGACACCTTGGCCTTGTATCGGCCGTAGGGCTCGACTTCCTCGGGGAGCAGGCCGACCCGGTCGGCGATCGTCTCGATCGGGATGAGCTCGTGCTCCTGGGCGATCTCGAGGCTTGACTTCATCGTGACCCTCTCTTCTGGGCGATCTGGGCGCTGGTTTTCATGGTGGCCCTTGCTGGTCTCTCTAATGGCTGACGGCGGCGGCGGCGAGCTCGGACACGAGTCTGTCCTCGTAGAAACGCTCCAGTGCGAACGGCGCGATCAGCTCGGGCGTGCGGCCCGTGGCGACCAGTTCGGCGAGCGTCTTGCCGACGATCGGAGCCGCCTTGAATCCGTACGTGCCCCATCCGGCGCTCACGTGGAAGTTCTCGACCTCGGTCGGGCCGAGGATCGGGCTGTAGTCCGGGCTGAGGTCGCACAGGCCGGCCCAGCTTCGCAGCAGTCGTGCCCGCTCGAGCTGAGGGAACAGCTCCATGGCGTGGCGGGACACCTCCTGGAGGAAGTTCAGGGTGCCCTGCATCCGGTACGTGGTCCAGGGCTCGATCTCGGCCCCCAGCAGAAACTCGCCCCGATCGGTTTGGCTGATGTAGATATGCATTTGCGAGGAGACGATCACCACGTCGAGCAGCGGCTTGAGCGCTTCGGTGACGCAGGCCTGGAGGATGTGGGTGGTGATCGGCAGCGGGACCCCGGCCATGTCACAGATCAGCGTGCTCCAGCCGGCGGTGCAGTTGAGCACCACGCCCGCCTTGACCGTACCTCGGTTGGTCCGCACCTCCGACACGCGCCCATTGACGCGCTCCATCCCGAGCACCTCGGTGTTCTGGTGAAGCTCGGCTCCGCCGCGGTCGGCGCCGCGGGCAAATCCCCACACGACGGCGTCATGGCGGATGATGCCCCCCGGCGGGTGGTAAAGCGCGCCCATGATCGGGTACGTCGCATGCGGGTTGTCGACCTGCATGGCGGGCGCCAGCCGCTTTATCTCGTCCGGATAGATGAGCCTCGAGTCGATCCCGGCCAGCCGGTTGACCTCCGCGCGGTTGGCCATCACGAACATCGCGCGGTCGGAGTGGGCGAGCGTCAGGTGACCGCACTGCGAGAACAGCAGGTTGAAGTTGAGGTCCTCGGAGAGGCCCTCGTAGAGCTTCACGCTGGCGTCGTAGAAGCGCGCACCCTCGGGCGTCTTGTAATTGGAGCGCAGGATCGTGGTGTTGCGGCCCGCGGCGCCCGAGCCGATGTAGCGCTTCTCCAATACCGCCACGTCGCGAATCCCGTGCTCCTTGGCCAGGTAGTACGCGGCGGCGAGCCCGTGCGAGCCGCCCCCGACGATCACCACGTCGTAGGAGTCCTTGAGGTCGCGCTGCCGGCGCCACATCCGTCGCCGGCGGAACAGGTCAAGCATGCGACGGCACCCCGGACTCCTCGGCGGCGCGACCGAGCGCGGCGAGCGCGTCCACGCCGACGGGCCGGCCACCGAGCGCGCACCCCGCGTCGTCGACCACGGTCCACATGTACTCGGCGACGGCCCACCCGAACAGCATCAGGAACCGGTCCTCCGCCTCCCGCAGCACGATCCCGGGCTGCCGGGCGATCGAACCCGGGCGGAGGCCCGCGACCGGCGTCACCGAAGGCCGCAGATCGATCGCGCAAAAGCGCGCGAACACCTCGCGCGCGTGCGGTCCTGCCAGCGTCATAGCGGCGAAAGCGGTGGTCACGTCGGTCACGCTCGCCGGCGGGGCCGAGGCGCCGGCGGCCGCCTCGGACAAGCGCTCGCGCAAACCCGCGGCCACACCCGGATCACACACGACGAGCGCGCGCGCCTGAGACAGCGGACACCACCAGGCGCCGGCCGCGCGCGTGGCCCGGCCGAGCTCCAACGACACACCGGCCCCGCCGGCTCCGTCAGCGGCGATCGTCCGCAGATCGTCGGGCGAGGCCTGGAGCTCCAGCTTGCCGAGGTGCGAGACGTCCGCCCACCCGACGGTGCTCCGCCACGCCTCGTCATCGTGTTCGGCGGACCCGTATCCGACGGCGACGCTCCAGCCCTCGCGCACCTCGAACCGAGCCCCACAGGCCCGCGCGCGGCGCTCCATGGGGCTGCGCGCGATCGGGGCCCAGGCATCGTTCGCCACCGCCTCGGGGTGCAGGAACTCGAAGCTCATGAGCGCAGGACCTCCCCGTCGGGGTCGTAGAACGGCTTGGTCTGGATCTCGGCGGTCACGGTCCGGCCGACGTCCGAGAGCGTGACGCGCGCCTCGTCGCGGGCCAGCGCACTCGGCACCCAGGCCATGCCGATCACCTTCCCGAGCACGGGCGAGTAGCGCGCGCTCGTGACCTGACCGGCCGCCGATCCGGCCCCGTCGAGCACCACTGCGCCCTCGGTGGGCACGTACCCGTCGGGCAGCGTGAACCCGACCAGCGACGTCGCCGATGGGGTCTGCGCGTAGTGCTCGAGGGCCCACTTGCCGATGAAGTCCTCATCCTTATCGAGCTTGACGATCCACGGCATCGCAGCGCCGAACGGCGTCGACTCGGAATCGGTGTCCTGGCCGACCAGGATGTGCATCTTCTGCAGGCGCAGGATCCGCTGCGGCTCGAGTCCGAAGGGGCGGATGCCGAACTCCGCGCCGGCCTCGAGCAGCGCATCCCACACGTGCTCGCCGTACGCCGCGCGGAAGTGAATCTCGTATCCGACCTCGCCCACGAACCCGATCCGCAGGATCAGGCACGCCACGCCCGCGATCGCGGCGCGCTTGCCGTCGAGATACGCGAACGCCTCGTTCGAGCAGTCGAGACCGGTGACCTTGGCCATGATCTCGCGCGCGCGCGGCCCGGCCAGGTTGACCGCCGACAGTCCCTGGGTCAGATCGGTCAGGTGGACGCCCATCGCCCAGTCGGCCAGCCACCAGGAGAACCACTCCTCGACCGCGCCGGCGCCGCTCGAAGTCGTGGTCACGTAGAACGACTCGTCGTCGAGGCGGCAGATCGTCCCGTCGTCGACGATTCGTCCGGCGTCGGAGCTGATCACGCCATAGCGGATCCGGCCCGGTTTCAGGTTCGAGAAGCGATTGGGGTACAGGCGATCGAGGAATTCGCCGGCGTCGGGGCCCCGGACCAGGAGCTTGCCGAGCGTCGAGACGTCGATCAGCCCGGCCGCCTGATGCACCGCGAGCGCCTCGCCCCGAGGGTCGCCGTAGTCGTACGGCCGGCGCCAGTCGCCCGCCCACTTGACGTTGCCGCCGAGCTCGCGGTGGCGCCCGTGGATCGAGGAGCGCTTCGCCGGCTCGAACGGCCGGCCGCCGAGGATCCCCATCGGCACGGAGACCCATGGAGGGCGCGCGGTGGTCGTGCCGACCTGCTCGAGGCTCTGCCCGGTCTCCTGCGCCATCAGCCGGACCGCGGGCAGCTGGCACATGCGGCCCTGGCACGGGCCCATGGTGACCGTGGTGTAGCGCTTGGAGAGCTCGATCGAGTCGTAGCCCTCCTCGATGCTCAGATGGATGTCCTTGCTCGTGACGTCCTCGCACAGGCAGGCGAAGCACTTGCCGCGTCGGCTGCCCGCCACCGGCGGAGGCACGGCCACCGCGGCGCGCTGGTCGCGCGCGAGCGCAAGCCGGCCGCGCAGCTCATCGACTCTGCCGCGGGATGCGGCGTCGCCGAGCCCGAGCGCATGCGCGGCCTCAAGGCCGGCGAGCTCCCCGGAGCGCAGCACGGCCTCGAACTCCTCGACGCCGGCCACCTCGCCGGCGGCGTGGACACCTTCGGGCAGCTCGGTCAGCGCGAAGTTCCCGCGCGAGTTGTCATACCTGCTCTGAGCGCCGGCCTGGAGGGGCAGCGACGAGGCGGGCACGGTGCCCCCGGAGACGACGACCAGATCGCAATCGAACGTGCGCTCCTCGCCGCCCCCGCTCACGCGCTGGAGCACGGCCTGGGTGACGGCCTTGCGCCCGCGCGCCTCAACGACGGTGTGGGCGGGCATCACCTCGATCCCCAGCCGCTTGAGCGTCCCGGCGGGCGATCCCGGGATCGAGCGCAGGTCGGCCACGGCCGCGATCTCCACTCCAGCCTCGTGTAGTGCGATCGCCGCCTCGAGCCCCCGATCCGAGGTGGTCGCGACGACCGCGCGCGTACCGGGTCGGACCGAATACAACGCCATCAACCGCCGGGCGCCGTCGGAGAGCATCACGCCGGGAAGATCGTTTCCCGCGAACACCAGCGGCTGCTCGATCGTCCCGGTGGCGAACACGTGCCGGCGGGCGCGGACCTGGTGCAAGGTGTCGCCCTGCCACACGGGAACCATCCCGTCGAAGTAGCCAAGGGCCGAGGCCCGCGACAGGGTCTCCACCCGGGCCTCCTCAACCTCGCCGACTAGCGCCGCGATTCGCTCGCCGCGCCCGTCGATCAGCAGCCGGCCGCCCGGCTCGGGGCCCTCGTCGACGAGCACCACGTCGGCGCCGAGCCGCGCGGCTGTGCTCGCGGCCCGCAGGCCGGCAGCGCCGCCACCGACCACGAGCAGGTCGGCGTGACGGCGCCGGTATTCGGTCCGCCACTCACGCTCCTGCTGCTCCTCTCGCAGACGGCCCAGCCCCGCAGCGTGGCGCAGGATCTTCTCGTACAGCGGCCACCACCGCCGCGGCTTGATGAACGTCTTGTAGTAGAAGCCCGGCGGAGTGAACGGGCCGCCCACCAGATCGGTGGCGCGCATCGCGTCGAACTCGAGGCCGGGGCGCGCGTTGAGGTGCTCGACCTGCATCCCCTCGCGCGCCGGCTCGGTGCAGGCTCGCGCCCCCGGAGCGCCGTCGACGGCCACGATGCAGTTCGGGCACTGGCCCGAGCAGCACATCAACCCGCGTCGGCGGTGGTATTTGAAGCTCCGCGAGAAGGTCCGCCGACCGGCCGCGTACAGCGCCGAGGCGATCGTGTCGCCCTCGTACGCCTCGACGATCGTGCCGTCGAACTTGAAGCGAACGACCCGCTGACGCGAGATCTTCTCGCCGGGCTGCTCGGGGAGGCGGCTCATGCGGCTGCCGGGCGGTCGGGCCCGTCCTCCCCCCGGCCATCGGGGCCGCCCTGCCCCCGGCCACCGGGGCCGGCCTCGCCCACCTCCTCGGGCCGCGCGGTGAACAGCACCTCGTTGGTCAGCGTGTTGCGCTCGGCGATGAACCACGCGCGGCAGCCGGAGCGGTGAAACCACCACTCGCGCTGGACGCCGGCCACGTTGCGGCGGAAGTAGTTGTACGTGTTGAGCTCGCGGAACGTCGGGCGCGACTTAGGCCGGGCGGAGACCTCGCCTCCGAACCCGAAGTCGGTGACCTCGCGAACCCCGCAGTTGGGGCAGCTCAGTACATACGACATCCCGGTTCCTCCTGTCCTGGACGCCACACGATCGGCCAGAACGCTACGCCGCCCCTCTGATCCTGTCCAATATCGAATTCGGCAACATTGATTTGTACTGTGAATCAGCCCGCCGGCCCGCGTGGCCGGCGGACAAGGGGTCCGCTGCCCGTGGAACTACGCCAGCTTCGCTATTTCGTCGCCGTCGCCGAGGAGCTGCACTTCCGGCGCGCGGCGGTCCGCCTGCACATCTCGCAGCCGCCGCTGAGCCAGCAGATCCGCCAGCTCGAGGACGAGCTCGGATACCCCCTGCTGGCCCGCACCCGCCGCCGGGTGGAGCTGACCCCGGCGGGCGAGGCGTTCCTGCGCGACGCCCGCGCGCTGCTGGCGGAGCTCGACGGCGCCGTGGAGACCGCCCGGCGGATCGACGCCGGCCAGACCGGCCGGCTGAGGGTCAACTTCGTGGGCTCCGCGCTCTTGTCGATCGTCCCCGGGATCGTGCAGCGGTTCCGAGCCGCGCGCCCGAGCGTCGAGATCGAGCTGCACGAGCGCTCGACGATCGAGCAGCTGCGCGCGATCAGCGCCGGCGTGGTCGACGTCGGGCTGGTGCGCCCACCGATCGACGACATCCCCGAAGTGCGTACCGAGACCGTGCTGACCGAACGAACCGTGGCCGCGCTGCCGGCCGGCCACGAGCTGACCTCGCTTCGCCGCATCCCCTTGCACCGGCTCGGCTCCGAGCCCCTGGTGATGTTCCCCCGCAGCCAGGCACCGGGCTTTCACGACCTGCTGATGAGCAGCATGTCGGCGCCGGGCACGCACCCGCAGGTGGTTCAGTACGCCCCCGAGATGCTGACGATCATCGGTCTGGTCGCGACCGGCATCGGGGTGTCGCTGGTCCCCGCCTCGGTAACCAGGCTGGCGCTCGACGGCGTCACCTACCGCCCCGTCGCGGGCGCGCCGCGCGCCGAGCTGATCGCGATCGTCCGCGCCGGCGATGACTCCCCTCTGGCGCGCGCGTTTATCGAGCACGCCCGGGCTTAGCGTGCCTCGGACACATGCAGATCGATGGCCCGCACCGCGGCCTGGCGCGCCAGGCGCTCGCGCGCCGAGACGTCACGCTCGGTCACCATCACTTTCTGCCGGTGTCCCCGCGCGCGCAGCTGCTCGGCGTAAGCGGCGTTGCCGTAGAGCAACCCCATCGTCTCAGTGGCCCGCTCGAGCGCGCGGCCCCGCCCGAACTCCGGGACGAGCTCGACCGTGGACGCTCGGCCCGTGCCCGGTGGCGGCGCGTACGGCGGAGAGAACAGACCGCTCCGGCGCGCCAGCCACAACGCGCACAGGACGTCGGATGGTTGCTGGACGTCGGAGACGATGAACGCCCCGGGCGCGCCCTCATCGAGCGCGGCGGCCGCCTTCGGCACCGGGCCGCCGTTTCGCTCGGGCAGCGGCGCGCGGAGGCACGCGTGCGTGAGCACGCCGATGCGCTCGGTCTCGCTGCGGGTCGCCCCGTAGCCGGGCAGCAGCGCCCGGCAGGCATGGTGGAGCTCGGGGGCGTTCTCGCGCATGGCTAGCCCGTTGCCGCTCGTGCGCGCAGCGGGACCGGCTCGTCGCGCGCCTCGATCTGCTCGAATTTGGCCAGCAGCGTCTGCGCCATCCGTATCGACGCCGCATCGATCAAACGGCCGTCGAGCGACACCGCCCCCTTCCCCTGCGCGGCCGCTTCCTTCATCGCCGCGATGATCCGCTGGGTCTTCTCAACCATGTGCTCATCTGGGGTGAACACCTCGTTGGCGAGCGGGATCTGCGAGGGATGGATCGCCCACTTGCCCTCGTAGCCGAGCACGGCGCCGCGCCGCGCGGACGCCAGGTAGCCGTCCGCATCGGTGAAGTCGCCGAACGGGCCGTCGATCGGGCGCAGCCCGTAGGCCCGGCAGACCACCGCGATCCGCGACAGCGCGTAGTGCCACTGGTCGCCCCAGTGCCGTTCGCGGTCGTCGGTGAGGATCGCGTAGTCGGGATTCGCGCCGCCGATCGAAGTGGTGTGGCTCTGCAACGACGCTGCGTAGTCTGCCACGCCGAACACCATCGCCTCCATCCGCTCCGGGCAGGCCCGCGCGATCTCCTCGCAGCGCAACATTCCCATGGCCGTCTCGATCAGCACCGCGATCCCGATCCGCCGCTCGAGTCGCATGGCGTCCTCGATCTGAGTCAGCAACGTCGCGACCAGATGAACGTCGCCGGCGCCGCTGCACTTGGGGATCATGATCGTGTCGAGGTGCCGGCCGGCCTGCTCCACCACCTCGACGAGGTCGCGATAGCAATAGTGCGTGTCGAGGCCGTTGATCCGCAGCGACACCGAGCATCGGGACCAGTCCTGCTCGCGCAGCGCCGCGATCACGTTGACGCGCGCCTGCTCCTTGTCGTCGGGCGCAACCGCGTCCTCGAGGTCGAGCATCACGATGTCGGCTCCCAGCCCGGGAGCCTTCTCGAGCATCCGGACGTTGCTGCCCGGGACCGCAAGCTCGCTTCGATGCAGGCGGCTCATGCCCGGCAGTAGAGCGATCCGTTGGACGGCGCGCAAGCCTCAATAGATGAATTTGTTTAAGAGATTGGGTTACGTAAATACATAGATCATACGTTCAGTCCCACAGACAAATCTTTGCTTTTCACTTAGGTGTCGAGCCGTTAGCCTGGCACCTCATGACAACCTCCACGGCTTTGAATCCGCCCCAGCGGCTGTTGTGCGGCCCTGGCCCGAGCAACGTCTCGCCGGCAGCGCTCGCCGCGATGCAGCAGCCCATGCTCGGCCACCTCGACCCCGACCTCCACGAGATCCTGTCGGAGGTCGTCGCGCTGCAGCGCGCCGCCTACCGCGCCGACGGCGGCCTGGTGCTTCCGCTCCAGGCGACCGGCACATCGGGGATGGAGGCAGGGCTGGCGAACCTCATCGAGCCGGGCGATGTAGCGATCGTCGCGGTCTGTGGCTTCTTCGGAGCGCGGATCGTTGAGATCGCGCGCCGCCACGGTGCCCGGGTAGTCGAGGTGCAGGCCGAGCTCGGGGAGCACGTTCCCAACGATCGCCTGCTCGAGGCTCTCGACCGGCATCCGGACGCGAGGCTGCTCGCGGTGGTGCACGCCGAGACCTCGACCGGCATCGAGCACCCGCTGGCCGAACTCGGCGCCGAGTTGGGAGCGGATCGCGACGTCCTGCTGATGGCCGACTGCGTCACCTCGCTCGCCGGCGTCCCGCTCAACTTCGACGCCTGGCGGATCGACTACGGCTATTCGTGCACGCAGAAGTGCCTCGGCGCGCCGCCCGGGTTGTCGCCGGTCGCGGTGTCAGAGCGGGCGCTCGAGCGCATCCGTTCGCGCCGCGCGCCCGTGCCGTTCTCGTTCGACCTCCTCGCGCTCGAGCGCTACTGGACCGAGCGCCCTGCCGTATACCACCACACCGCGCCGATCCTTCAGATCTACGCCCTGCACGAGGCGCTGCGGGAGGTGGTGATCGAGGGGCTGCCGGAGCGCTGGGAGCGCCACGAACGCGCCGGCCGCTTCCTCCAGGATACGCTGCGCGCCCGCGATCTCGAGCTGCTCGCGGATCCGGAGCGCCAGCTCGCTCCGCTCACCGCGGTCCACGTTCCCGAGGGGGTCGACGGCAAGCGCGTGCAGCAGCGGATGCTGCGGGAGCATGGCATCGAGATCGGAGGTGGTCTCGGACCAACGGCGCCGCCGATCTGGCGGATCGGATTGATGGGAGTCAACGCCACCCTCGAGGTAGCCGAGAGGGTGATCGAGGCGTTGGACGCGGTCCTCGCCACGGAACCGGTGCTCGCGTCGGCAGCCTGACGGGGGTTGCGTCTCTAACGACGGCATGGCCGTCGTTTCTGACGCAGCCTCTCTCTACGCCGCCGGCGCCAGCGTGCGCGCCAGAGCGTGCTGCGCCGCGCGTGAGCACGCGAAGTCCACGAAGTCGCTCACTTCCCGCCGGACCGGCCCGACGCCGGAGTGGACCACGTACCACGCCCGCCGCGGGAGGCCGCCCCGGACCCGGATCGTGCCCAGCACGCCCAGCTGAAGCTCGAGCTGGACCGCGCAGCGCGATTGGAGCGCGACCCCCAATCCCAGTCCGACCGCCTGCTTGATCGCGCCGTTAGACCCTAGCGTGAGGACCTTCGGGTGCAGCTCATGCGCGGCGAGGAACTCCTCGCTCAGGACCCGCGTGCCCGATCCCGGCTCACGCATCAGCCACGGCCGCCCCATCAGCTCCTGGACGGCGACCGGCCGGCCCTTGGCGAGCGGGTCACCCGGGGCGGTGATCATTACGAACTCGTTGGGAAGGAACTGCCGTCCCTGCAGGCCAAGCTCCTCGGGGATTCTCCCGGTGATCGCGACGTCGACCTCGTGGTCGACGAGCCGCTGGAAGACGTCCTCCCGGTTGCCGACGTGCAGGGTGATCTCGAGCTCGGGGTTCGCCTCGCGGAACATCCGCAGCAGCGGCGCGACGAGATATTCGCCGGCGGTCATCACCGCTCCGATCCGCAGGGACGTCCTGGCGTCGCCGCTCGCCTCGCGCGCCGCTCGTGCCCCCTGCTCGAGCAGGCCCAGCACGTTCGTCGCGTATGAGACGTAGGCGCGGCCCGCGGCCGTGGGTCGCAGGTTGCGGCCGCTTCGTTCCATGAGCGTGGTGCCGAGCTCGCGCTCGAGCGCGTTGATCGCCGCCGACACCGACGGCTGGGTGACGACCAGCTCGTCGGCGGCGGCCGTCACCGACCCGCGGCGAACGACGGTCAGGAACGCGACCAGCTGGGTGACCGTGACCGCCATTTCCCACCTACACGTGCAACGCCGAGTCGGCCCCCGTGACGTGGCGCCGCTCGGTCCGCTCCGGCTCGCTGCCGCTGGTCACGTGCGCTCGGGCCCGCACCAGGTGGTAGAGGACCAGCAGCTGCACCAGCGCCAGCGAGTCCGACCGGCGCAGGTCGATTCCGACGGTGAACTCCCCCAGCCGGCGCACCCGCAGGTGGTTCGCGAAGCTCATCCGCGCCCACACCGCCTCCTCGAGCGCGGCAGCGTGCTCCGGGTCGATGTCGCCGGGGATCCTGAGCAGCAGATCGCCCTCGTGGCGGATCAGCGTCGGGCCGTCGCCGGTCCCATCGATGAGCGGTGAGAGATCGGGATGCGGCAGCGTGTCGCACAGGACGACATCGGCGTCGAGGTGCGACGGGTCGTCGGTCCTCGCCCGTTTGAAGCTCACCACTATGTCGGCGTGCTCGCGCTGGGGGCGGATGTACTGCGCCGCGTCACGCTCGCGGTGATCGAGCTCTGAGAGGACCTCGTCGGTCGTGTAGCTGCGGCGCGTGCAGTCGCGCTTGAGCTTCCAGGCCCGGCGAAGCTCCTCCGGCGGCGCCAGGAACACGCGCACGTCGTGGGCGCCGCGAAGCGTCTCGGTGTGGAAGTTGAGCAGACCCTCGAGGACCAGGAACCGCGCCGATTTCACGTACACGGGCCGCTTCAGCGTCCCGTCACGATGGTCGTAGACCGGCTTGAGGATCGGCTCGCCGCGCCGCAGGTGCAGGAGGTCCTGGGTGAGGACGTCCAGGTGATTGGCATCCGGATGCAGCGGCGTGATCCCGAGTTGCCGGCGCTCGCGGCGCTCGTAGCGGTGATAGTCGTCGGCGCTGATCCGCGTCACCTCCTCGTCGCTCAGGACCCGGATGAGTCCCCGGGTGAGCGTCGTCTTGCCGGCGCCGGAATCGCCGACCACGCCGAGCACGATGGGCCGCGCCATGGTCTCGGGCCCGGTCCGGGCTACGCGGCTACCGCGGAGCCGAGGTGCGGATACAGCGGGTAGCGGTCGGCGAGCTGCGCGGTCTGTTCGGCCAGTTCGGCCTTGCGAGCGTCGTAGCCAGGTCCGAGCGCGATGGCGATCACGCGCCCGATGGTGTGAAAGTCCGTGAGCTGGAACCCGCGGGTAGCGAGGGCCGCGGTCCCGATGCGCAGCCCGGAGGAGACCATCGGCGGACGGGGATCGTTGGGAACCGCGTTGCGGTTCACCGTGATGCCGATGTCGTGCAGCCGGTCCTCGGCCTGGCGCCCGTCGAGCTCGTTGTCGCGAAGGTCGACGAGGATCAGGTGGACGTCGGTTCCGCCGGTCAAAACGCGGATGCCTGGGTCCTCGGCCGCCAGCAGCTCCTGCGCGAGCGCCTTGGCGCCCGCCACCGTGCGCTCCTGGCGCTCGCGGAACGCCTCGGTCCCGGCGATCTTCAGCGCCACCGCCTTCGCCGCGATCGCGTGCTCGAGCGGGCCGCCCTGCTGGCCCGGGAAGACGGCGGAGTCGATCTTCTTGGCGTACTCCCCGCGGCACAGGATCATGCCGCTGCGGGGACCGCCCAGCGTCTTGTGGATGGTCGTCGTCACCACGTCGGCATGCGGCACGGGGTTGGGATGGAGCCCAGCCGCGACCAGGCCCGCGAAGTGGGCCATGTCCACCATCAGGGGCGCCCCAACGTCGTTTGCGATCTGCGCGAAGCGCTCGAAGTCGAGGATCCGCGGGTACGCGGACCACCCCGCGATGATCAGCTTGGGTTGGGATTCGTGGGCGAGCGTCTCCACCGCGTCCATGTCGATCCAGCTGGTCTCGGGATCGACCTCGTAGGCGGCGATGTTGTACAGCCGGCCGGAGACGTTGAGCCTCATGCCGTGGGTGAGGTGCCCCCCGTGGGCCAGCCCCATACCCATGAGCGTGTCGCCGGGCTCGAGCAGCGCGTGGTAGACGGCGGCGTTTGCCTGGGCGCCGGCGTGCGGCTGGACGTTCGCGTGCTCGGCGCCGAACAGCTCCTTAGCCCGATCGATCGCGAGTTGCTCGGCGATGTCGACGTACTCGCACCCGCCGTAGTAGCGCCGACCGGGATAGCCCTCCGCGTACTTGTTCGTCAGCACCGAGCCCTGGCACTCGAGCACCGCCTGCGGCACGAAGTTCTCCGAAGCGATCATCTCGAGCGTACGCTGCTGTCGCTCGAGCTCCGCGTCGAGGACCGCCGCGATCTCGGGATCAACCTCGCTCAGGGGGGCCTGCATAACGTCGTTCATGTCTTCACCGCCAGGTCCGGCGCGGCCTCGCCGGCCTGGGCTCGCGCCGCCTCGAGCGTGTTGCGGAGCAGCATGGCGATCGTCATCGGCCCCACGCCGCCGGGCACCGGGGTGATCAACCCGGCCCGCTGCACGGCCTCCTCGAACGCGACGTCGCCCGCGAGGCCGTCGGGCGTGCGGTTGATCCCGACGTCGATGACGGTCGCGCCCGGCTTGATCCAGTCGCCGCGGATCATCTGCGGCCGGCCCACGGCCGCAACCAGCAAGTCCGCGCGCCGGCAGACCTCGGGCAGCTCACGGGTGCGCGAGTGACAGATGGTGACCGTGGCATGCTGCGCGAGCAGCAGCGCGGCCACGGGCTTGCCGACCAGGTCGGAGCGGCCCACGACCACCGCTTCGGATCCGGTGAGCGGGACATCGTGGCGGCGCAGCAGCTCCATCACGCCGGCAGGGGTGGCCGGTCGCAGGCCGGGCAGGCCCTTGGCGAGTAGCCCGGCGGACACCGGGGTCAGCCCGTCGACGTCCTTGCTCGGGTCGATTAGCGTGGTCAGGTGCGCGCCGTCGATGTGCTCGGGCGTCGGCAGTTGCAGGAGGATCCCCGAAACGCGTGAATCGTCTCCGAGCTCGCATATGAGCCGCTCCACCTCCTCGGAGGTGCTGTCGGCCGGCAGCTCGTAAGAGGACCCCTCGATGCCCACCTCCGCGGAGGCCTTCTGCTTGCCACCGACGTACACCGCGGACGCGGGATCATCGCCCACCAGGATCGTCGCCAGCCCGGGCCGCGGCATGCCGGCGCCGCACCAGGCCTCGATCTCGGCCCGCACCTCGGCCCGAACCTCTTGGGCAATACCCTTGCCGTCTATCAACGTCGCAGTCATCGGACGAATTCGTACAGGAGCGCGTTGATTTGGTCAAGGCCCCGCATCTATATATTGCACCTTTGGTGTAGCATCGTATCAATTGAGTCAAACTCATAATTCGTGGTGGTCAGTCCTCGGGTCGGGGTGGTGGGTGCCCGATTGGGGGTCGCGGGCGAGGGAAACCGCGATCTTCGAGCGCGAGACGCTCGACTGCTCGCTCACCCCGGGCGAGATGCTCCAGGTCGTAAAGAGCGATCCGTGGCCGTTCGCGCTCGTGGGCAGCTGGGCTGGCGGAGGCGCCATCCTCGGCTCGGTGCCGCTGCTCGTCGCGGACCCGGACGCTGATCCGTTTGCCGTCCTGGACGCGCTCCCCACCCTCACCCATCCGCCCGACGGCGGCACCCCCGTCGGCGGCGGCTGGTTCGGCTGGCTCGGCTACCGCCTCGGCCGGCGCGTCGAGAGGCTCCCCGAAGGACCGAACCGGCCGGTGCCGTTGCCGGAGTTCCACCTCGCCTACTACGACCATGTGCTGCGGCTCGACGCAGACGGCCGGTGGTGGTTCGAAACCCTCGTCAGCCCCGGCCGCCGCCGCGTCCTGTCGGCGCGGCTCGCCGAGCTGAGAGCGCGGCTCACCGCAGGGCCTCCGCCCCCTGATCGCGAGCGACCCGGTCAGGACGCCGGGCCACCACCGTTCCGCGTCGCCGGCGGGCGCAGATCCGCGCACCTGTCCGCGGTGCAGGAGTGCCGCGAGCGCATCGCCGCCGGCGAGATCTTCCAGGCCAACATCTGCCTGCGCCTCGAGACGGGCTGGGACGGGACGGTCATGGAGCTCTTCGACCACGCGCTGGGACACGTCCAGCCGCCGTTCGGCGCCGTGTTCCAAACGCCTTGGGGCGGCATCGCGAGCCTTTCACCCGAGCTGTTCCTTCGCCGGCGGGGCGATGTCGTCACCGCAGGGCCGATCAAGGGCACCATTCGCCGCGAGGGCGACGAGACCGTCGCGGCGCGCGCCCGCGCGATGCTTCGGGCTTCGGCGAAGGACGCCGCCGAGCACGTGATGATCGTCGACCTGATGCGCAACGACCTCGGGCGGGTGTGCGCGTATGGCTCGGTCCAAGCGCCCCCCGCTCCGCAGGCGCAGGCGCACCCGGGCCTGTGGCACCTCGTGTCTTACGTGCAGGGGCGGCTGCGTCCGGGTGTCTCCGACCGGGAGCTTCTGCGGGCCACGTTTCCCCCCGGTTCCGTCACCGGCGCGCCGAAGGTGCAGGCCATGAAGGTCATCGCCGACCTCGAGACCACCGGGCGCGAGGTGTACACGGGCGCGATCGGCTTCGTGAGCCCGCTCGCCGGGCTCGAGATGAGCGTCGCGATCCGCACGTTCGAGCTGCGCGAAGGGCGTTTGTGGCTCGGCGCGGGAGGTGGGATCGTCGCGGACTCGGATCCCGAACTCGAGTTCGCCGAGGCTTTGACCAAGGGCGCTCCGCTGATCGCGGCTATCGGCTCGCGGATCTCCGACGCGGCCGAGCCCGACCCCGCCCGCGGGGTGTTCGAGACCCTCCTCGTCCGCGATGGCGATGTCCAGGCGCTCGAGCTCCACCTACGACGGTTGGCCGGCGCGGTCCGAGACCTGTACCGCCGGCGGCTGCCCGATGATCTGGCGGCCTGCATCCGCGCCGCCGCCGGCGAACTCAGCGGAGCCCATCGGGTGAGAGTCCGCGCCATCCCCGAGCCACGGCTTGGCGGGCTGAAGGTCGAGCTTGAGACCGAGCCGTTCGATCCGGAGACCGCGCTCGTGCCGCTCGAGCTCGCGCCCGTCGCGATTTCCGGAGGCTTCGGTCCGTACAAATGGTGCGATCGCGGACTCCTTGACGGCGCCGGCACCGGCGACTCGGTGCCGCTGATCGTCGATGACGGCGATCAGCTGCTCGAGGCGGCGTGGGCGAACGTGTGGATCATCGAGGGGCGGCGGATTGTGACCCCGCGTGCCGACGGGCGGCTGCTCGCGGGAGTGACCCGGGAGATGCTGCTTGCACTCGCGCCCGCGCTTGGGCTGATCGCCTCCACCGATTCGATTTCCATGGCCCGCGCCCGTCGCGCTGATGGCGTGTTCCTGACGTCATCGCTGCGCCACGCGATCGCCGCGGCGCTCCCGGGCGGCCCGTCGGTGGAGGGCGCGGAGATGGTCACGGCGCGGATCCGTGCCGTGCTCAGCGATGCCGGCTGGGATCGGCCCGCCGCGGCTGTGCTCAGAGCCCCAGTGTCTTCGAGATGATCTCTCGCTGGATCTCGCTGGTTCCGCCGTAGATCGTGGTCACCAGCGCGACCCGCACCTGGCGTTCCATGTCGTACTCCACCGCGTACCCGTAGCCGCCCATCATCTGCATGGCCTCGAGCGTCATCCGTTTGGCGAGCTCGGTCGCCTTCAGCTTGGCCATCGACGCCTCCCGTGGGAGCATCGCCTCGGGCTCGACGTCAACCCGTGCCGCGACGTCGTAGACGAGCAGCCTGGTGGCCTCGAGTTCGGTGGCCAGGTCGGCGAGCCGATGCCTCAAGGTCTGAAAGCTCCCGATCGTTCGGCCGAACTGTTTGCGCTCCTTGACGTAGGCGAGGACGTCGTCGAACGCCCGCTGCGCCATCCCCACCGCCTGGGCCGCGATGATCAGCCGCTCGTTGTTGAGCCCCGCCATGAGCTGCGGCCAGGCGTGGTCCTCGCGCCCCACCAGCCGCTCCGCCGGCACATAGCAGTCGGTGAAGAACACGTCATTCACCTCGCGGCCACCCATGGTCTCGATGGGGCGGATCTCCATCCCTTCGGCGCCGGCCGGGATCGAGACCATCGACATGCCCTGATGCTTGTCGGCGCCCCGGTTCGTGCGGCACACCAGCAGGATGTGCGTGGCCGCGTGGGCGCCGGTGATCCACGTCTTCTGTCCGTTGATCACGTAGCCGCCGTCAGCCCGGTCCGCTCTGCACGACAGGTTGCCGACGTCCGAGCCGGCCTCCGGCTCGGACATCGCGATCGCCTCGACGTGACCGCGCGTGATCCCGCCGAGGATCTCGCGCTTGAGCTCCTCGGTCGCGAAGCGCTCGACCGGACGCGCGGCCATCATCGTGATCGGGAAGAAGCCCATCGGGATGAGTCCGCGGGAGAACTCCTCACACAGCAGGCACATGTCCACCGCGCCGCCACCGGATCCGCCGTACGCCTCGGGAATCGCCACGCCCAGCCAACCCAGGTCGGCGATGCGCTCGTATAGCCCCTGATTGTGCGGCTCGCGACCGTGATCGGTGAGTGCCTCGCGCTGCTCGCGCGTCCCGCACTCCCGCCGGGCGAAGTCGCGAATCGCCTCGACGAAGGCGCGCTGCTCGTCGGTGAGGGTCCGGATGGGCATCGGCTGCTCGTGCTACATCTTGCACGACCCGCTCAGTGGCAGGCGTGACGTGGCTGGATCGCTGTTCCCCGCCGAGGACGAGCTTGACGAGATCCTGGTAGGCCCAGAGTCCGTGACCTGGCAGCGGGTCAGCGACGCGCGGCTGAACTTCGTCATGCTCTACCCGCTCCTTCTCCAAGTGGCCCACCCGACGGTGGGCGCGGGCGTTCGGGACTACTCCGACTTCGAGACGGATCCCTGGAGCCGGCTGCGCGCGACGGCCGACTACCTGACCCTGCTCGTCTACGGAGGCCGCGACGCGATCGCCGCCGGCCGGCGGCTGCGCGCGCTGCACCGGCGATTCCGCGGTGTTCGCGAGGACGGGAAGCCCTACCACGCCCTCGACCCCGGCGCGTATGCCTGGGTGCACGCGACGCTCGTGCAGGGCTATGTCGCGGGCCACGCTCACTTCGGAACGCCGATGGGGAGCGAGGAGCTCGAACGCTTCTATCGCGAGTACCGCGGGCTCGGGCGCCTGATCGGCGTCCGCGAACGCGACCTTCCGCCCGACTGGGACGGCTTCCGAAAGTACCTCGAGCGCACCGCCGCGCACGACCTCCTCCCGACGGAGGCCATGGAGCAGGTGCTGCGGGTCGCGCGCCGGCCGGCGCGCCCGCCGATGCCGCTCCCGGGTCTCGTGTGGCGGACCATGGCCATCCCGGCCGCCAGGGCGTTCTGGCTCGGAGGCGCCGGCCTGCTCGGCGGCGCGTTGCGGACCCGGCTCGGCATCGGATGGAGCCTGATCGACGAGGTTCAGTTCCAGGCACTCGGGACGCTCTGCCGCAGCCTGACGCCGATCCTGCCCGAACGAGTCCGGATAACGGGGCCGAACCAGCTGCGCTGGCGCCGGGACGCGATCGCGCGGGGGCCGCTTGGTGGCGGCTCACCCGAAGCCTCCAGGAGTCGCGCGGTATAGCGGTGGCGAGCTGGGGTGTTCGAAATAGGCCGCGATATTGGCGGCAAATCTCGGACACCCGGTGTGAATCCAGATGGCGGGCCGTCCGAGCTGGGCGAGCCCATCACTACATTGCGAAGCGTGCTCATCCGCCACGCCGACCCCGACCGAGACGCCGCCCGGTGCGCGGAGCTCTACGCCCCGTTCGTCCGCGACACGGTCGTCTCGCTCGAGGAGGAACCCCCTGACGCGGACGAGTTCGCGCAGAGGATTAAGCGGATCTCGCGTACGCACCCGTGGCTGGTGGCCGAAATGGATGGCGAACTTCCCGGATTCGCCTACGCCACGCTGCACCGCGAGCGGGCGGCGTACCGATGGGCGACCGACGTGACCGTGTACGTCGACCCGGCGTATCACCGCCGCGGCATCGCCCGCGCGCTGTATACGGCCCTGTTCGATCTGCTCGTTCGCCAGGGCTTCTACGTCGCATGCGCAGGCATCACGTTGCCGAACGAGGCCAGCGTCGGACTGCATGAGTCACTCGGCTTCGCTCCGGTCGGGATATATCAGCGGATCGGCTTCAAGTTCGGGCGGTGGTGGGACGTCGGCTGGTGGCAGCTGGAACTGAACCTCGCCGGCGAAGACCCGCCCGCTCGTCCCCGGCCGCCGGCGCAGCTCCAGTCGCCCGGTTCAGTCGAGCCCGGCCCCCGGGCGCACCTCGAAGACGGGCGCTAGCGTCCGTTATTGTCGAAACCACCGAGCTTTGACACGGACCGGGCCGCCAGCTGGCGGGGCCGTCCATTCAAGATCCCCACTCCAAGATCACCCCGGGTGTCGCAACAAACTCCGGGTTAGTCCACGTTAGCCGGTCACCGGCACCCTATGCGGGATAAAGCTGTCAGTGATATGAGCGGTAGCGCTAGTGTTGGCGCCGATTGTCACCGTCGTGTGCCTTCCGGTTGCGACCACGGCCACGTTGTGAGTGTGGCCGTCCACGAGCTCGGTGACCGTGCAGCGGGATCCGGCCGGGATATTGTCGAAATGGCGCGAGACAGAACCGGGACCGGTGCGGGCCCCGATGAGGAAGGTGAAGTCGTTGAGCGAACCGCCACACGCCACCAGGATGGCGATCCGACCGTGCTGGCCGGCGGCCGGTCCGGTGATGGTCTTGGTCACCTTCAGCGAGCCGGTTCTGCCCTCGTACACGTCGCTCAAGCTCACCGATACCACCCTGCCCGCCGGAATGGTCACCGCCTGGTCATCGCCGGACACGGTCGCCGTCGCCGCGTCGTTACTGCCGTCCGTAGTCTCGGTGACGGTGCATACCGAGCCGGCCGGGATTCCGTCGAAACTGTGCGACACGCTTCCGGCCGAGGTCCCCGATGCGATCACGAAGTCCGGCGATAGGGCGGTGCCGTTGCAGACCACGTGGATCGTGACCGGCCCCTGGTGGCCGGCGAGCGGACCAGCGATGGTCTTGGTAACGAGCAGCGAGCCGGGCATCGCGCCGTAGGTGTCGGTGATGTGCGCGGCCCCAGCCCCGCCGGGCGAGATCGTCGTGGTCTGCGGGCTGCCGGTAACGACGACCGACACGGCGCTGGTTGCCCCGTCCGCGGTCTCAGTGACCACGCAGCTGGCCGGAGTGGCGATACCTGAATAGATGTGCGACTGGTCGCCCGTGGCCCCAGCTGGGATGACGAAGTCGGGGGTCAGGACGGCGCCGTTGCAGAGCGTGTGGATAACCACCTCTCCCTGCGAGCCCGCGGCGGGACCGGCAATGGTCTTCGTCACCTCCAGCTGGCCGGGGACGAGCGCATAGGTGTCGCTGATGTCCGCTTCAGCGACATCCCCGGGCGGGATGGAAACCGTCTGCCCGCTCCCCTCGACGACGACGGACACCGCGCTGGTGTGCCCGTCCGCGGTCTCCGTGACCGTGCACTTGGCCGGAACGCGGATGCGATCGTATTGCTTGGTGTGCTCACCCGCGGGAGCCCCCGCGGCAATCGCGAAGTCTGGGGCCAAGGCGGTGCCATTGCACACCGTGTGGATCGTGATCTCACCTTGCTGGCCCGCGCCCGGACCGGCGATCGTCTTCCTCACGAGCAGCGAGCCGGGGACGAAGCGATAGATATCCTTGAGCTTGACCGTCTTTGTCCGCCCTTTGGGGATGGTCACCTCCTGCCCGTCCCCCCTTACCACCACTTCTGTAGTAGTGGTGCTCCCGTTGGATGTCTCGGTGACGGTGCACGTCGTTCCCGCCGCGATGTGACGGTAGGTGCGCGAGCTCGTGCCGGCATGCGTACCGGCGGGAATGATGAAGTTAGGCCTCCTCACGCCGTCATCGCACCGCGCGCGGATGACCACTCGCCCCTGCGACCCGGCCGCTGGCCCCGCGATCGTCTTCTTCACGACCAGCTTGCCGAAGGGCAGGAACTCGGCGGTCGCGTAGACGGTGGTTTTCAACTCGGTCGTCCGGGCCAGGATGAGCCTCTGGGCGTCGTTGACATCGGCGTTGCCGTCGTAGAGGTAAACGTTGCCGCTGGGGACGGTGGCCGTCGAGGTGGCCTGGAGCGCGGCGGTCGATGGACCCGTGGAGCGCAACCAGATGTGCTGGCCGTCCGGCACCATGGCCGTGGTTCCGTCCCCGAGCAGAGTCGTGCCTGCCGCGTTCGAGTACATCGTCGCGCCCGTGGCGGTGACGGTGGCGGGTGGGTGGTTGGTCGCGACCGTGAACGGCCCGAGCACCCTACGGGGGCCGCTGACGCTCCCGGGGGTGAGGGTGAGGCTGGGCGGTGGCGGCTCGATCAGCGGCCCATCTTTGATGACGGCGTCCACGATGTCGACCACGGCCGCGCGAAATTGGCCCATGGATGTGTTTATCACGTAGCGGTCGGTGAAGAACCAGATGGCCGCCTGCACGGCGGCGGCCATCTCATCGCGAGTCATCTGCGTGCCGTCGGGGAACGTGGAAGGCTCGTTGGTGTTGGGGTAGTAGTCGTTCAGCAGCCGGGCTACGTAGCCCACGTTGGGGACGCCGGACGCGTCCCAGGTGCCGAGCTCGTAACCAAGGCCGGCAAACGTCACGGTCAAAATGTCGATGCAGTACAGGTTGAGCGTCGCGCCGCCGCCGACCGGCGTGCCATGGATGATGCCCGCGAAGCCCTCGTCCTTGGGGGTGAACTCCGAGGTCGGATTGCTCGCAGGATAGCCGTCGGCAACCGGGTCGAAGTCAGAGCCAGGATTGGCAATGAACCCGGTGACCCCGCGGCCGTGGCCGACGCCGCTCATAATGAAATCGGTGTTGCTCCGTACCGTCGATCGCAACGCGGGTGGCCTGGGACGAACGACCGCGCCGGCAGGAACAACCTCCAACAGGAGGGCAGCCATCCCCAGCACCAGGAGAACTGCTAGGCGCCACCTCCGGCGACACATAGAGGCAGGAGCTTACAACATGAACCCCTGCTCAGCGCGAGAACCTTTCGCTCGAGATCGGAACATTGACGATGTCGCGCACCCGGCACACAGTCGTGCCGTGGCCGAGGGACACGGCGCCTTTTAGGCCTCACTCGTGCGCGTCGTAGAGCCGGGACAACCCCCGAAACGGTTCGGAACGCCACAGGCGCTACATACACCTAATCAAATCGACCCATTCCTCGGTTCTGCGGCGGTGAGATAACGTTCGCGCTGGCGATGTGGACTGCGCGGTGGACCTTTGTCGTGGTGTGGTTTGTGTTCGCGTCCGCTGCCGCACTGCCGGTCGGCAACGCCGAGGCCACAGACTTCGGATGCACGAACGTGCTGGGCCGAGCGTCTGTCGCCGGGCCCACGCGCACCGTGGCCTGGCGCGCCGGCATCGAAGCGCGCACCGCGGTCTTTTACCGCCTACCTGGGAAGAGCATCGGTCCCGCGCGCTGGCTGGCGCCGACAGATGCGCCGTGGCTGCTGGTCGTGGCGCGCCCGCGTGTCGCCGATGACCGTTGCTGGTTGCGACTCCGGCTTCCCTGGCGACCCAACGGCGCAGCCGGCTGGGTGAACGCCAACAACGTCGTCGTCGAGAAGACCCCCTGGCGCGTCCAAGTCTCGAGGGGCCGGCGCACGCTCACCCTGCTTCGGGGGGGAGCATCCGTTCGTACGCTGAGCGTTGTCGTCGGGAAGCCAAGTACACCGACTCCGCTCGGCCTATTTGCGATCGTGTGGGCGATACCGTGGCACCCGAACGATTTCCTCGGCAGTTGGGTCCTCGAGTTGACAGGTCACAGCGATGTCTTGCAGCAGTTCGACGGCGGTGACGGAACGGTTGGGATCCACGGACGGGGAGGAGCGAGCCTCCTCGATCCGCTCGGGTCTGCCCGCAGTCACGGATGCATTCGGCTCGCGAATGACGCGATCGACTGGCTGGTGGCCACAGTTGGCGTAGACCGGCTGCCGGGTACGCCGGTGCAGATCAGCTGACAGGTCGCCGGGGGCCGGGCACGAATACTCCGAGCCCCCTGGATGTCTCGACCGTCACTCCTCGTCAGGATCGGCCCTGGCGTCGGGCACGCATCGACGGCGCGACACACTAGTCCCGATAGCTCATCGGGAACCTCGGACGTCGGGGGTCGGGCGTCAACCCTTCCCGGACGGCGGTGGCGGAGGCGTCAACCCTTCCCGGACGGCGGTGGCGGAGCCGTCACTCGAACCACCGCCCGGGCGCGGACCGTTCTGGCGTTGCTTGCGGTGGCGGTGGCATGGTTCGTGAGCCGCGATCCGGCTACTGCCCCCACGCGAACGATGAAGCGCAACGTCTTGCTGGCCACGGGCTGGAGAGTGCCGATCGACTTGCACAGGTTGCGGCCAGTCACGTGGAAGCCCGGCGCGGAGGCGACGGTCAGCCCCGTCGGCAGTGTGTCGCAGACACGCACCTTCAACGCGGAAACCTCAGTGATGTTGGCGACACGGAGCGTGACCGCCACCGTGGAGCCCTGCGACGCGACCGAAGGGGATACGCTCTTGTGCAAGGTGAGCCGTGCCGTGAAGACGTCTGGCGTCGGGGGCTCGGGCGGCGGCGGGATGGGTGGTGTCGGTGGTCCGATTGGACCCGGGGGCAGCGGTGGCGGAGGCGGGATCGGCTGATCGGGTACCACAACGCGGGTCACCGTCTCGGCGCGGTTGGGATGCGGATCCGGGACGGGCTCCGGCTGGTCGCCGCGAACCGTGGCGATGTTCTGGAGCAGGATTCCGTCGGGCGTGTCGGCCGGAACCGTGGCGACGATCGTCAGCGTCAACGACGAGCCCGAAGCGGGTGTGGGCGGCACGCTCGGCGCGGTACAGGTCACCGCACCATTCCCGCCGACCGGTGGCGTCGTGCACGTCAGCTGCGGACTCGCGCTCGCGCTGACGAACGCGACGCCGGGCGGCAACTGGTCGGCGAGGACGAAGCCCGTCGACGTGGCCGGCCCGTAGTTGGTTCCGACCACTTTCCAGGTCAGTGCGTTGCCCGGCGCGACCGTGTCGGCGGAGACGGTTTTGACCACCCCGAGATCGGCCGGCTGAGGTGGCGGGGGCGTTGGCGGAACGATGACAGTAACGCGGTCGCAGCCGGTGAAGATCTGGCCTGGGAGATCCGCGGAGCCCGCCGAAAAGCACCCCGCGTTGATGATCGGATTCGGCGCAGGTCCCTCCGCGGACGCGTCGACGGTGGCGGTGAACGAGTAGGTGAACGTGCCGTCGGGCGCCAGGTTACCGACGTCGCAGTCGATCGTGTTGGTGGCGGCGTTGAACGTGCACGGAGGACTGCCGATAAAGCCGCTGAAGTGGAGCCCTGAGGGGAGCGGGTCGGTGACCGTCACATTGGTCGCCGTCGCGGTCGGACCAAGCGGGTCGTCGGGGCTTCGCTGCGGGTTCGTGACGCTTGTGGTGTACGTGACCGTGTCGCCGGGCCCGGCACTCGAGCGATCGGCGACCTTGCTGATCTCGACGTTGGGCGCGCGGATCAGCGACTGAAACACCAGTCCGCCGAAGAAGTACGTGTCGCCGATGGTTCCCAGGCAGACCGACGCGTTCGTCGCACCGTTCCGGATCGTGCCTTCGGGCAGGGCGAGTGTGGCCTGGTCGAATCCGAGCTGGTTGCTGTAGAAGGGGGTACGGCCGCCGATATCGACGCCGCCGGTCGAGATCGTGCTGTTGAAGAAGTTGTCGGGATCGTGGAGCGCATCTGACAGATGCGGCATTCCCACGCACGTGTCGGTGATGGGACTCTTCAGCGCGAGATAGTCGCCGGTGATCGCGCGGTCTCCCTCGTATGCCCACACCGTGACCTGGGCGTCGACGGGACCCGTGGAGGGGGTGGTGAAGCCGGTGAAGTCAAGCGGGCCGACGACGAGCTGCTGGCCGCCTTCCACCTGCACGTACTCGAAGCCGTCGAACAGGGTGATATTCCTGAACGGGGTCGACGGGCTCTCCCAGATCACCATCAGCGTCCAGCCGGCGTAACGGTTGTAGCCTCGCCCCGCCTGCACGTCCGCGACCGTCACGGTCAGCTGCGACCTCCCGGACCGCGTCCGGTGCGTCCTCGACAGGAGGCCAAGTTGGAGCTGATCAGTGACGTCCGCGCGAGCTTGGTAGGCCCACCCGGGAGCGTTGTTAGGCTGGCTGTACCAGCTCGGGATCGCCTGGGTCGCCCCCGATGGGGTGGCGTTGGCCGTCGTGAACGCCGCACCCGATCCGACCTGGAGCTGCGCCTGTGTCCAGAGCGTGTTGGTCTGGGGATCACCGCCACCGGGCGCGTCGTCGCCGGGGCCGTTCGTCGGCAGGCTGGGATTGAAGTTAGAAGCGCCGGGCCGGTTGACTCCCCGCGACAGGTCCGCGCCCCAGTACAGGTAGGCCCGCACGACCTGTGCGCCCGCGGGAACCGTCAATGTCGCCGAGCTCGAGTTGAAGTGCCCGTGGCTGGGATCGACGTTTACGTAAACCATGTTGTGGTCGTTGTTATTGGCGTCGACGCACGACTCACTGTCCCGGGGGGATCCACGGGTGTGGCGGGGTCGCCTCGCGCGCTTCTTGTGGGCCGAGACGTTCTCCGGACACGTCTCCACCGTGTTTCCCGTCACCGCGACGCCGCCCCGCAGATTCGCGGAGAACGTCGGTGGTGTTGACGGCGCCGGCAGTCCGATCAGGTGGTGGACAGGGGAGTTCGGCCAGTTCCTGACTGCGCGCCCCTTTGCGGAAGCCCCACCGGCCAGAACTGCCGCGCACAGGCAAACGCACGCGAGCACAACCCCAAACCTCCGCATGGTGCGACTCTAACCGGACGCGGAGCTCGCTGCAACTGTCGCAAGCCCAGATGCGCGGGATCCGAACGCGACACCGGTCGGGCCATGCGGCCGGCTCGCTTCGCGGAACTAACTCAGTTAGCTACTCGTCGTCGAGGATCAGCGCGAGCGTCGGACAGGCGTCGACCGCACGACGGGCAAGTCCCACGAGCTCGGGCGGAACCGCTGCGTCGTCGAGGATCGGGTAACCCCAGTCGTCGAGCCGGATCAGCTCGGGCAGCAGCTCCACGCACAGGCCGTGGCCCTCGCACGCGATCGGATTGACGCGAAGGCGCCTGCTCATCGCCCGCGGACCTTGCACATGACCGGGTTGACGCGCAGGCGCCTGCTCATCGCCGCGCCGCCCCTCGCAACCGGCCCGCACCCCGTCCGCCAGGCCGGAGTCCGGCCCTCCGCGGCCGCGCCGGCGCCCCGCCATCGAGAGGCAAGCCCGCCGGCGGCGCCGTACAGCGAACGCGCGCATGCGCCTCGATCTCGTCACCGAACACATCCATCGCGCTTTCCACGAACCTGACCGCGCCGTCCGGGTGATGGCAGGCTCCGCGCCCGCGTACCTCCGAGGTCCATCGCAGCACCCGGTCGCGCTCGCGCGCCCCTCCGACACCATCCGCCATCGCCAGCACCGCGTCGGCGATCGCCCGCAGGCCGAACACGCACGGCCCGCACTGACCGGCCGACTGACGCGCGAGGTAGTCGATCACGTAGGCGCTCTCGTGCAGACCGCAGGAGCTCTCCCCGAGCGCGATGATCACCCCGGAGCCGAGCGAACAGCCGACCGAACGGAGATCCTCGCGCGCGAGCCGCAGACCGAGCGCCCGGCGGCTCCCCACCCAGGTCCCGAAGTACCCGCCCACCAACAGCGCCTGGAGCGGCTCGGTAGAGCCGCCGGCGGCATCGAGCAGATCGGTCATCGGCGTGCCGAACGCCAGCTCGTACACCCCGGGCTCTGAAACCGCTCCGGAGATCGTGACGAGCGCCGACCCAGGGTCGGCCCGGGTGCCGAGCTCCCGGTACCAGGAGGCGCCGAACCGCGCGACGAGCGCGATCTGAGCCAGCGTCTCGGGGTTCTGAATCAGCGTCGGGCGGCCTCGATAGCCGCGCTCGAACGGGCGGGGGGGCACGAAGGTCGGCAGCGGCGCGCCGCCGTTCAGGTGGTGGACCACGGCACTTTCCTCGCCGGCGACGTATCCCTCGGGTCCTGTGACGAGCCGAATTCCGACGGGATCGGCTGCCCGGACGGCAACCGCACCCTCCAGCGCGTCGAATGACCCCACGGCGCCATCCCCTAGCTTGACCACCACTTCTCTCGCCCCGACGGCCATCGCGGCGAGCATGGCGCCGTCGAGCACCAGATGAGGAAGGCGCGAGAGGAGCAGCCGGTCCTTCGCGCTCGCCGGCTCGGTCTCGCTGCCGTTGACCACCACCGCGCTCGGGCGCCGGCCGGCCGCGACCGCCCGCAGTTTCCGAGCCGTCGGGAAGTCCGCACCGCCTCGCCCGCGGAGCCCGCTCATCTCGACGGCCTCGATCAGCTCGAGGGGGCTCGGTTGCGGCAGCGGTCCGTGAATCCGCTCGTGCTCGGCCAGCGACATCGGCGCACCGCCGGGGTCCATCCCCGCGAGCAGGCGCGGGAGGCTGTGATGTCCCTCGACCGGCGCGGGTGCGGCGACTTGCTCACGGCCCCGTCGAATCATCCGCCACCTCCGGGCGGACGCCCGACAACGGTCCCGGTCACATTGCCGGTGGCGTCGTCGATGTTCAGATTGACGTTCAGGTCGAGCACCGATCCCGAGCCGTCCGACACCCGGGCAACGAACTGCTGTCCGGCCAGCGAGACGATCCGCCCCTGGAAAGCCGACGCCACCCCGACCGCGGTGAGATCGACCTGGCTTCCGGTCATCGACAAACCCCCGCCGGCGGTGGGCTCGCCGGCGAGCCTGACCCGCAGGTGCCCGCTCAACCCACCGCTCACCCGCATCGCGATGTCGACGATCGCCCCCGCCGGCTCCGCCGTCTGGGTCAAGGTGCCGGCCAGCTGCGCGGAGAACCGACGGTTGAGCTTGCCAACGACCCGGTGCGGCGCGGCGACCGCACCGACCGGCGAAGACGGCGCTGACGGCGCCGGTGCCCTGCCCAGGAGCGACACCGGAGTGCCGGCGCGGCGCGCCCATCCGCCCTGCAGGGGGCCGGCCAGGGTGAAGATCGCGAGCCCGATCGGCGCGGCCACCGACAGCGCCAAGGCTGGGGCGCGCACGCGATCGTAGTTGGGGTCGGCGCGGCCGATTCGAACCCACGCGGCGAACACGACCGCGAGCACGCACACCACGGTCAGCCCGAGCATCCACCACGCCTTGGTATCGCTCCCGGTCCCCAGTCCGTGCAGTACCGCGATTGGCCAGCTCGCGTAGGCGAGCCAGTGAATCGCGCGCCAGGCGCGGTAGCCCAGCCGGCGGCGGACCAGGCTCGTGAGCACGAGCGCGACGAGCAGGTCGAACGAGAGGGCCCCGAGCCCCATCCACAGGGGCCGATAGCTCGAAACGAACGGAATCACCGCGTCGGTCACCTTGATCGGGGCGAAGCTGTCGAGCACGCTGGTGATGATGTGAATGACCAGAAACGCGATCGCGAGCAGCGACACGTCCCGGTGGAGCGCGTCGATCGCGAACCGCGGCCAGCGCGGCGCGGCGGCGAAGCGCAGCGAGCCGAGCACTCCCAGGACCACGCTCACGGTCAGCAGAACGAGTGACACGGCGCCCGTGCCGCGGGTCAGATACCAGTACGCGCTCGGCCCCGCCGCGCCCAACACCAACGCCGTCACGCGAGCTCGTCCCCTTCCGTGGGCCACCCCGCCACGTGGCGCGCCACTCCCTCGACGCCCACCAGCCTGCTCGGGAGGCCCAGCGACTCGAGCCACTCCGCAGCGCGCTCGCCGCGAACGATCGCGGCGGTGCTCGCGATGTTCGCGTCCAGGCACGACGCCGCGGTCACGCTGACCGTGCGCCAGGCGCTCGTGACCGGCCGCCCGTTCCCGGGATCCACGAGATGATGCATGGAGCCTGACCCCGTCTCCCACCGCCGCACGGCGGTGCTCGAGGTGGCAAGCCCACCGGAGCGAATCGAGATCCATTGCCCGGGCGCGTCCACGTCGGACCGGTGGTCGTCGGTTACCCGCACCCGCCATCCATCGGCCGGTCCATCGCCGGCGACGGCCATGTCACCGCCGAGCGAGACGAGCACGCCGCAGCCGGCGGCGGCATGGGCATCCGCCGCCGCCCGATCCGCGCAGAGGGCTTTCGCGGTGGCGCCGAGGTCGAGGGCCACCCCGCGCGGGACCCGGATCGTGCCAGCAGCGGCGTCGAGCTCGACGGTCCGCCACCCCGGGACCGAGGCAAACGAGACCACGGGGGCCTTGGGCTGAGGCCCCGTGGGGAGGGAGTCGAAGTCGCGGTCGTACCCGAGCGCGATCAGCGCCCGGCCCACGGTCGGATCGACGTCGCCGTCGGTGAGCCCCGCCGCCCGCAGCGCGGCGCCAACCGCCTCGATCATCAGCGGGCTCACACGCACGGCCATCCCGGCGGAAGCATTGACCGCGGAGAGCTCGGAGTCCTCGCGGAACCGCGAGCACGCCCGATCGAAGGCAGCGACGGTCTCCTGTACGGAGTCAACCGCCGCGCCGATCTGCCCAGAATCGCTCACCGCGACCGTGGCGATGCTGCCAAGGGCATCGAACCGCGCGGTCTCCTGCTGAGAGATGGCCATCTTCGCCAGGGCTACTAGTCTCAGGAGCCCCCGGACACCGGCGCCGGCGAGCTCGCGGAGGGAGAAGCCTGCGACGGACCGGGCGAGGACTGGGATGGACCCGAGGGACCCGGCGACGGGCTTGGCGCCGGCTGCGGCGTCTGCACGGGACCTTGTAGTCCGAGCGAGCTGGGGTTGGCCAGCGGCGGCATCCGTGCCTCGGTCGACCCCGACCCGGGCCCGGCGGACGCCGATGAGGACACCGAGCGCGCGGCGTGGCTACCGGCGCCCAGCGACCGCCCCGGGGCGACGGCGGAGACGAGCCCGGCGAGTCCCGCCGTGAGGGCCGCCGACCCCGCGATCACCCACCGCCGGGTGCGCCGGGTGCGCTCGATCGCCGCATCGCGCTCGGCCTGCGCCAACGACGGGCCGCTTCGACCCGCGACCGGCCCGTGTACACCGCTGATACGTGTCATCACCAGGGAAGGGAACCAGGCTTCGCTAAGAGCAGAATGAGAATTATGTTTGTGAAACGCACGAGTCAGCCGCCGTCCACCAGCGGCAGGTCGACCGTGAACGACGATCCGTGGACGGCGATCCGGCCACCGTGGCGCTCCACGATCGTCGAGGCGATCGACAAGCCGAGGCCTGAACCAGGGCGCTCCATCGCCTCGGGGGCGCGCCAGAACCGCTCAAAAAGCCGCTCGCGCTGCGCCGCATCCGGCCCCGGGCCTTCATCGCTGACCGTCACCAGCGCGCGACCGTCGCGGCGCCTCACCGCAACCGTCACGCGCCCCGCCGGCGGGCCGTGCACGAGCCCGTTCTCGACCAGGTTCTCGAGCACTCGTGCGAGCGCCTCCCGCTCGCCGCTCACGCGAACCGAGTCGACCGCCCCCAGCACCACGCGGCCGTCGGATTCGCCGTGCAGGCGGACCACGTGCTCGACGAGCGGTCCGAGATCGACCGGCTCGGGCTCCTGGGCCGCGGCACCGGCCCGCTCGAGCACCAGCAGGTCATCGACGAGTCGGGCGAGGCGCCCGGCGTCGTGGCTGATCTCGGCGAGCACCTCGGGGTCGGCGCCGTGGCGTTGGGCGAACTGGACGTTTCCGACCAGCGCGGTGACGGGCGTGCGGAGCTCGTGCGAGGCGTCGGCCAGGAAGCGCCGCTCGATTTCGCGGGATTGCTCGAGCGCAGCGAGCATCCGGTTCAGCACCCCGGTCAGCTGCCCGATCTCGTCCGTCACGTTCGTCTCCGGCAGACGCCGCGCGGGGTCGGCCGTTCGCTCGATCTCGGCTCCGGCGGCCGCGAGCCTCCGCAGCGGCAGCAGCCCCCGGCGGGTGAGCGCCGCGGCGGCCAGCACCGCCAGAATCGCGACCGCCGCGCCGGTGAGCGTGATCACCACGCCGAGACGGCCAATCGTATGAGTGATGTCGCTCGTATCGGACGCGACGAGCACCGCACCGCCCGCGGCGGCGCCGCTCAGCCCGCTGGCGAGCGGCGCCGCGAACATGCGATAGGGGCGCCCGCCGATACGCAGATCCTCAAACCCGGCGCGCCCCGCAACCCGGGCCTGGACCGCCAGCCGATCCTGTGGCAGCAGCACCGAACCGAGCAGCAGCGATCGGGCGAGGATCCTCCCCCGGGAGTCGATCACTTCCACGGCTATCTGCCGCCCGGAGACGGGGCTTTCGAGCGCGCCCGGATCCGTGAGGACCGCCGGCGCCGAGGCGGCCAGCTCGGCCACGTCGCCGGCGCGCTGGCGCAGCGCGGTGTCGAGCGAGGTGCGGAGCTCTCCCCGAACCAGCACGACCGTAGCCGCGCCGAACAGCGCGACTGCGGCAATGATCGCCCCGGCGGCGGCGAGCACGAGCCGAGCGCGAAGCGTGCGTGGGACCAACCTGGCAGCTATGACGGCACCTCCCAGCCTCAGTGCCCTCCATCAGGCCCGTAGCGCGAAGCCGGCCCCCCGCACCGTTCTGATGAGCGGAGGATCGCCTAGCTTGCGGCGCAGGCGTGTGACGTAGCGGTCGACGACGTTCGCTTCGGCTCCGCCATTCCAGATTTCGTCGATCGCCCGCTCGCGGCTGACCGTGCGGCCCACCTCGCGGAGCAGCAGCTCGAGCAGGTCGACCTCGCGCCCGGTCAGCTCGATCGGCCGGGGTCCCCGCGTAGCCCTGCGAGCCTCGACGTCGAGCACAAGATCCGCATACGACAACCGCGGCCGTGACTGCTGATCGCCGTGGCGGCGGGTCAGAGCCCGCAAGCGGGCGACGAGCTCCGCGACCGCGAACGGCTTGACCAGGTAATCGTCGGCGCCGGCGTCGAGGCCCGCGACGCGGTCCGGAACGGCGTCGCGCGCGGTGAGCATCAGGATCGGAGTGGGCAGACCCTTGCTGCGCAGGCGCCGGCACACCGCCAGTCCGTCGAGCACGGGCATCGCGACGTCGAGCACGATCACGTCCGGCGCCGAGCGTTCGGCGGCCACCAGGGCGGCGCCGCCGTCGGCCGCGACCGAGACCTCGAATCCCTCAGCCGCGAGCGTGCGCTCGAGCATCCGTCTCAGCGGCGGATCGTCGTCGACCACCAACACCCGGCCGCGGAGCGACGAGGGATCACCCGCCGGCGACGTCACGGCGCAGGAACACCAGGTATGCCGCGGCCAGCGAGGGGATGCCGTACATGGCGCACACCCACGCCGCGCGTACGATCGGCGCCCAGTCGATGGGCGTCCGCAGGAGCCCTTGCCAGGCGTTGAACTGGGTGCTCAGCAGGTAGGGCACCGTCCCGCCGAGTCCCGGGAGGATGCCGATGAGCTGAAACAGCAGCGAGATCATCAGCGTCCCAACCACCGCGGCGGCGCTGTTGCGGGTGATCGAGGAGAGCAGCAGTCCGATGCAGACCACGGTCCCGATCGGAATCAGGTACACGAGCAGACTCACGTACACCAGCTCGAGTGCCTTGGGCGCGGAGACGATCGTCCCCGACAGGCTCTGCAATGAGTTGAAGCCCGACTGCATGCTGCCGGCGATCACCGCCACTGTGCCGTCGAGGAGGATCGCCGCGATCGCGTAGGTCGCGGCGGCGAGCGCCTTGCCGGCGAAGATCTGCCCGCGCTCCAGCGACCGGGTGAAGATCGTCTTGAGCGTGCCGTTGTGATCCTCGGAGGCGAAGATGTCACCCGCGACAAGCGCGGTGATCAGCGGGAACATCCACACGGCTCCGAACAGGATGATCACGAGCGGAACCGCCAACCCGCTGCGCGTCAGGTAGGAGGCAAATGCGAAATCCCCGCCGCGCTGGTTGTGGCGGAAATGGATCGCGACCACGAAGATGATCGGCACGATCGCCGCCGCGCCGAGCCCGAGATAGGTGCGCTTCTGGTAGCGGAGCTTGGTGAGCTCCCAGCGGTAGACGGTCCCGACCCCGGGATTCATCGCGCCGTCTCGGCCGGTTCCGCCGACTCCGGATGCTCCCCGGCGATCGACCGCTCCCCGCGTGCGCCGTCGGTCCCCTCGGTGAGCGAGAAGAACAGGTCCTCGAGGGTCATGGTCTGCGGCGTCAGCACGCGGATCAGCGCGCCGGCCTCGACGAGCGCCTGTGAGAGCTCCGCGACCGCGGCGTCGTCGGCGGTGAAGCTGATCCGCCCGTGGTCGGTGCGGACATCGCCGATGTTGGGCTGCGCGCAGCAAACCGCGAGCGCTCGCTCGTCGTCGGTCGTGGCGAGCCTGTAGCTGGTCCCGCCGCCCCGCTTGAGCTCCGCGATCTCCCCCTCGTAGACGATCGTCCCCGCCTGGATGATCGCCACCTTGTTACAGAGTTCCTCGACCTCGGCCAGGAGGTGGCTCGAGAGCATGACCGTGATGCCCTGGTCGGCGAGGCGTCGCACCAGCACCCGCATGTCCCGCATGCCCGCAGGGTCGAGGCCGGTCGCGGGTTCGTCGAGCAGCATCAGGTTGGGCCGGCGCAGCAGCGCGGCCGCGATCCCCAGCCGTTGGCGCATACCGTGGGAGTAGCCGCCTACCTTGTCGCGCGCGCGATCGGAGAGCTCGACTATCTCGAGCGCCTCGTCGATTCGCGCAGACGCGCCGTGCCCGTCGAAGGCGCCCAGGAGCTCGAGGTTGCGGCGCCCGCTCATGTACGGATAGAACGTCGGCGCCTCCACGAACCCCGCCACTCCCTCGAGCGCCTTGACGCTCAGCATCGGGTCCCGCCCGAACAGCCGCACGGTCCCGGCCGTGGGGCGGATCAGGCCGAGCATCATCCGCAGCGACGTCGTCTTGCCGGCGCCGTTCGGACCGAGGTAGCCATATACATCGCCGGTGTTGACTGTGATGTCAACACCGGCGACGGCGGTCAGGTCTCCGTATCGCTTGACGAGGCCACGGACCTCGACCGGTGGCGGGGATTCCGCCGGGCTCACGCTCACGGGCTAACGCTCACGCGCTCAGCCTCCGAGGGAGCGCCGGCGTTCTCTTCGTCATAGCGCCCGAGCGGCGGCGTCCGCGGCCGCGGCCGGGACCGAGCCGATCACCGTGTAGGCGACCCCGCCCCGCGTAAACCGGACGACGGTCCCGAGGGCGGTGTCGAGCTCCTGTCCGGTCGCGCCGTTGATCGATACGGTCGGGAGGCTCAACCCGCGATGATCGGCCGACTGACTCTGGCCCGCGCTGTTAGCCCCGGAGCCGGGCGATTGCTCGATCACGGCGATCCCGCCGAGGCCCTGGCCGTAGGTCACGAGGGCCGCGGGATGTCCGCCCCAATCGAGCAGCGAGACCGACTGCCGGGGGAGCCCGACGAGCGAACGGGGAGCGACGAGCGAGAACGGGAGGTGCCGCGCAACCGCGGCCACGCCGGTGACGTCCTGGTGGACCTTGCCCTTGCCGCGCTTCTCGGCGGCGCGGTCGGCCGCCGACGCTTGCCCCGACGCGCCGGCGAGCGTGTTCACCTTGACGATCTTGGTGCCGGCCGGGGGCTCCGTCGCGAAGTCCGAGGGGGGCACTGGGCCGTAGGAGATGTCGGTGACCTTGAGCTCGAGAACGGGGCTGTTGTCGCCCCGGGCGTACACGGCAAACCGCAGCGGCACCCCGCGAACCGCGTCCCACGCGAGCTGGATGTTCCCGAGGAGCCCGCCGCTGTGCTGCGGCGAAACCCGGACCGTGTAGGCGGGCTGGCCGGCCACATCGCCGGGAATCGCACCCGAGAGGTTCGCGTGCTGAGCGAGGCGGCTCAGCCAGGACTGGATCGTCGCGATCGACGGGATCCCGTCGTGAGCCTGCTTCTTATCCGCCTTGGTCGACGACGTGTCCGCCGGCAGGTTGCCCTCGTAAGCCGTGTTCGACGAGGGGTCGTAGACCCAGAACGCCCCGTTGTTCACGACCACCTGCGCATCGCCGTTGTCCGACTGAAGCTCGATGCGCAGCCGACCCTCGGACGAGATCCAGAACCGGCCGGACGCGCCGGTCAGGATCGGATCGGAGCCCTGGATGTTCGATGACGCGATCAGGTGGTTGGCGAAGCTCACCCGCCCCGAGATTCCCTGGATCGCCGGCGCGGTGGCCGCCTGATGCAGCGCGCTCGCGAGCGACTTGGGTGGTGGGGTGGGACCTCCGCCGGCGGCGGCCACGGCGATTGCTGTTCCCCCGCCGATGGCTACGACCACGCCGGCGACGAGCGCCAGCAGACGGCGGGTAGAGGTGGTGCGCAGGAACTTCATGACATCCAGGGCCTTTCTCCGTGACTTGCGCCACTTACGTTAGGCCACAACCTTGAAACCATTCTGACAGCTCGGCCACCCCGCCTCTGGCCTCCCAACTACTCGAGGAGGCCAGGAGGCGGGGCTCGCCGAGCCTCATCGAGCCTTAGCGGCTCAGGCGCCCGGAGCGGACCCGTCAGGCCGCCGCGTACCGCTGCCGCAGCTCTCGTTTGAGCACATTCCCCGTCGGGGTGCGTGGAAGCTCGCTAAGGAAGGTGACATCGCGGGGGACCTTGTAGCGAGCCAGGTTCTCCCGGACGAACTCCCGAACCTCCTCCTCCGACAAGGACGCACCACCTCGGACGACCACGAACGCGGACAGGCGCGCGCCGAACTCCGCGTCCTCGACGCCGATGACCGCGGTCTCCTCGACCGCGGGGTGGGTGAGCAACAGCTCCTCGACCTCGCCCGGAAACAGGTTCTCGCCACCGGACACGATCATGTCGTCGTCGCGGCCGTCGATGAACAGGCGCCCGTGCGCGTCGAAGTGGCCGACGTCGCCGGTGCTCATCAGGCCACCGATCTCCTCCTTGCTGCCGCCGCCGGTGTAGCCGTCGAACTGAAACCCGTTGCCGACGAAGATCCGGCCGACCCGGCCGGGCCCGGCGACCACGCGCCCGTCCTCGTCGTAGAGCCGGACCACGGCGCCGAACGGAACGCGGCCGGCGCAGCCGGGAGCATCGCGAAGGTCCTCGGGGGTGGCGAACGTCGCGTAGGCCACCTCCGTGGTGCCATAGAAGTTGTAAAGGACCTCGCCCAGTACCCGGCGCGCGCGCCTGACCAGCTCGGCCTCGAGCTGCGACCCCGAGCAAAACACGATACGCAGCGAGCCCGTGTCGCAGCGCCCCGGCTCTGACTCGAGCACGCTCACGATCCGCTGGAGCATCACCGGCACGACGACCAGACCGGTGGGACGCTCACGCGCGATCGCCTCGAGCACGCTCTCGGCCGCGAACCGCCGGCGGGTGATCGTCGTAGACCCGAGCATCACCGCCAGGATCATCTGGGTGAACCCAAGGCCGTGGAACATGGGGGCGGCGACGTAGGTCGACTCGCCGGCACGGTAGGGCACCTTTGACAGGAGCGCGCCGACCGGGACGAGCGAGTGCCCCTGGTGCCGCGGCGCGCCTTTGGGCGTGCCGGTCGTACCGCTCGTCAGCAGCACGACCGACGCGCGCTCCCTGGGGGCGGGCGGGACCTGGCCGGCGTGTGCGGCAAGCAGCCGCTCGACGGTGTCACCGTCCGTCTCCCCGTCCGTCCAGGCGATCAGCCGTCCGTGCCGCGGCTCGAAACCGCCTACGAGCTCCGAGTACTCCTCGTCGTGAATCAGGAGCGCCACCCCTTCCCGCTCGCACACGTCGCGCAACTGGGGACCCGCGAAGTCGGTGTTCAGGTACAGGACCCGCGCTCCCACCCTCGCGGCGCCGAACGTCGCGTCGAGAAAGCCGCGGTGGTTCCGGCAGAGGATCCCCACGCCCGTGCCCTCGCGCACGCCGCGGGCGCGCAGCGCGCACGCAAAGGCATCGGACCTCGCGTTCAACTGCGCGAACGTCAGCGCTCCCCGCTCGTCCACCAGGCCGACCCGCTCGCCGTGACGGATCGCGGCCACCGCGACAGCGCCACCGAGCTGCCCGAGGCGCTCGAGCGCGCGCATCGTGGCGATCGTGCGGGCGGGTGAATCGAGGACGAGCAGGCCCGCGCGGCGGGCGTGCGCCGTGGCGCGGGCCTCGTCGGCCACGCGGCGGGCGAGCCGTGCCCCCGCGCCCTGAAGCGATGAGAAGTCCTTCACGCAGCGGCAAATCTAATACCGTGACCCCCGATGTGCCGCCTGTTCGGAATGACCGGGGGACCCGAGCGGGTCGCCGCCACGTTCTGGTTGCTCGAGGCGCCCGATTCGCTGGCGGAGCAAAGCCGGCGCGAGCCGGATGGCACCGGGCTCGGAACGTTCGACGCTCAGGATCGGCCGGTGGTCTCCAAACAGCCGCTGGCCGCCTACCAGGACCACGAGTTCGCTGCCGAGGCCCGCGAGGTCCGCTCGCGAACGTTCGTCGCCCACGTCCGATACGCGTCCAACGGCGCGGTGGCGCCGGAGAACACGCACCCCTTCGAGGAGGCGGGGCGACTCTTCGCCCACAACGGGGTGATCGGCGACGTGCCCGCGCTCGAGCGCGAGTTGGGCGATGCGATGGAGCTGGTGAAGGGCGAGACCGACTCGGAGCGGTTCTTCGCGCTGATCACACGGGAGATCGCCAACACCGGCACCATCAGCGAAGGGATCGTCCGCGCAGCGCGATGGGTCGCCGAGAACCTACCGGTGTTCGCGATCAACCTCGTGTTGATCGACGCCCACGAGTTGTGGGCGCTGCGTTATCCCGACACCCACGAGCTGTACGTCCTCGAGCGGGCGGCGGGCGGGCCCCACGGGAGCCGCCACCTCGAGCACGCCAGCGCCCGGGGATCGGTTCGAGTCCGGTCGGGAGACCTCGCCGCGCTGCCGGCGGTGGTCGTCGCCAGCGAACGCATGGACGAGGATCCGGCCTGGCGGGCACTCGAGTCCGGAGAGCTGCTGCACGTCGATGGTCAGCTCAAAGCCACTGTCACGAGGCCCCTGGAAGCCCCGCCGGTCCATCAGCTCACGCTGGCCGAGCTCGACGCGCGGGCCGCGGCGTCTCAGGCGCACCCGGGCGGCGCGGCGTCCCGGGCCCACGCCAGGCAGCAGTGACCCCGAGCCTTATCTATCGAAGCGCCGCCGGGTACGAGCTTCTGATGCGCGCGCTGTACGGCCGCCATTACGCGGACCGGATGCGCGCGGTCGCCGAACAGGTCCCCGACGGATCATCGGTCCTGGAGCTGTGCTGCGGCCCGGGCACGCTCTATCTGCGACACCTGCGCGGCCGCGTCGGCAGCTACATAGCTCTCGATGTCAACGACCGGTTCCTCCGCAGGCTCAGGCGTGCCGGTGTGGATGCCAGCCACCTCGACCTGAACCGGCCCGACCTCGAGCTGCCCGAAGCCGACGTGACCATCATGCAGGCGAGCCTGTATCACTTCCTCCCCCACCCGGAACGGATCGTCGATCACATGCTGTCCGTGGCTCGTGACCGAACGATCATCTCCGAGCCGATTCGCAACCTGGCCTCGAGCAGCCTCCCGATCATGGGGCTGCTGGGCCGGCGCGCAGCCGACCCCGGAACCGGAGGCCACGGTCAGCGCTTCACCGAGGAGACGCTCGACCGGTTGATGGCGCACCACCGCGAGCGCGTTCTCAGCGCGTTCACGATTCCGGGCGGACGGGAGAAGGTGTTCGTGCTGAGCGCCCGGCCGGCGTGGCACTCGCCCCCTCCCCGGCAACCAGCGCCTCCTCCGACCCCTCGACGTGCTGATCGATCAGGAACAGCGGGCGGCGCTTGACCTGCTCGAAGATCCGACCCACGTACAGGCCGACGACGCCGATGCTGACGATGATAAACCCGGCGAGCACGAGCAACAGGACGGCGAGGCTCGTGTACCCGGGAACGGTCTTCTCGGGCTCCGCGAAGTAGTCGACCACCTCGAAGATCGCGAGCGCGACCCCCGCGATCGCCACCGCGAAGCCGAGCATCACAACCAGCCGCAGCAGCACCGTGCTGCGGAAAAACATCCCGTCGAGCGCGACCCGGACCAGTCGTCTGAGGTCGTAACCGCTGCTGCCCGCGTGGCGCTCGTGGTGCTCGATCTCGATCGCGGTCGCGTCGAAGCCGAGCCAATCGAGGGCGATCATGTACTCGCGGTCACGGTCGCCGAGACGCAGGAAAGCATCGATCACCCGACGCGAGAGCAGGCTCAGGTTGCTGTAGTCGGGACGAACGTCCGTCTCCAGCGTCAGTCGGCGGTACGCGCGGCTGGCCCAGCGCCTGAACGGCGAGTGGCGCCATCCCCGCCGGACCGTGCGCACGACGTCATAGCCTTCGCCCGCGGCGGCCCACAATCGCGGGATATCCTCCGGCGCCTCCTGCAAGTCGCAATCCATCACCACCGCCCATTCGCCCTTGCACTGGGCGAGTCCCGCGGTGATCGCGGCGTCCTGACCGAAGTTCCGGCTCAGGCGAAATGCGCGGACGTGGGAATCCTCACGCGCGAGCGCGAGCAGTACCGACCACGCGTCGTCGACGCTGCGGTCGTCGACGAACACGAGCTCGTAGCGGTCGGTGATCGTCTCGATGCTGTGAGTGAGCCGTTCGTGCAGCGCGCGCAGGCAGTCCTCGCACCCGTACACGGGCACCACGACGCTCAGCCGGACCTCGTGTGACCCTCGTGCGCCTGGGCTGGGACCGGCCATGCGTTCGTCCATTATCACCGCCCGGGCTGTTGGAAGAACACCAGCAGCGACGCCGGCACCCGCCGGAAGTACCGCGGCGCGAGCTGGACGAGCTCGCGGATGTCGACCGACATCGGGTGACGCAGCGCGAAGCGCGCCAGAATCCAGTTGTTGACACGGAAGCGGGCGAGCAGGGCCGCGCCCCGCGGGGAGCGGCTCCGCGGGACCGAGGCCCCGGCGGCCGGCCGGGCAGTCAGGACTCCCGCGATCACCCGGTCAGTGGCGACGAGCGGCAGCCGCTTCGTCGCGCCGACGATATCGATCTCGCCGATCGACAGCCTGTGATTCTGCGGCTGGACCCAGTTCACACGGGGCAGGTAGAGCTTGAGTGGGTTGCCGGTCGTCCCATCGGCGACCAGGATCGCGCGCTGAACCGGGGCGGGCCCGAGCGCGTGGGCGACCGAGCGCCAGTTCGGCCGCTGCAGGTAGGAGATGGTTTGAACGCGCACCGCGGCGACCGAAAAGATCGCTAGCAGCGCGACGGCCAGAGCGCCGCCGAGCAGCCGGGCTCGCGGCACCGCGCACGCGCCGGCGACCAACGCGGCGAGCGGAACGAACGCCGGGATCACGTTGCGGGAGAGGAAGTAGTCCATCCCGACCAGGCTCAGGGCGAGCGGCACGAGAAACACGAACCCGGCGATCGCCGCCGCTACCTTCGCTCCGCGGCGCGTTCGCCGGTCGCCGCCGAACACAATCAGGCCGGCCACGATCGCGATCAGCAGGGCGCCCCCGATCAGCCCCTCGGGGATCGTCGTGCGGCGGTAGATGATGCCCACCCCCCACTCGGCCGCCGTCGCGCTGATCCGGTTGAGCCTCGGAACCGCCGCGATCCACGACAAGCCGTGCGAGGTGTCGGCAAACGCGAACGGCAGCATCAGGCATTGCACGACCGCGACCACGACCACCGCGAGCGCCACGACCCGCGTTCGCCACCTCCACAACAGCCACAGAGCCTCCGGAGCGACGAGGAACCCGGCGAAGAAGTGCGTCATCAGCGCGAGCGACGAGAAGAGACACCACCAGCCGACGCCTCGCCGGCTCGGATCCTGCCGAGCGCGGATGAACCAGAGAAACGAGGCGCCGCTCAGAGCCGCGAGCAGCATGTACGCCCGCGCCTCCTGCGAGTACCAGATCATGAACGGGTTCACGACCACGAACGCGCCGGCGATCACCGCGGCCCGGCGCGAGAACAGCTCTCGCGCCGATAGGTAGGCGAGCGGAACGAGCGCGATCCCGGCGAGAGCCGAGATCGTGCGGAGCGCGACCTCTCCGGTGCCGAAGACCCGTCCCCAGATCCACGCCAGCACGAAATAGAGCGGCGGGGTGGTCTCGACGTGGACGATCGTGTGAATCATCGCCCCGAACGGAAGGCGCGCCTCGTACAGCGTGAGCGCCTCGTCCTGCCAGATGCTCTGGTTGTCGATGACGATGAACCGGATCGCGGCCGCGGCGGCAATGAGTGCCCCCACGATCCAGACGTCGACAGAAAGCGCGCGCGTGGCAACCCCCGCGCGCAGGCCCGCGGGCCCCGGACCGGACGCAGGGAAGCGTGCCTCGTAGTCGGATGCGCTCATGTCAAGCGGGTGCGCCCTCCCGACCTTTGAAGATCATCCCCAACGGGCGGCGATTCTAGCCGCTTGCAGGGACGTTCACCGTAGGAGTTCTCTTAAGGCGGACACCACGTCGTGCTGGTCTGACTCAGTCACCTTGGGGCTCAGCGGCAGGCTCACGGTCCGCTCCGAGATCGCGTTCGCGACCGGAAAATCCTCCGGTCGCAGGCCGTACTTGTCTCGATAAAACGGGTGGAGGTGGACTCCCCGGTAGTGCACTCCGGTGCCGATGTTGCGCTCGGACAGCGCGCTCAGGAGCTCATCGCGCTCGACGCGCGCGTCGGGATCCAGCAGCACCTGGTAGAGGTGGCGCGCGTGCTTGGTGCCGGGCTCCGGCGGGGGCGGAGTCTCCAGAGGGAGCCCGGCGAGCAGCTCGTCGTAGCGCTCCCACTGCTCCCGGCGGAGCTCGATCCAGTCGTCGAGCCGGGGGAGCTGGTGGAGACCCAGGGCCGCCTGGACGTCGGTCATGTTGAACTTGAACCCGGGATTTACCACCTCGTAGTGGCGAAAGCCGACGTCTGAGAACCGCTGCCAGGCGCCGAGGCTGAGGCCATGCAGCGCCAGCCGCTCGACCTGCGCGGCGATCTCGGGGTCCTCGGTGACCAGCGCCCCTCCCTCGATCGTCGAGATGTTCTTGGTCACGTAGAACGAGAATGCGGTGAGGTTGCCGAAGGCTCCGATCTTGCGAGATCTCCACTCGGCGCCGATCGCGTGCGCGGCATCCTCGATCACGACCAGCCCCCGCTGGTCGCGCAGCGTGGCCAGGCGATCCATGTCGACCGGGCGGCCGGCCAGGTGCACGGGCATGATCGCGCGCGTCCGCGAGGTGATGGCGGCCTCGGCCGCCGCGAAGTCGATCAGCCCCGTGCCGGGGACCGAGTCGATCAACACCGGTGTGGCGCCCGTGTGCTCCACCGCGTTTGCCGAGGCCACGAACGTCATCGCCGGGACGAGCACTTCGTCGCCGGGACCCACCCCGAGCAGGCGCATCGAAAGGATCAGTGCTGCCGTGCACGACGACAGGCAGCGGCAATACGGGACGCCCACGTACTCGCTCAGCATCGTCTCGAACCGCTGCACCTTCGGACCGGTTCCCACCCAGCCCGAGCGCAGGGAGTCGACGACCTCCGCGATCTCGGCCTCGCCGATCAAGGGACTGCCGAAGACAAGGAACGTCTCGCGCATGGGAATCCAATCTACGGGGCGAGGCGGGGTTGGCGTTGTGCAACTATCACCCAGTCGTGAGCGTGGATACCCTCGAGCACAGCACCGAATCCGGCACGGTCCCGCGAGCCGAGGGCAATGGGCTGCCCCCCGGCCCCCGGATCCCCCGCCTCCTTCAGACGCTGGGGTTCATATTCGCGGGCCCCCGCTTCCTCGAGGCCTGTCGGCGCCGGTATGGCAACGCGGTCACGTTAGGCACGCTGTTCGACGAGCGCTTCGTCATGCTGTTCGATCCTGCCCTGGTCAAGGAGCTCTTCCAAGGCCCCCACGACCAGCTGCACGCCGGGGAGGCGAACGCGCTGCTTGGTCCAATCCTCGGCAACCGCTCGGTGCTCCTGCTCGACGGCGCGGAGCACCTTCGCCACCGACGCATGATGCTGCCGCCGTTCCACGGCCGCCGGATGCAGGCCTACGCGGACACCATGCGCGAGTCGGCCGATCTCGAGATCGATTCGTGGCCGCTCGGCGAGCCGTTCTCGCTGATGCCGAGCATGCAGTCGCTGACCCTGCGAGTGATCATGTGCGCGGTGTTCGGGTTCGAGCCCGGCGCCGCGGAGGAGGAGCTCCGAAGGCGCATCCGGGACATGATCGATCCGCTCGCACGGCCTCGCGGGGTGCCGCTGATGCTCGTGCTCGGCCGCCTCGGAGCGGGCCGCGGAGCCGACCGGGGAGCAGCCCGGCGGTTCGACGCGGCCCGGCGCGCGGTCGACGAGATCCTGTACGCGGAGATCGCCCGCCGCCGAGACGATCCGCAGCTATCCGAACGCGAGGACGTTTTCTCCTCGCTGCTCCTCGCCGTCGATGAGACCGGCGATCGGCTCTCGGACCGCGAGATCCGCGACGAGCTCGTGACGCTGCTGCTCGCGGGCCACGAGACGACCGCCACCGGGCTCGCATGGACGTTCGACTTGCTGTTGCACGCCCCCGCCGTCCTCGGCCGAGCCCGCGAGCGCGACGACGAATATCTCGATGCGGTGGTCAAGGAGGCGCTGCGGCTCCGTCCCGTGATTCCCGGGGTCGGACGAGTCGTTCGCCAGGAGCCGTTCCGCCTGGGCGGCTACGTGATCCCGCCGGGGGTCGAGATAAACCCCTCGATCCGGATGATCCACCGTCGCGCGGACCTCTACCCGAGCCCCAAGGAATACCGTCCCGAGCGCTTCCTCGGCCCGGACGCGCCCGATACCTACACATGGCTTCCGTTCGGCGGCGGCACACGGCGATGCCTGGGCGCGAGCTTCGCGCTTACGGAGATGCGAATCGTGGTGGCGCGGATCCTCGAGCGCGCAGCGCTGCGAGCGCACGACCCCGAGCTCGAGAAGGTGCAGTTCCGCGGCATCACCTTGGCCCCGCGCAACGGCGTGCGGGTCATCCTCGAGCACCCGCCGTCGCCCACCATGAGCGTGGGCAATATCTAAGGAATAGCCATAGGTATTGCCCACGCTCAGCGCGGCGGCCCCCCGATTTAGTCCCCCGTCGCCACCGGCCGCGCCGGGTCGGTGATCCACTCGCTCCACGAGCCGGGATACAGGGCGCCGCGGTAGCCAGCCAGCGAAAGCGCCAGCACGGTGTGCGCGGCGGTCACCCCCGAGCCGCAGTACGCGGCCAGGTCGACGCCATCGCTCAGGCCCGCGGCCTGGAACCGCGCGCGCAGCGCCTCCCGATCCAGGAAGCGCCCCGACGCATCGACGACCGACGAGGCCGGAAGATTGCGAGCGCCGGGGATGTGGCCGGCGACCGGATCGATCGGCTCCTGCTCTCCGCGGAAGCGCTCCGACGCCCGGGCATCGAGCAGCACGCCGCCGCCCTCCACCAGACCAACCGCGCCAGAAGCGTCGATAACCGCCATTCCGCCCGGCCGGGCTACGAAATCGCCGGGCGCACCAGCGATCTCGCCCGACTGCACCGGATAGCCCGCCGCGACCCACGCCGCAAGGCCACCGTCGAGCACCGCGACGTCCCGATGCCCGAAGTACCGAAGCAGCCACCAGGCGCGCGCGGCCGCGATCGACGACGCCGCGTCGTACACCACCGCAGCCCGATCGTTCCGAACGCCCGCACCCCGCATCCCAGCCTCGAACGCGCGGGCATCCGGGAGCGGGTGGCGACCTCGCGCCCCGGGCGGCGCCGCGAGCGCCGTCTCGAGGTCGACGAACACCGCCCCCGGTATGTGTCCCCTCAGGTACTCCTCCACGCCCGGAGGACCCCCGAGCGCCCAGCGGACGTCGAGAAGCGCCGGCCGATCGCGGGCGCCCCCAACCCGCTCGTGCAGATCCTCGGCCGAGATCAACACTCGCCTACCGCCTCCCGAGCGCGTAGCGCAGGATCGACAGATCGGTCAGCCACTCGACCGGAGCGCGGTCGTCGGTGTACACGCTCCCGCCGGAGAGCCCGGGCCCCAGCCGCTCGGCCACGCCCCCGGCGAGCGGCCAGAGACCACGAGGCAGCGCCGCCCCGGTCGCCGCCGCCGACAGGATCCGCGCCGATGACAGCGGCGCGTCGCTCGCCACGACAAGCGTGTTCGAATCGCTGATCCGGTCGCGCATGACATACGCAAAGTCGGCTCGCATGGTCGCGGTCACCACCTTCTCGAGCCCATTGGACCCCGGTATCTGCCCGACGTTGACGATCGTCACTCCCCCCGGCCGCAGATGCGCCCGCACCGACGCGAAGAACTCGCGCGTGACCAGGTAGAACGGGATGTAGGGCTGGCGGTAGGCGTCGACGAAGATCGCGTCGTAGCTCGCCTTGCTGGCCGCGAGCCAGGGCCGCGCGTCGGCCGTGTACAGGTGCAGGTCCGCTCCGCGCAGGTCGAAGTAGCGCCTGCCGATCGTGGTCAGCTCACCGTCGAGCTCCACCGCGTCTACCCGCGTCCCCGGGTAGTAATGGCCATACGCCCGCGCGACCGTGCCGGCGGCGTCGCCGAGGATCGCGAGCCGCCGCGGCAGGCCGCGCTCGCCCGCCAGCGGCAGCACCAGGAAGTCATCCCAGTACCCGCCGGTCAGGTAGCTCCAGGGGCGGTACAGCGAATGGATCGCGACGCCCTCGTTCAACTGAAGCCAGCGCTCGCCGCTCCGAAACTGGAGCACGCGCGCGTACTGATACTGGGTCTCGGCGGAGAAGATCACGCGCGCCCCGCTGACGTCCGCCCCGACCGCCGGCGGCGGCACCGCGAGCAGGCCCGCGATCAAGGCGGGAACCACCAGCCACCGCCAGGAGGCGGACGCAGCCACCGCCACCACCGCCAGCGCGAGCGCGAAGACCAGGAACGTGCGGTGGGTCCCGATCAGCGGGATCAGCAGCAGCGCCGCGGCGAAGGTGCCCACCAGCGACCCCGCGGTCGAGAGCGCGTACAGCCCGCCGGTCACGGTCCCGGTCTGCGCCACGTGCCCGAGCGCGAGCCGGTTGGCGTACGGGGCCACGCACCCCAGCAGCATCACCGGCACCG
>JAFASF010000205.1 GCA_019244745.1 Solirubrobacterales bacterium | reverse complement strand
CTGTCTCGGACATGGCGGCACACGGTATCGCCCGGGTACACTCGGACCGATGGCAGAGGACATCGATACTCCGCGCGACGAGGCGACGTTCACCGTCAAGGCCGGGCTGGCCGAGATGCTCAAGGGCGGCGTGATCATGGACGTCGTCACGCCGGAGCATGCGCGGATCGCCGAGGACGCCGGCGCCGCCGCGGTGATGGCGCTCGAGCGCGTCCCCGCCGACATCCGCCGTGACGGCGGCGTGGCGCGCATGTCTGACCCGGCGATGATCCGGGGAATCCAGGAGGCGGTCACGATCCCGGTGATGGCCAAGGCGCGGATCGGCCACTTCGTCGAGGCTCAGGTGCTCGAGGCGCTGGAGGTCGATTACGTGGACGAGTCCGAAGTCCTCACGCCGGCCGATGAAGCCAACCACATCGACAAGTGGGCGTTCAAGATCCCGTTCGTGTGCGGCGCAACCAACCTCGGCGAAGCGCTTCGCCGCATCGGCGAGGGGGCCGCGATGATTCGCTCCAAGGGCGAGGCGGGAACGGGGGACATCGTTGAGGCGGTGCGCCACCTGCGGATGATCCGGGGAGAGATTCGCCGGCTGACGATGCTCGACGACGCCGAACTCGCGACGGCCGCCAAGGAGCTTCAGGCGCCGCTCCACCTGGTCCGCCAGATAGCCGCCGAGGGCAAGCTTCCCGTCGTCCTGTTCTGCGCCGGGGGCATCGCCACGCCCGCCGATGCGGCGCTCGTGATGCAGCTCGGCGCCGAAGGCGTATTCGTCGGCTCGGGCATCTTCAAGTCCGAGGATCCGGAGCGCCGGGCCCGGGCGATCGTCGAGGCGACGACCCACTATCAGGATCCGGCGCGCGTCGCGGCGGCGTCCACCGGGCTCGGGCAGCCGATGGCGAGCCTCGAGAGCTCGAAGCTCGAGAGCGAGCAGTTGCTGGCGCCCCGCGGCTGGTAGGCCCCGTGTCCACGCAGCCGGCGGAAACTCGGCCCAAGGTCGTGGGGGTTCTCGCGCTCCAAGGTGGATTCGCGGCGCACAGCAGGATTCTGCGCCGGCTGGGAGCAGAGCCGCGCGAGGTTCGGGTGCCGTCCGATCTGGAGGGTCTCGACGCGCTGATCATCCCGGGCGGCGAGTCGACGGTGATGACGCTGGGGGTGGAGCGGGAGGGACTCGCCGGCCCGCTGCGGGACCTCGTTCGCACCGGAACGCCCGTACTCGGCACGTGCGCGGGGATGATCATGCTCGACCGCGATCATCTCGATCTCCTCGACGTCGGCACTCGCCGCAACGCCTTCGGACGCCAGCTTCACTCCTTCGAGGCCGATCTGGATATCGCCGGCGTCGAGGGTGGTCCCGTCCATGCGGTGTTCATTCGGGCGCCGTGGGTGGCAGAGCTCGGACCCGGCGTTCAGATCCTGGCGAGCGTCGACGGGCACCCAGTGGCGATCAGGGAGAACAACGTGCTCGCGGTCTCGTTTCACCCCGAGCTCGCGGGGGAGACCCGGTTACACGAACTGCTGCTGGCCGGGAACGGGCTCTGGCGGCACGGCTAGCTCGGGAGCTGTTCCGCTCGACCCACCAGCCGTTAGGGCCGGGCGGATGGTTCGCGATGACTTTCGACGTACGCCCGGAACTCGGTCTCGAACGCCTCCCAGTCAAGCCAGGGAGCACCGTCTGGTTCGGACGGTGGCCACTCGGGCCATTCACCACCGTCGCCGCCGCGAGGCGGATCCTCTGAGTCGATCCCCCGCGAGAGCCAGGCCGCCAGCGTGCAGACGGCGATCCCGGCGGCGTAGGCGAAGGCGGAGAGAATCGGAGAGTGCCTGGAGGCGGCGAATACGCCGGCGCTGTAGAGCACCAGGGCTGCGATCACCAGGCGGCGCAGGTCCGAGGGGGCGACCGCCCGCCGCGGGGCCCGGGCGCACGCGCTGAGCAAGATCGCCGCGAGGAGCGCGGCGGCGAGCGCGAGCTTCCAGCCCTGTGAAGGTGCGACCACCACCTCGTCGATGATCGAGCGTCACCGCGCCTAAATCAAGGCCGGCGGTCGGATTTGGCTTCAGACGACCAGCCCGTGACGCATGGTGTTCTCGGTCACCGCACGCGGCTCGACGAAGTGACGCAAGTAGTCGGGACCACCGGCCTTGGTCCCATTGCCCGACAGCCGGTTGCCGCCGAACGGCTGGCGACCGACCATGGCGCCCGTGATACCCCGGTTCACATAGAGGTTTCCGACCGGCGTCCGGCTGCGCACGTAGCGGACGGTGGCGGGGTCGCGGGCGAACAGGCCCCCGGTGAGCCCGAAGGGGAGCGAGTCAACGATCTCCATCGCGTGCTCGACGCTATGAACGCGCTCGATCGCCAGGAGCGGCCCGAAGATCTCCTCCTCGAGGACGGGCGAGCCCCCCGGCAGGTCCACCGCGACCGTCGGGGCGCAGAACCAGCCTTGGTCTGCGCTCGCCTCGGCGAGCGCAGCGATCCGGCCCTGCGCCGCCGCCATCGCGGCGTAGCGGTCCACGCGCTCTTGGGCGGAGCGCTCGATCACCGGGGGCACTTCGGTCGCGAGCTCATCCGCCTGACCGACGTCGAGCACCCGCACCGCGCCGGCGACGCGATCGATGAGCTGTTCGGCGATCGCCTCGTGCACGAGCACTCGGGCCGCGGCCGAGCACTTCTGGCCGGCGTAGCCGAAGGCGGAGTAGACGATCCCGGGAACGGCCTCGTCGAGATCGGCGTCGGCATCGACGATCACGCAGTTCTTGCCTCCGAGCTCAGCGACGACCCGCTTTATGTGCTTCTGGCCGGGGACGGTGTCGCCCGCGGCGCGGACTATCTCGAGGCCCACCGGAAGCGATCCGGTGAAGGCGATCGTCTGGACTTCGGGGTCGCGCACGAGCGCCGCGCCGACGTCTCCCTCCCCCGGCAGCAGGGCGATCGCGGCCGGAGGCACGCCGCCGGCTCTGAGCGCTTGGACCAGCTTCAGCGCGCACGCCGGCGACTGCTCGGCCGGCTTGAGCACAACCGCGTTCCCGGTCGCGAGCGCGCCGGCGGTCATCCCGCATGGAATCGCGAGGGGGAAGTTCCAGGGGGAGATGACCGCGGCGACGCCGCGGGGGAAGTAGCGCAGCTCGTTGCGCTCGCCCGGGACCTGCAGCAGTTGCGCGCCGGCGTCGAGCTCGATCGCCCCCCGCGCGTAGTACTCGAGGAAGTCGATCGCCTCGCACACGTCGCTGTCCGCCTCGGGCCAGGGCTTGGCGCACTCGCGAACCTCGAGCGCGGCGAGCTCGAGCCGCCGCTCACGCAACCAGCCGGCCGCTCTGATCAGAGCGGCGGCCCGGTCGGCGGCGCTCGATGCGCTCCACTCCCGAAATCCCCGCTGCGCCTCGGCGACCGCCTCACGCACTTCTGCTGCGATCGTCGTCGCGGCGCGCGCCACGACCCGTTCCGGCGTCCCCGGGTCGGTGCTCAGCAGCTCGTCCCCGACCCGCTCAGAGGTGCCGACCATCACCGGGACCCTCAGCGGCAGCTGGGAATCCAGGCGCGACAGCGCCTCGGCCAGTTGGTCGCGCACCGTGGCTCGGCGCAGCTCGAGGATCGGCTCGTTGGCGAAGGTCGTGAGCGTGGACATCGCGTGCGACGTTAACAGCAGAGCAACGGGCTGGAACCCCGGCTACGGCGGCGCCAGCAGGACGTCCAGCGGCGTGCCGCGCGCCTGCTCGTGCAGGAACGACTCGTTGCTCGTGTTCTCGAGCAGCCGCCGCACGAGATACGCCATTCCGGCAATCAGGTCGCCCACCGGGCAGTAGGTGCGCACGCGGAACCGGCGGGAGGCGAGCGCGTCCTGGAGCTCGTCGCCGAGGCCGCGCAGCACCTGCAGCTCGAGGTCGCGGTCCTCGCCGCCCGACAAGCGGTTGAACGCGATCGCGTTGGCGACCGAGCGCAGATTGTGGGAGGCGACCGCGACCCGGACCGCCGGGCGGGCCTCGAGAAGCGAGGCCGTGAGGGCCTCGAAATTGCGGTCGCAGTCGGCCTTGACCTCGAACACGGGCGCCGGCCATCCGTGCTGGCGCGCCTGGACGAACTCGTGATCCCAGTAGGCGCCCTTGACGAGGCGCACCTGCAGCGGCGGTGTGCGGCCGCCCGTCCGAGCCCACTCGAGGATCCGAGTGAGCTGCTCCGGGGAGTCGCGCAGGTAGGCCTGGAGCACCACGCCGGCGGAAGGACCATCGCGGAACTCCTCCTCGGAGAGCACGTCGAGCACCAGCTCGAGCACCGCTTCGCGCGAGTCCAGCGACTCCATGTCGATATGGATGTGCGCCCCCAGCGCGTGGGCGTTTCGCAGCAGCGGCCGGAGTCGCTCCGCCGCGTCCAGGCGGCCGCGCTCGGGCGCGTCGGGCCGGAGCAGCGGGGTGAGCGCCGAGACCTTGACCGAAACGTTGGCCCGAGGCAGGGGCCCGCTGCTGTCGCGCTCGAGCATCTCGCGGCCAGGCCACTCGCGGGAGGCGTGCGCGAGCTCCTCGAGCGCGGCGTTGCATCTGGCGGCGTAGTGGTCGGCCTCGGCCTGCGTGACGGTCGCCTCCCCGAGCAGGTCGACGGAGCTCGCCACGCCGCGCTCCCACAGCTGGCGGAGCACCCCCAGCG
>JAFASF010000330.1 GCA_019244745.1 Solirubrobacterales bacterium | reverse complement strand
GTGCGAATCACCCATCCCAAACCACCCCGAAGCGCCAACGGCTAAGCACACAGCAGAAGTCCACGCCGCGCAAACACGTCCGAATCTGCCTGTTCGGTCACCTTCTTGGACGTGATCCTCTCGTGGAACGACATTGGGCGCGTGTCGGAGTCGGGCTAGCGTTCGCTGAGCGGCCGGTCGCGTGGCAGGCTGGCGAGTTTCGGATAGTTGGGAGTACCCTCAAATCATGTCCGCCGAGCCCGCTATGACCGTTGAGGCCCTGGCCGAGGCGCTGCGCCACGCGCCGGCCGACCTTCGATGAGGTGACGATCCTGCGCGATGGCCGACGTATCGACTCCCGCGAGAGCGCGATGGCGTGGCTTGCCGAGCTGGCTGGTGAGCGCGCCGGCGGCGATGCCGGCGACCGATAGCTCCGCTCCGGGTCACGAACTGATCCGCCTCGTCGAGGTCTTCGACCGCCACCATGTCGAGTATCTGCTCGTCGGTGGTGCCGCCGCTCGCGCTTACGGTGCGAGGCGCCTGACTGAAGATGCCGACTGCGTAGTTCGCCGACGGCGAAGCAACCTCGACCGAGTCGCCGGCGCCATGCGCAACGCCCGCCTCGGGGTCCAGGGCATGACCGGCCGACGAGGCCCGCCAACTACCTGTCCAGCTCGACGGCAAGATGCTCGCCAGCGCGGAGATCGGGGCCGCCGATTCGTTCTGGCTTTCGGTCGTCCGGCGGGACGGCCCGCACGTTCACGCCGTTGATCGCCGTGTGGCACGACGACGCGAGCTGGTTCTCCACCGAGCCGAGGAGCGCGAGGCTAAGAACCTTGTTGCCAACAAGTCCTGCATCTTGAACACGGGTCCAGCGACCTCGTCGATGGCGCGCTCGACGTGGTGCTTGACGGCAGGGCTCAGCGGGTGACAGCCGACGCGGAGCGAGAGGCGGTTGCCAGTTCGTTCGCGGCCAAGTACGGGACCAAGACCTCCGTCTGGCCACGCGCTAGATCACGAACCCTCGGTGCTCGTGCCCTTTTGGTCTGCGTCACGGAGCGAGGGGTGCGGGGCTTGACACGGAGCGGCCCTCGGCGGATGATCGCCGCGTGAGGGCGCGCTGGGAGCTTCCGCGTAGGTTGTTGGTTGGTGTGGTGGCGTGCTGGATGTTGGTTGTCCCTGCGGCGGCGAGGGCGACGAGCACAAGCGTTTACGTCGCGAACCTTCTCACGAATGGGGTGGGCGGGATCTCCCAGTACGGCATCGGCGTAGGTGGTGCGCTGACGATCAAGGCGCCGGTGACGGGGGGCAACTCGCCGGCGGCGATCGCGCTCAGCCCGGACGGCAAGAGCGCGTACGTGGCCAACGACGGCGCGAGTGGCGCGGGTGGGGTGTCCCAGTACGACGTCGGGCCCGGCGGCGCGCTCTCACCCAAGGCGACCCCTACCGTTCCGGCCGGCGCGAACCCGGCTGCGATCGCGGTCAGCCCGGACGGCACGAGCGTGTACGTCGCTGACAACGGGGGGGTGGTGGGCGGCGCGGTCTCGCAGTACGACGTCGGCCCGGGTGGGGCACTCACGCCAAAGGCGACCGCCGCGGTTCCGGCAGGCGTGGGCCCGAGTGGAATCGCGGTCAGTCCGGACGGCAAGAGCGTGTACGTCACCAACAGCGGTGCGAATGGGGCGGGCGGGGTCTCCCAGTACGACGTCGGTCCGGGTGGCGCGCTCACACCGAAGGCGGTGCCCACTGTTGCGGCTGGCGTCGTCCCGGCCGGGATCGCGGTCAGTCCGGACGGCAAGAGCGTGTACGTCGCCAACAGCGGTGCGAATGGGGCGGGCGGGGTCTCCCAGTACGACGTCGGTCCGGGTGGCGCGCTCACGCCAAAGGCGGCGCCGACCGTCGCCGGTGGCAACGGACCTTATGGGATAGCGGTCAGCCCGGACGGCCACAGCGTGTATGTGACGAACCAATACGCGAATGGGGCGGACGGGATCTCCCAGTACGACGTCGGACCCGGCGGCGCGCTGTCCCCAAAGGCAGCCCCCACGGTTGCGGCCGGCAACGGCCCGGCCGGGATTGCCGTCACCCCGGATGGCAAGAGCGTGTACGTCACCAACTTCAACACAAATGGGGCGGGCGGTGTCTCCCAGTACGACGTCGGGCCGGGCGGCGTGCTGTCCCCGAAAGCGACCGCCACGGTTGCGGCTGGCAATGGGCCGCTCGGGGTGGCGGTGGTGCCTGATCAATCGCCTGTCTCGGCGTTCTCCGCGGCTGCGGCGCCGGCGGGGGCGGCGAGCGTGTTTGACGGGTCCGCCTCGAGCGACGCCGACGGCACGATCGCCCGCTATGACTGGAGCTTTGGCGACGGCACCACGCTCGCGAGCGCGGGCCGTGTCACCACACACGTCTACGCGACGGCGGGCACCTACACGGTCCGTTTGACTGTCACCGACGATAGCGGCTGCTCGATTCTGACCGTTTTCACCGGCCAGATGGACTATTGCAGCGGCAACCCGGCGGCGAGCACGACGCACACGGTCACGGTGGCGCCGGCTATGGTGCCGCCAATTGCGGTGCCGCCAACTACGGTGCGCGCGCGGCCGCGAGTGACGATCTCGCACATTCACGCGAGGCCGCTTGCGCGAGGCTGCGTGACCGAGATCGGACGAGACGAGCGGGAGATCCGCGCAGTCACTGCGGAGGCGACCTGCCGTCAGCTACGGCTGACGCTAAGCGGAACTATCACGATCGGGCGGAGAAGCGCGCCTACTGCCGCCGGCCGTTTGACCATCACTGTAACCGCAACCCTCCCAAATGGCCAGGTGAAGCGCGGCGGCCAGGTCCGCGTTCGCGGCGGACGCTGGCAGATCTCTATCGTGCTGCCCGCTTTGAACCTCGACCCGGTCCCGCCTCGCT
>JAFASF010000154.1 GCA_019244745.1 Solirubrobacterales bacterium | reverse complement strand
GCCATCCTGGCCGCGAATGACTCGAGCAGCTCGCGCGCCTCGAGCATCTCCTCCGCGGAGACGTCACGCGACTCGTTCAGCAGGCCGATGTTCACCTGCAGGAACTCCGAGACGTGGTCCACCGTGGGCAGCGTGATGAAGCTCCCGCCACCGGCTCCCTTGGCGGTACGGATCAAGCCGTGCGCTGCCAGCAGCCTGAGGGCCTCTCGGACCGTACCGCGGCTCACCCCGAACTCCCGCGCCAGCAGCGCCTCATTGGGCAACCTCTGCCCGCGCTCGAGCTCGCCGCGCATGATCAGCTCGCGCAGCTGGTCGTAGACCTGCTCGTAGGCCTTGCGGACGCGGCGCACGGGGGCGACGATCGCCCGCCGCTCGAGCTGGACCTCGTTCATGCGGCAACCGGCCGCGCGGCGCCGGCCAGCGCGCGCAGCGCGGAGAGGTCCGGCTGCTTCTCGAGGGCCAGGATCGAGCCCTCAAGCCCCTCGACGTCCCCTGCCGGAAGCGCCAGTCTTGCGCAGCCCCGGAACTTGTCCAGGACCTCGTCGGCGCTCATCGGATTGCGCGCGTCGCCGCGCTGATAGGGCAACTCGCGCTCGATGACGCGGCCGTCGCGGGTCCGGATCCGCACGCCACCGGGGAACGCGGTGTCATCGGTGTCGAACTCACGCACCTCGTATCGGACCTTGGCCGCGAGCGCAAGCACCTCCTCGTCGCCGATCGCCTGCTCGGTGTAAGTGGATATGTCCACGTTGCCCCTCGTCAGGTACGACGCGACCGAGTATGGAAGCGAGAACTTGGCGTCGTACTCGCTGCGCGGACGAGCCTTGCTCGCGGCCGGTTCGAGCACCATGCGGACCGCTCCAGGCGGGCACAGCATCACCAACTCCTCGACGTCGTTCGCTGTCAACCGTTCCTCGGTGACGGCGGCAACCGTCGCGTCGAGCGGGGCGTGGAGGTAATGACACGCCGGATATGGCTTGAAGGCAATGCGCGGGGTCTCCCACCGCGACCCGAGATCCGCCAGGTGGGGCTCGATGTCGAGATCGGTGCCGTGCAGGAAGGCGTGAAAGATGCCGAAGCGGCCTTCGAGCACGGTGCTCGGCCCGGTGGCGCCGTGGGCGGCGAGCGCGGCGGCAGTCACCCCGCCGTGTCCGGCGAACCCCGGATGCAGTCGCTTCGTCGAGGACCCATCACCGAGAAACTCGAGGATCCCGGAGGCAAGGCTGCCGGCGATCCCGAATGCATGTGTCGTGGCCCGCGCATCGAGCCCCCGCAGGCGCGCCGCGGCCGCTGCGGCTCCGAACACCCCGCACACCGCGGTCGGATGAAAACCGCGGGCGTGGAAGGACTCGCCAGCGGCCATTCCGATTCGGATCGCGACCTCGTTGCCCGCTACCACCGCGCCGAGCAACTCGGCACCGCTCGCGCCCAGCGTCTCCGCCATCGCGATCGCGGCTGGAGCGACCACGACGCTGATGTGGGCGACCGCTCCCGGATGGGTGTCGTCGAAGTCGAGCGCGTGGCAGAGGCTTGCGTTGACGAGCGCGGCATCACGCGCGTTCAAGCCTTCCTCGGCGCCGATGACGGTCGCGACGCCGGACTCGCCGAACTCGCGCATCGCCTCCCGCGCTTGCGGCGCGGTATCGAGAGCGTGGGCGGCCAGGCCGCAGCCGATCGTGTCGAGAACGTGCAGTTTCGCCGCCTCGAGCACGGACTGCGGTATCGCCGCGCACGTAAGCGCCGAGGAGAATGAGGCGAGCCTCTCCGCCGCGGTGCTCACTCGGATCCACCCGCTGACATATGTGCGCTGCCTGCATTCAAACGGATGGTCGTGTTATAAGTCAGACATTGGACGCCTGTCAACCGTCTTGGAAACAGTCGGCCGCAACTCGCCGTCAGCGCGCGCAAAATCGTGTGAAGCCCGATTCGCCCGAGCAGCGGCATCCGCATCGTCGCCGGCGCCGACCTTGACAAGTCTGAAGTCAGGCATAAGACTCGGCACGCGCCCTCGGGTTAGCCGCGCGAGGGGCGTGCCACGATCGAAAGAGCTGAGCGCGTGAAGGCGGTGCGCATCCACGAATTCGGCGGCCTCGACCAACTGCGGGTCGAGGAGGTGCCGGACCCCGAGCCCGGGCCACAGCACGTGCGCATCAGGGTGCGCGCGTGCGCGCTCAACCATCTCGACATCGATCTCCGCGAGGGCATCTCGCGGTTCGAGGTCAGCCTCCCTCACATCCCCGGGCTGGAGATCGTTGGCAGCCTGGACGAGCTGGGGCCAGGGGTTGAGGATGGGTGGAAGGTCGGCGACCGCGTGATGCCGTATCTGCTGGGGGGTGACGTGTTTCTCGGCGTCGGCGCACCGGGCGGCTACGCGGAGTACGTCGTCGCTCCAACCAAGCAGCTGCTCCGGGTGCCCGATGAGCTCTCCGACGAAGACGCTGGCGCGCTACAGGTGGCCTTCGGCACCGCGTGGCACATGCTCTACGGTCGGGGCGGGCTGCGCATCGGCGAGACCGTGCTGATCAGCTCGGTGGGCGCCGGCATCGCTTCGGCCGCGGTGCAGCTTGCCAAGCTCGGGGGCGCGTACGTGGTCGGCACCTCGAGCTCCCCGGAGAAGCTCGACCGCGCCGCGGAACTCGGCATGGATGCCGGGATCGACTACACCGCCCAGGACGTGCCCGCGCGGGTGATGGAGTTGACGGACGGCAAGGGTGTCGATCTGGTTTTCGAGCACGTCGGCGGAGAGCTGTTCCAGTGGGCGCTCGACTCACTCGCTGGCGACGGACGGATCGTCACCTGCGGGGCCCACGCCGGCGAGGTGGTGCCATTCGACATCATCCCGTTCTTCCGTTCCCAGCATGCGATCATCGGCTCGTTCGTGTACACGCGCGAGGAGCTGGAGACGGTGCTGACGCTCGCCAGACGCGGCTCCATCAAGCCGCTGGTCGCGGCGAGCTACCCGCTGGAGGAGGCCAGAGCGGCGAGCGAGAAGCTCGAGAGCCGCGACTTCTTCGGCAAGATCCTGCTCGTGCCGTGAGGTGGCGCGGCCTACATGACCACTGAGGGACCTTGGAGCGATAGATGAAGCGACTTGGAGTAGACGTAGGGGGCACCTTCACCGACCTCATTTACGTCGATGACGAGACCGGCAAGATCCAGATCCACAAGCTTCCGACCACGCCCGAGGATCCCTCGAGGGGAACCGTCGAGGGGATCGAGGAGCTGACCGCGAGCGTCGGCGTGGGTGCGGCCGATCTCGACCAGGTCTTCCACGGCACAACGATCGCGACGAACATCGTCATCGAGCACGACGGCGCGCGCGTGGGGATGATCACCACCGAGGGATATCGCGACATCCTGCACATCGCCCGCCACAAGAAGCCACTCAACTTCTCCAACTACCAGGACCTCCCGTGGCAGCGCTACCCGCTCGTGCGCCGCCGCGATCGACTCACCGTGCCCGAGCGGATCACCGGGGACGGTGAGGTGCTCGTGCCGCTCGACGAGGACCGCGTTCGCCAGCACGCGCGCAGGTTCAAAGAGGCCGGCGTCGACGCCGTCGCGATCTGTCTGTTGTTCTCGTTCATGAACCCCGCCCACGAGCGGCGCGCGGCCGAGATCGTCCGCGAGGAGTTCCCGGAGGCGTTCCTGTCCGTGTCCTCGGAGGTTCTGCCCCAGTACCGGGAGTACGAGCGCTTCTCCACCGTCGCGCTCAACGCGTTCATCGGCCCCCGGGTGGCCGGCTACGTGCGGCGCCTGGAGGACGAACTCCACACGCTCGGGGTCCGCACCGGGCTTCACCTCATGAGCTCCGCGAGCGGCGTCGTGACTGCCCACGGTGCAACCCAGCGTCCCGTCAACCTGCTGATGTCGGGCCCGGTCGCGGGCGTGGTCGGCGGAATCTGGGTCGGGCGCCAAGCGGGCTTCGACAACGTGATTACGCTGGACGTCGGCGGGACCTCGGCGGACATCGGGCTCGCTCAATCGGGCACGCTGCGAATGAAGCATCTGCTCGATACGCGAGTGGGTCCCTACCAGGCGATGATCCCGATGGTCGACGTCGACACGATCGGCGCGGGTGGCGGTTCGATCGCGTACGTCGACGCGGGCGGCGTCTTTCGCTCCGGACCGCGCTCGGCGGGCGCCGTGCCCGGACCAGCAGCCTATGGCCGGGGCGGCACCGAGCCGACCAGCACCGATGCGATGATCAACCTCGGCTGGCTACAGCCGGACGCCTTCCTGGGCGGCGGTATGGAGCTTGCTCCGGACCTGGCTCGCCGGTCGTTTGAGGGGGTAGCCGGCAAGCTCGGCATGTCGATCGAGCAGGCCTCGATGGGCGCCATCCAGATCTCCAGCGCGTTGATGGTTCAGGCCATCGAGGAGAACTCGGTGCGCAAGGGCTATGACCCGCGCGACTTCGCGCTGGTTGCGGAGGGAGGTGCCGGGCCGACGCTCGCGGCCTCAATCGCCGCGGAGGTGGGTACGCCGGCGGTGATCGTGCCGCCGTATCCGGGTGTGACAGCGGCCATGGGACTGCTCGCGACCGACGTCGTCTACGAGTTCGTCGCCACCACCTATCAGCGCTTCTCGGCTCTGGCCGCGGACGAGATGCGGCGTCGCTATGAAGAACTCGAGGAGCAGGCACGAGCGCAGCTGGCTGCCGACGGGATCCCGGAAGACCGCTGGGTGATCCAGCGCGTGGCCGACTGCCGTTACCTCGGGCAGGGCTATGAGCTGCGGGTCGACTGTCCAGCGGGAGCGATCGACCAGGCGTGGCGGGAGAAGGTCGTGGCCGACTTCCACGATGCGCACGAGCGCGAGTACTCGCGCCGCTTCGAGGGCTCCGACATCGAGATTCCCAACATCCGGGTCCGGGGCGTGGGACTGATGCCGCCGCTCGAGATGCCCGAGGTCGAGCGCTCCGAGCACCTCGACCCGGACGCGCTGCGCTACGAGCGCCCCGTCTGGTTCCGGGAGGAAGGCGAGCTGCGCGAGCTCTCCACCCGCTTCTACGTCCGCGATGCGCTCAAGGCCGGCAACCGGATCGAGGGGCCGGCCGTGATCACCCAATACGACTCGACGACCGTTGTCCCGCCGGGGCTGTTCTGCGAGGTCGACGGCTTCGGCAACATCGTGATCTGGATCGACGAGTCGGCCCGAAACCAGCTGCTGCGCGCCGCCGAGGTCGCGCTGGGCTAGGACGCACGTCGAGAGGAGAGCAAGCGAGATGTCCGTGGCCACCTACGAAGTCGGGCGCAGCCCGGGGGCACCGGCACGCCCGCGGGTCGACGTTGATCCGATCACGCTTCGTGTGCTGGGCGGCGCCTTCCACGCGATCGCCAAGGAGATGGCGGGGGTTCTGTTCCGCATGTCATACAGCTCGATCATCCGCGAGTCGGAGGATCTCGGCGCCGGGCTGTTCGACGCCCAGGGCCGCGAGCTGTGCGAGTCCGACTCGACCCCCATGCACATCGGCTCGCTCCCGTGGTACATCCGCGGCTTCCTCGATCGCCTCGAGGGCGACATCGACGACGGCGACGTGATCGTCCACAACCACCCGTACCTCGGGGCGTCGCACAGCCCGGACGTCGCCGTGGCCGTCCCCATTTTTCACGACGGCGAGCTGCTGGGGTTCGCGGCGGTGACCGCGCACGTGCTCGACGTCGGCGGCGCCTTCCCCGGCATCAACGCCGATGCATTCGACGTCTACGCGGAGTCCAAGCTCTACAACGCGCTGCGCTGGTACCGCCATGACGAGCTCAATGTGGACGTCGACCGCATGATCTTCGACAACGTGCGCACCGAGACGATGAACCGTGGCGACATGAACGCGATGATGGCGGCGTGCCTGCTCGGCCGCGATCGCTTCCTGCGGCTCGTGCATCGCTACGGCGTGGAGGTCGTGATGTCCGCCGCGTACGAGTGGATGGACTACTCCGAGCGCATGCTCCGGGCCGAGATCGCGAAGATCCCCGATGGCGAGTACCGGGCGCCGACCGCGTGGCTCGACGACGACGCCCGCAATCGCGGCCAGCGCCTGCGCGTGGAGACCAAGGTCGTCGTCGAGGGCGACTCGATCACGGTCGACGTAAGCGGATCCAACAGCGAGGTACCGACCGGGTTCAACGTTCCGTTCGAGGGTTCGCTCCTCGTGGGCGCTTACTACGCTGTGCGGACCCTGTTGCTGGACGAGACGACGTTCCCTGAGCACGTCCCGCAGAACGACGGCGTGTTCCGGCCGGTCAGCGTGATCGCGCCCAAGGGCACGATCTTCAACCCGAACTTCCCGCGCGCCTGCTTCTCGCGGTTCTGCCAGGTCCAGCGCGTCGTCGACAACATAATCCTCGCGCTCGCCGACCAGCTCCCCCAGCAGGTCACGGCGGGCAATTCGGCCGGCATCCACTTCTGCTCCTACTCCGGCTTCTTGCCCGAGTCGGGGGAATACTGGCTGTACCTCGAGGTCAACGAGGGGGCTTACGGCGCCCGCTACGGCAAGGACGCGATGGACTCCGTGGACAACCTGATGGCAAACACCCGCAACAACCCGATCGAGGAGCTCGACCTTCGCTTCCCGGTGCGCTGCGACCAGTACGAGCTCAGACCCGAGCCGGCCGCGCCCGGACGGTGGCGCGGCGGCATCGGGATCATCCGCCGCAACCGCTTCCTCGTGGACGGCACATACTCGTGCGAGGGCGATCGCCAATACGATCCACCGCGCGGCGTCTTCGGCGGCTGGGACGGACTTACCGCGTCTTGCCGCAAGAACCCCGACACGCCGCACGAGGAGCACCTGGAGGCCAAGGTGACCGGGGTACCGTTCAAGGCCGGCGAGTACATCGAGTTCCGCGAGCCCAACGCGGGCGGGTACGGCGACCCGCTCGATCGCGCTCCGGCGCAGGTGCGCGACGACGTGCTCGATGACTTCACCACGGTCGAGATGGCGCGCGACGCCTACGGTGTGATCTTCACCGATGAGCGCACGCTCGGGGTCGATGAGGAGGCGACGCGGCGGCGTCGCGAGGAGCTGCGCGCGGCGCGGGACGGGCAGCTTCGCTCGCTCACCGAGATGCTCGGCGGCCAGACTCCGGGCCGGACACTGGTGCCCTCCCGAAGCCCCTCTACCGAGGCGGGCAACCGCGCGTTCGGCCTCGCGTAGCGGGATCGTCTGAGCGACCGCGCGGGACCGAGGCCCGCTCTTGCCCAAGCCGATCGATCCTCCTGCGGCCGCGGTCGATCCTCCCGCGGCCGCGGTCCACGTATCGGTCGTCGATCTGGTGCGACAGGTCCGCGCGGGGGAGCAGTCGGCGCTCGAGCTCACCGAGGTGTATCTCGAGCGCATCGGCTCGGCTGAGCCGCAGCTGAACGCGTTCCGCACGGTGACGGCCGACGCGGCGCGACGGCGCGCGCACGAGATCGACGAGCAGGTGCGCGCGGGCGCGGAGCCTGGGCCGCTGGCGGGGGTGCCGGTCGCGCTCAAAGACAACATCGCGGTCGACGGCGTCCGGCTGACCGCCGGCACGGGCCTTCTCCGGGACAACGTGGCCGGGAGCGACGCGTGGGTGACGCGCGCGCTGCTCGACGCCGGCGCAGTGTTTCTGGGCAAGCTCCACATGGCCGAATGGGCGATTGGGGGAACGACCCACAACGTCCACTTCGGCCCCGGCCACAACCCGTGGGATCACGGTCGCGTTCCCGGCGGGTCGAGCGGCGGCTCGGCGGCGGCGGTGGCGGCCGACCTCGCGCCGGTCACCCTCGGGTCAGACTCCGGAGGATCGATCCGCATCCCGGCGGCGCTGTGCGGCGTGGTCGGGCTGCGTCCCACGCTCGGCCGGGTGAGCACCCGCGGGTCGCTGCCGGTGTCGTGGTCGTTCGACGCGATCGGGCCGCTCGCGCGCCGCGCCGAGGACGTCGCCGCCGTGCTCGGCGTGATCGCGGGGTA
>JAFASF010000132.1 GCA_019244745.1 Solirubrobacterales bacterium | reverse complement strand
GGCAACTGGCTCCCGCGCGGATCTTGCAGGGTGCCGAATGTTGCGGTCTGGCGTCGCCGACACTTCCCCGCCCTAGACTGACGATGTGACCGCCCGCGTCACCGATTGGGGTCTCGCGGGGCTGGTCGCGGCGTTGCTCGTGACCGGCGCTCTCACGCTGTTCGCCGGCTCGCCGGGGGCCGCCTGGATCATCGCCGTTCATGACGCGTGCGGGATCGCGATCGCCCTCTTAGTCATCGTCAAGCTCCGGCGCGTCTGGCCGCGTCTTGTCCGCGCTTCGCACGGAACCCACCGTCGCGCTGCGGGAATCGGCGCGGTGCTAGCGGTTGTGGGCTGCGTCGCCGCCGGGTTCCTGTGGTCGGGCGGCGTCGCCGTCGCGCCGGCCGGTTACAGCCTGCTGAGCTGGCACGACGGCCTCGGCGCGATCCTGACGATCGCCGTGGCCATCCACATGGTGGTGCGCGCGAAGCGACTGCGGCGCCGCGATCTGGCGGGGCGGCGCCAGTTCCTGACCGCGACCGGTCTGGCAGCGTGCGCGGTTCTGGCCTGGCGCCTACAGCGACCAGTCGAGACACTCCTGGCGCTCAAGGGTGCCCGCCGGCGCTTTACCGGCTCCTATGAGGCCGGGTCGTTCGCCGGCAACGCCTTTCCGAGTACCTCGTGGGTGGCGGACAACCCCGCGGTGATCGACCCAGCCTCCTACCGTCTGCGGGTCGAGGGCCGGGTGGCACACCGTCTCGCGATCTCGCTCGCAGAGCTCGCCGCGGCTGACGAGCTCGTCGCTACGCTCGACTGCACCGGCGGCTTCTACTCGACCCAACGCTGGCGCGGAGTCCGGTTGAGCCGGCTTTTGGACCTCGCCGGCGCTGACCCCGCCGCGCGCCACGTTACCGTCGGCTCGGTAACCGGCTACCGCTGGAGCTTCGGCATCGAGGAGGCACGCAGTCTCCTGCTCGCCACACATGTCACCGGCGCACCACTCAGCCACGACCATGGCGCACCCGTTCGGCTCGTAGCTCCAGGTGCGCGCGGCTTCCAGTGGGTCAAGTGGGTGACGCACATTGAGGTGCGACGCGACCCGGACCTCACCGCGCCTCTGTCCACCGTCTGGAGTAGCTTCGGCTAACGCGGACGGCTGACGAACCGAGCTCAGCAGTTCGCCAGCACATTCCAAGCGTGTCGGTCCCCGCCATCCGTTTCATCCTCGCGCCGCCTTCCATCGCGCGCGTCGGCTGGCGGCGTTCATTCGTACGGAGCCGGCTGCCGGCTCGCCACAGCGCGCGTCGCGTGAGCGCGCGCCGTTATCGTCTGCGGCGTGGACGGAACGCTCGGCCTGATCGAATTCCCGGCTGATGATCCCGACCGGGCACGTCGGTTCTGGTCGGGCCTGCTCGGCACCCAGCTCGCCGAGCGCAGCCAGGCCGAAGGCCGCGGCTGGCAGACGCGGAGCAGGCATCCTGTGTTCGGCATCCACCAACGTGGCGCCGGCCCGGGCGACACGGCCTCGCTCCCCTACTTCACCGTCGCTGACATGGAGATCGCGCTCGAGCAGGTCACGGCGCTTGGGGGGAGCGTGATCCATCCGGGGCCCCGGTGGGCGATCTGTCGAGACTCCGAAGGGAGTCCATTCGGCCTCGCTCTCGCGTCCCGGTCCTAGCGCGTCGCGCGCCGGGGCGGGCAGGTCCGCCAGCGAGCGCAGGTGGTCCTGATCACAGAGGACGGGTCAGCTCCCTTTGCCCCGGCCGACGCCCTCGGAACAGAGGCGCGCCGCGATATAGAGAGGAGCGTGCCACACCAGCACGGGCGGCTGCTGCTGCGGACCGCCAGGAGCAGCGTTCAAGCGGCAACAGTGGACCGCACTGCGTGCCTCGTCGGTCGGGCACCCACGGCAGGCGTCAGGTCGTTGTCAGGCTGGTTCCGGCCGTTCCAAGGCAGCCGCGATGTCGGTGGCCCACGATGCTATTTCGGTGTCGTAGTGGGCATCGAACTCCGCGAGCCATTCCTCGCCCGCGGCGGTGAACGCGGTCAAATCATAGGTAACTCGCACGCACGTCACTCGTTCGTCAGACTCGAGCACGTCGACCGCGACAATGCCCGCGGTCATGCTGTCCGTCACGCGCGCGTAGCGAACGCGCTCCGGCCCGTGGTCGACCATGATCCAGGTCGTTTCGTTAGCGCCGTGCGCGGTGGTGAAGACCGCCCCGGCACCATCACGACGAGCAGGGTTCGGGTAGCGAGGGTCCCAGCCCTCGGCCCAGCGGCGCTCGCCCTCGGCGGTGAAGAGCGGCATGGTCTGATCGGGGGGCAGGCGCACAGTGAACTCGGCGCTGCGGTGAACGTTGATCGGCATAGGCGAGATCATCCTCCGCGTGGATCAGGGACGGCCGGCGCGAGCCCGCCGAGGTGGGCGACCGCCCGGCTTGCGGCAAACCTGATGAAACAATGGCGGCGATGAAATCCCGGCATCCCACCGATGAGCGGGGAATCGCTGTGGCCCCGGCTCGCGGGGCTGCCACTGGTCGTCGAGGCATGCGAGTACGACCGCCTGCACGCGGTCCTCGCCCACGAGTTCGAGCGCATCACGACGCACGTGCGGCTCGTCGGCGCCGGCGCTGACGGGCTGGGCGGGGACGTCTCAGTGTTCCGCGAGGATGGCACCGCGCTGCACGAGGACTCGGCTCTCGCTCGCGCTCGAGGGCGAGTGGACGCTGGCTGGCTTCTGCGAGCATCTCGGCGCGCTCGAGCTGTGGCCGGAGCCGCCGGAGTGGGACGTGGCGCTGCGCTTTCGTAACTGGGCGTTTGAGTCGGCGGCGCTCGATCTCGCGCTGCGCCAGGCCGGCCGCTCGCTGCACGGGGTGCTCGGGGTGGAGCCGCGGCCAGTGCGTTTCGTCAACTCGCTCGGCCTCGGCAAGGAGCCTTCGATCGAGCCTGTGCGCCGGCGCAATTGCGCTGTGCTACGTTGGGTCGAGCTCCTTGGTAGCGCTAGCAGACGCGACGGTGACTGTCGGACGGCCCAGTTTCGATTCGGCGACCTGGTTGGGAAGGGTGCGTCTAACGAGTGGGGAGTGATGTGACGGCTTGAGCGCCTAGTTGCAGGGCGCGGCGGACGCGGAGGTGGGGGGCGATGCGCCGGGCCCGTGCTATGGCGTCCTCTGCGGCGTCGATCCCGAGGAGCTCGCGTGATTGTGCGACTGCGTCGTTGAGCTGCGCGAGTACTCCGGGCGCGACTCCAACGCGGCCGCTTTGGCGCTCGTGAAGGTTCGCCAGCTCGGCGACCTCGAGCGCGGATGCGGCGTTTCCGGCGCCGACGAGGCTGAGTTGGAGCGCGCGCATGTCGACGACGACCTGGTGGGTTTCGCCGCCTTGGTTGGTCCAGGCGAGATTGCTGAGGTGGAACTTGATGGCTTCGGTGTACTCCCCGTCGAGAAGCGCCAGGTCGCCGCGGATGGCGTCGAGCTCCCAGCTGGCGTCCTCGCCTGCGAGTTCGCCGGCTTCCTCGAGAACGTTCCGCGTCCGTTCGCGGTCTTTGAGATCGATGAGGACGTGCGCGAGGAAGACGAGGCCGCGAAGGATGAGCCTCGGGTCGTGGGTGCGGCG
>JAFASF010000385.1 GCA_019244745.1 Solirubrobacterales bacterium | reverse complement strand
GTCGATATTGGCCTGGGTCGCAGGGCTCAGGTACATCCGGTTGTTCATGGCCGGCGCCACCGCCACCGGGCAGGTGGCGGCCAGCGCGGCGGCCGTGAGGAGGTTGTCGGCGAGGCCGTGGGCGAGCTTGGCGATCGTGTTGGCGCTGGCGGGCGCGATCAAGTAAACATCGGCCGCCTCCACCAGCGCGAGGTGGCTGATCGGCGCGCGCTCGGGCACCGGGTCGCCCGGGAACGACCCGCGCGCCGGGTCGGGCTCGAACTCGCTGATGAGCACGGGCGCCCCGGTGATGCCCTCAAACGACGCCCGGCCGATGAACCGCTCGCTGGTGGGCGTCTGAATCACCCTCACCGCGTGCCCGGCCTTGATGGCAAGGCGTGCCGTCTCGAGCGCCTTGTAGGCCGCGATCCCGCCGCTCACGCCGAGGAGCAACCGGGACACGGGACCGCCCCTCAACCCCTACCGGCCTACCGGTACTGGTAGTTGATCTTGCCCTGAGCGACCTCCTCCAAGGCGATCGTCAGGTAATTCTTGGAGCGGGTGTCGACCATCGGCGGAGGGAACTCATCGAAGGTGCCCTCGCCGAGGTTGTGGTAGTAAGAGTTGATCTGGCGCGCGCGCTTGGCGGCCACGATTACGCTGGCGTAATCGGAGTCGACGTGATCGAGCAGCTTGTCGATGCGTGGTGAAATCAAGGGGCAGTCCGTTTCGTCGCCGGAGACTCGGAGGTCAGTCCGTTTCGTCGGTGGGATCAGGAAGGTGAGCGGCCTCGGGCCCGCCGCAAGCTGCGAGCGCCCCCGCCACGATCCCCGCGAGCTCCTCGGTCGCCTCCTCGAGCCGGTCGTTGACCACGACGTGGGCGAACTCGGGCTGGGCCTCGAGCTCCCGCTCGGCGGTGCGCAGACGCTCGTCGATGTGCTCAGAAGAGTCGGTCCCGCGGCCCACGAGCCGCGCGCGCAGGGCCTCCAGCGACGGCGGGGCAATGAATACGGCGACCGCGTTCGGAATCGACCGTCGGACCTGCCGCGCGCCCTGGACCTCGATCTCGAGCACCACCGGAACGCCCGCGCGCGTGCGCCGTTCCAGCTCGCGCCGGAGCGTTCCGTACCGGTTGCCGGAGTACGTGGCGTGCTCGACGAAGTCCCCGGAGGTCACGTGGCGCTGGAACTCCTCGGGGGTCATGAAGTGGTAGTCGGCCCCGTCGCGTTCGCCGGGGCGAGGCCTGCGCGTGGTCGCGGAGACCGACAGCTCGAGCGCCGGCAGGCGCGCGAGCAGCCCGCGTATGAGCGTTCCCTTCCCCACCCCGGACGGTCCGGTGACCACGAAGACCTGGCCCACTAGCGCGCCGCCCTGATCTCCGGATGGTGCACCAGGGTGTCGGGCCGTCGCCGCCGGTTCAGCGGCGACGCATGAGCGCGACGAGCTCGCGGCGCTGACGCTCGGAGAGCCCGCCGATCGTCTTGCTCGGCGAGATCCGGCAGTGCGAGAGGATCTTGTTGACCTTCACCCGCCCGTACTTAGGCACGGCCAGCAGGAGGTCGAAGACCTTCGCGGTCTCCAGATACGCCGGGGGCTCGAGCAACAGCTCGTGAATCGGCTGGCGGCCGGCCTTCAGGTCACGCTTGAGCTGGGCCCGGCGGCTGCGAATGTCGTTTGCCCGCTGGAGCGCCTCCATCCGCTGGACGAGAGACCGTTCCGGCGCAGCAATAGTCTTGGTGGGCGAGTCACTGACCGGCGGCATGGGCGGCGACTATACATCCCCTGCAGCCGGGCGATCAAGGCCAAAGCTCGCAATTCGACTCGACCTCAGGCTGAGGTCGAGCATTGTCGAGGATGGTTGCGGGAATAGGCAGAGTTTGCAGGAGGTTTTAGGTGCGGTTAGCAACGATGGTCCCGAGTCCCTCCGCGACGCGCCGGCCGGCGGCAGGATCACGAAAACTTTCGGTGCCCACGGCCACCAGATCTGCGCCCGCTCTGAGCAGATTGAGCGCGTCGGTTGGGGTCTGCACTCCGCCCATTCCCACGATCGGGATCTCCACGGCCCGAGCGACCGCGTAGACCTGCGCGAGCGCGATCGCGCGGACGGCCGGCCCCGACACGCCGCCGGTGGTCGCTCCCAGCCACGGCTGTCCGGTCCCGGGATCGAGTGCCATCCCGCGCAGCGTGTTGATCAGCGACAGCGCACTCGCGCCGGCGGCTTCGGCCGCGCGGGCCACCGCGGGTACGTCGCCGGCGTTGGGCGTCAGCTTGACGATCAGCGGCTTACCGGTCAGGGGCGTCACTCGTTCGAGCAGGGCCGCGACCTCCCCGGGGTCGGCCCCCATCACCAACCCCGTCTCCACGTTCGGACAGGAGACGTTGAGCTCGAGCGCCGCCACCTCGTCCCGCTCGGTGAACGCATCGACGAGCTCTGCGACCTCATCTCGGCTGAACCCCATCACGTTGACGATCAGCGGCACGGGCAGCTCGGCGAGCTCGGGCAGGTCCTCGGCGAGGAACCCGTGGAGGCCCTTGTTCGGGAGGCCGATCGAGTTGATCAGCCCGCCCGCGACCTCCCACAGCCGCGGCGGGGGGTTTCCCTCCCGGGGCGCGACGGTCACGGTCTTGGTCACGAACGCCGCGAACGGGAAGCTCTCGAGAAGGGCGTCGCCGAAGGCCCGGCGGGCCGCGATCGCGTCGAATGTGCCCGAGCCGTTGATGATCGGGTGCTCGAGCGCGATGCCGCAGAAGTCGAGCATCAACGGTTGGCGGGTGTCGCTCCTGCCGGTTGCTTCTCAGGCGCCGAAACCTCGGCCAGCTGGTTGGCGTCGATCACCGGGCCCTCGAGGCACAGCCGCAGGTATCCGCCGCGGGTCGCCACAACGCACCCGAAGCATGCTCCGAAGCCGCACGCCATCCCCGACTCGAGTGCGAGCTGCGCCGGGACGCCACGCCGCTCGCACTCCCGGCGCACGGCCTCGAGCATCGCCGGCGGCCCGCACGCGTAGACCTCGACGTCGGAGTCCCGCGCGAGCTCGGCTTCGAGCAGCTCGCTCACGAGTCCGTGGTGGCCGGCGCTGCCGTCGTCGGTGGCGATCCGCGCGCCGATGAGGAGCTCCGCTCCGGCCGCGTGGGCGCCGTCGCGGAAGCCGAGCAGCGGGACGGCATTCGGGAACAGCTGGTCCTGGAGGATCGCGAGCGGGGCGATCCCCACGCCCCCGCCCACCAGCAGGGGGCGGCGCGTTTCTCGCGGGGGTGTGAAACCGACCCCGAGCGGCCCGGTGAGCAGCACCTCGTCGCCTTCGCGGAGCTCGGCGAGGCGCTTCGTTCCGGGACCCACGTCCTCGACCAGGAATTCCAGCTCCGGGCTCCCCGCGGGGGCCCGTAAGACGCTGAACGCCCGGGGTAGAAACGGCCGCTCGCCCTCGCCCCCGCCCCAGCGCTCCGCTGCGCTCAGCATGTAGAACTGTCCCGCCTGTGGCCGCGGACCGCCGGTGTCCGCGCACCCAAGCACCACGTAGGCACCGTACCGTGCCCGCCAGGTGACGGCGGCGGCGCGCCTTCCGAACGGCGCCAGCGTCCGCTCGTCGGTCAACTGAGCTGGGCCTGCCGGGTGTGGATCTCCTGGAGCGAGATGACCTCCGGCTCGCCCCGGCGCGCCGCGGAGATCGCACGCGCGGCCGCCATGCCCCCAGCCATCGTCGTCACGCAGGGAATCCCGCGGGCGATCGCGGCCGCGCGGATCTCATACCCGTCGGCGCGAGCGCCCGTACCGACCGGCGTGTTGATCACCAGATCTACTTCATCTTGCTCGATCCAGTCGACCACATGGGGCGAGCCCTCGCCGATCTTGTTGATGGTCTCGGCCGGGATCCCCATCTTCCGGATCCCCTGCGCGGTGCCCCTCGTGGCGATGATTCGGAAGCCGAGGTCGTGCAGCACGGTCGCGATCCCGGTCGCCGCCGCCTTGTCGCGGTCGGCGACCGTGATGAACGCGGTGCCGGTGTGAGGCAGTTTCGCCCCGGCGGCGGCTTGGGCCTTGGCGAAGGCCGTCGGGAAATCTCGGGCAATGCCCATCACTTCCCCGGTGGAGCGCATCTCGGGGCCGAGGAGCGCGTCGGCGCCGGCGAAGCGATCGAACGGAAGCACCACCTCCTTGACGCACACGTGCCCGTTCGCCGTGTCGCTCGGGAGGTCGAGCTCGGCGATCCGCTCACCGAGCAGAATCCGGCAGGCGAGCTTGGCCAGGGGCTGGCCGATCGCCTTGGATACGAACGGCACCGTGCGGGACGCGCGCGGGTTGGCCTCGATCACGTACAGCGTTCCGTTGCCGTGGATCGCGAACTGCACGTTGAACAGCCCGACTACTTTGAGCGCACGCGCCAGCCCCTCGGTCTGAGCGCGGATCTGGGCGAGCATCTCCTCCCCGAGCGTGTGCGGTGGGAGCACGCAGGCGGAGTCACCCGAGTGGATCCCGGCCTCCTCGACGTGCTGCATGATGCCCGCGATCCACACCTCTTCCCCGTCGCACAGCGCATCGACGTCGACCTCGATCGAATCCTCCAGGAAGCGGTCGAGGTAGATCGTGGACCCCGGCTCCGGATGCACCCGCTCGAGGTAGTCCCTCAGACCGTCGACGCTGTAGACGATCTCCATAGCGCGTCCCCCGAGGACGTAGCTCGGCCGTACGAGCAGCGGGAAGCCAACGGTGGCGGCGCGCTCGAGCGCCTCGGTCTCCGACTTCGCGGTGGCGTACCGGGGCGCCATGTATCCGAGGTTGTCGAGCAGAGCCCCGAAGCGGGCGCGGTCCTCGGCGAGGTCGATCGCCTCGATGCTCGTGCCCAGGATCGGCACGCCGGCAGCGTGCAGTCCGGCTGCGAGCTTGAGTGGGGTCTGGCCGCCGAACTGGACGACGACCCCTATCGGATGTTCGACGCCGCATACGGCGAGCACGTCCTCGAGCGTCAGCGGCTCGAAGTACAGCCGGTCCGAGGTGTCGTAGTCGGTCGAGACCGTCTCCGGGTTGCAGTTGACCATCACCGCGTCGCGGCCCGACTCGCGGACGGTCTCCGCCGCGTGCACGCAGCAGTAGTCGAACTCGATGCCCTGTCCGATCCGGTTCGGGCCCGAGCCCAGGATCACCACGCTCGGACGGTCACCGCGGGCCACCTCGTGTTCGGGGCCGGCGGGGCGCGGGCGCTCCCAGCCCGAGTAGTAGTAGGGCGTCTGGGCTGCGAACTCCGCCGCGCAGGTGTCGACTGACTTGAACGTCCGCTCGCCTTCGAACGGCGCGTCGGGGTGCTCGACCAGCTCCGAGAGCTCGCGCAGGAACCACGGGTCGATGCTGGTTCGCCGCCGGAGCTCCTCGACCGAAATCCCGCGCCGGAGGGCCTCGAGCAGGTGGTCGAACCGATCGGCTCCGGGTCGCTCGAGGACGTCGAGCAGCCGTCCGTCGTCTTCGGGTGAGGGCATCCGGTGATCCAGCTCGCGCGAGCGCAGGGCCTTGGCGAACGCCTGCTTGAAGGTCCGCCCGATCGCCATCGCCTCCCCCACCGACTTCATGTGCGTGGAGAGGCCCGGCTCGGCGCCGGGGAACTTCTCGAACGCGAACCTCGGCCACTTGACCACGCAGTAGTCGATCGCCGGCTCGAAGCTCGCCGGCGTCGCCCTGGTGATGTCGTTGGGGATCTCCTGGAGCGTGTAGCCGACCGCGAGGCGCGCCGCGATCTTGGCGATCGGGAAACCCGTGGCCTTGCTCGCCAGCGCGCTCGAGCGCGAAACGCGCGGGTTCATCTCGATCACCACGATCTTGTCGCCGGCCGGATTGACCGCGAACTGGACGTTGGAGCCGCCGGTCTCGACGCCGACCGCGCGGATCGCGGCGATCGCCTGGTCCCTGAGCCTTTGGTACTGCTTGTCGGTGAGCGTCTGCTGAGGAGCCACGCAGACGCTGTCGCCGGTGTGCACGCCCATCGGGTCGATGTTCTCGATCGAACACACGATCACCACGTTGTCGGCTCCGTCGCGCATGACCTCGAGCTCGAACTCCCCCCATCCCAGGACCGACTCCTCGAGGAGCACCTGGCCGATGGGGGAGGCATTGAGACCCCGGGCGACCACTCGGTCGAGCTCGGACTGCGTGCGTACCACGCCGCCGCCCGTCCCCCCGAGCGTGAACGCGGGGCGCACGATGAACGGCAGCCCGATCTGCTCGACCGCGTTTTGTGCCTCGGCCACGCTGTGGGCGATCGCGCTGCGGGGAACTCTCAGCCCGGCCTCCGTCATCGTCGCGCGGAAGCGCTCCCGGTCCTCGGCGCGGTCGATCGCCTCATAATCGGCGCCGATCAGCTCCACGTCGTGGCGCGCGAGCGTTCCGTCCTCGTGCAGCGCCTTGGCCAGGTTGAGCGCGGTCTGTCCGCCGAGCGTGCCCAGCAGCGCGTCGGGGCGCTCGCGCTCGATGACCTGCGCCACCGGGCCGGGCAGCAGCGGCTCGATGTACGTCGTCGTCGCGACCTCGGGGTCGGTCATGATCGTCGCCGGGTTGGAATTGACGAGCACGACCTCGTAGCCCTCCTCCGTCAGCACGCGGCAGGCCTGCGTGCCCGAGTAGTCGAACTCGGCGGCCTGCCCGATCACGATCGGCCCGGAGCCGATCAGCAGGATCTTGTGGAGGTCGTCTCTACGCGGCACGGCTCAGAAACCGATCGAAGAGGTAGAGGGAGTCGTTCGGCCCCGGGCCGCCCTCGGGGTGGTACTGGACGGTGGCGCCGGGGACGTCCCTGAGCACAAGCCCCTCCACCGTGCGGTCGTAGAGGTTGATGTGCGTCAGCTCGGCGTGCCCAAACGCGGTCTGCCAGCGGACGGCCTCGTCCTGCTCGATCGTCGGCGAACCGTCGGGCCCCAGCACCGCGAAGCCGTGGTTCTGGCTCGTGATCTCGATCCGTCCGGTCGTGAGGTCCTTGACCGGGTGGTTTGCGCCGTGGTGACCGAACGGCAGCTTGTACGTTTCGAGGCCGATGGCGCGGCACAGCAGCTGGTGCCCGAGGCAGATCCCGTACACGGGGCGCCGGCCGATGACGTGGCGAATGGTGCTCACGATGTAGTCGAGCGCGGCGGGGTCCCCAGGCCCGTTTGCCAGGAAGATCGCGTCCGGGTCGTTCGCGAGCAGCTCGGAGGCGCTGGCCGTGCAGGGGTGCAGCTCGACCGTCGCGCCGCGCTGACGGAGATTGCGGACGATCGAGCGCTTTACGCCGGTGTCGAGCATCGCGATCCGCGGCCGCTCGTGGCCGTCGTCCTCACCGAGGATGCTCGGCCGTCTGGGAGTCACCTCGCGCGCCAGGTCACGGCCGTTCATGTCGGGCTCGGCGGCGATCAGCGAGTGCGCCCGCGCTTCGCTGATGCTTGCCGGGAACACTCCCCCCCGCATCGCTCCCAGGTCGCGAATGTGGCGAACGAGCGCCCGGGTGTCGACGCCGGTGATCGCGGCGACGCGGTGCTCGCGCAGCCAGCTCAGCCACCCGCGCTCGGCGCGGGGGGCGTCATCGCGGTCGACCGCGGCGCGCATGATCGCCGCGCGCGCGTGGATGCGGTCGGATTCCATGGCCTCGGCCGAGACCCCGTAGTTGCCGACCTGGGGATACGTGAAGGTGATCAGCTGGCCGGCGTAGCTGGGGTCGCTCATCGCCTCCTGATAGCCCGACATCGAGGTGGTGAATACGATCTCTCCGACGCCGGCTTCCGCTTCGGCGCCGCACGTGTGGCCGTCGAAACGGGTCCCGTCCTCAAGCAGGACGTACGCGGTGGGATCGGTCACGGGAACTGACTCGGGTCGGTCACGTCAGGGCACCGGCCTCAGCGAGCATCCGCTCCCGGAACGCGACGGTCCCGGCGGCAACGGTCAGCAGCACGCGGCCGTGGAGCGTGCGTCCGTGAAAACAGCAGTTCTCAGACCGGCTCGCGTACCCATCGGCGCCGACCTCGAAGCTCGCCTCGAGGTCGATCAGGCACAGGTTCGCCGGCGCTCCCACCGTGATCCGCGGGGTGGCCAGGCCATATAGCGCGGCGCCGGCGGTCATCCGCTCCACGATGGTCTGGAGCTCGAGCTCGCCCGGCAGCACCAGCTCGGTGAACAGCGCCGCGAACGCCGTCTCCAGTCCGGTGGTTCCCATGGGCGCCTCCTCGAACGGGACTTCTTTCTCGTGGCGGGCGTGCGGGGCGTGGTCGGTCGCCACGCAGTCGATCACTCCGCTGCGAAGACCTTGGATGAGCGCGCGCCGATCTGCCTCGGTGCGAAGCGGCGGGTTCATCTTGAAGCGGCTGTCGAGCGTGCGCACGACGTCGTCGGTGAGCGTGAGGTGGTGCGGGCACGCCTCGGCGCTGATCCGGGCGCCGGCCTGCTTGGCCTCCGCCACCGTGCGGACCGATTCCGCGCACGAGAGGTGCTGGAAGTGTACGCGGGCGTCCTCGTACTGCGTCAGTGCCGCGTCGCGGGCGATCATCGTCGATTCCGATACGGATGGGATGCCGGCCAGGCCGAGCCGCGCCGAGACCGCGCCCTCGTGCATGGCGCCGTCGCGCGAGAGGGTGGGATCCTCCTCGTGCAGGGCGATCACCCCGCCCGACAGGCGCTGGTACTGAAGGGCCTTGCGCAGCGTCCCGGCGGCGACCACCGGCTTCCCGTCGTCCGTGAACCCGAGTGCGCCGGCCTCGGCCAGCTCCGCCATCTCGGTCAGCTCCTCGCCGTTCAGGCCCCTGGTGATCGAGGCCAGGAAGCCGACCGGGAGGCGAGCCTCCCGACGGGCCGTCGCGGTCAGGGATCCCAGCACGGCGGCGTTGTCGACCACCGGAGCGGTGTTCGGCATCGCGATCACCGCGCAGAACCCGCCCGTCGCCGCGGCCGCGGTTCCGGTTTCGATGTCCTCCTTGTATTCCTGCCCGGGGGTGCGAAGGTGGACGTGCGGATCGACGAAGGCGGGAAACGCGTGCTTGCCCGAGGCGTCTATGGTCTCTCCGTCCTCCGGTCCCGGCAGCGAACCAGGGGAGCCGAGCTCGGCGATGTGCCCGTCTCGGATCAGGACATCGTGGGTCTCGTCGAGATCCGAGCGGGGATCGAGGACGTGCGCGCCGCGGACCAGGAGGTCGGCCGACGGCCCGGTGCGGTGAAACAGGCGGTGCTGGTCCATGTTCACGCCACCGCCATCAGCATCGGCGAGCCGACGAGGAGCTCGTAAAGGACAGCCATCCGCACGGCCACGCCGGCCTTAACCTGCTCGCCGATCAGCGCCTGGGGAGAGTCGATCGCGTCCCCCGACAGCTCGACCCCTCGGTTGACGGGCCCGGGGTGCATGAGCAACTGGCCGGGGTTCAGGCGCGCGCTGGTGATCTGGTAGCGCGCGGCGTACTCGCGCAGGGAGGGCACGAATGAGTCGCGCATGCGTTCATGCTGCATGCGCAGGACGTAGACCACGTCGGCCTCGTGGAGGTTGTTCAGCGTCGCTTCGGCATCGCATCCGAGCGCCTCGATGTCCCGTGGGATGAGCGTCGGCGGCCCGCAGACCGTGACCCTCGCGCCCATCCGCCTAAAGGCGAGAATGTCCGAGCGCGCCACGCGGGAGTGCATGACGTCGCCGACGATCCAGATCCGCGCCCCGTCGAGCGAGCCGAGCCTGCGGCGCAGCGTGAACACGTCGAGCAGCGCCTGGGTGGGGTGCTCGTGCTTCCCGTCGCCGGCGTTGATCACCGACGCGATCGTCCAGCCCGCTACAAGCTGGGCGGCGCCCGCATGCGGCGAGCGGATCACGATCGCCGCCGGGTCATAGGCCGAGAGCGTCTGCACGGTGTCCTTGAGCGACTCGCCCTTATCGATGCTCGAGCCCGTCGACCGGACCGAGACCACGTCGGCGGAGAGCCGCTTGGCCGCGAGCTCGAAGCTCGAGCTGGTGCGGGTGGAGGCCTCATAGAAGAGGTTCACGACCGTGCGCCCGCGCAGCGCCGGCACCTTTTTGATCTCGCGGCCCGAGACCTCCTCGAAGGATTCGGCGCGGTCGAGCACGCGCTCAATCGCGGCGCGGTCGAGGTCGTCGATCGAGATCAGGTGGCGGCTCACGCCGCTGCCCTCCGCGGCCCTGGCGCCGGGCCGATCGTCACCTCGTCGTGACCGTCGACCTCGTGCACGCGGACGTTCACGCGCTCCTCCTGCGAGGTCGGGAGGTTCTTGCCGATGTAGTCGGGCCGGATCGGAAGCTCCCGGTGGCCGCGATCGACGAGCACCGCGAGCTGCACGCGCGCCGGCCGGCCGTAGTCGAAGATCACGTCGATCGCCGCCCTGACGGTCCGCCCGGTGTAGAGCACGTCGTCGACGATCACGATCGTGCGCCCGTCGACCGGGAAGTCGAGCTGGGTGGCGTGGACGACCGGCGCCGCCTGTCTGAGCGCAAGATCGTCGCGATAGAAGGAGATGTCGACATAGCCGAGCGGCACCTCGGAGTCGAGGAGCTCGCTGGTCAGGGTGTGGAGGCGCTGAGCGAGCACTGCCCCCCGACGGTGTATACCCACGAGCGCTACCCGCCCGTCTGGGTTCTTCTCGACGATCTCGTGGGCGACCCGCACGAGCGTGCGGCGCATGTCATCGTGGTCGAGTACGACCGTGCGGCTTTGCAACGTGCTCCTTCCTGGCCTCACGGGACCGGGTTAAAGGGGCCGACGTCGATGAGGGTATCAGCGCCGGCGGCGGCTGCGGCCCGTGCGCCGGCGGCGGCTGCGGCCCTGCGCCGGCGGGCGGGCGGCGGCTGCGCCCCAGCGCCGGCGGCGGTTGCCCCCGCGCGAACGGCGGCTGCCCCTCGCGCGGGACGTTGCGACGCTAACGCAAAGAGGGCCGTCGTTTAAGACGCAACCTCGAGTGTCGGGTAGGTCTCCGCGCGCCGGCGGCGATACAGGACGTGCGGCAGGCCGGCGCGCTCTACGTCACGGTCGTACGCGAAGCCGGCCTTCTGCATCACCCTCCTCGACGCGACGTTCTCGGGGAGGGTGAACGCGACGATCTCCTCGAGACCAAGGTCGCCGAAGGCGACATCGACGGCAGCGAGCGCGAGCTCCGTCGCGAGCCCCTCCCGCCATCGCTCGGGCGCTACCGCCCATGCCACCTCCACCGCTTCCTCTCCCTCGACCGCGGTGTGCTGAAGCCCGCCTCGGCCGACCATCTTCCCGGTCGCCCGGTCGCGAAGCAGCCACAGGCCAAACCCGTACCTCGCCCAGTGCTCGAGCTTCTCCTCCAGGCTGGCCAGGAGCATCGCATCGGTGAGCCGCGTGGACGCCGGGAACAGGGTGCGGGCCACGCGCGGGTCCAGCAGCAGCACCGAGAGCTCGTCTGCGTGGTCGCGTCGCATGCGCTCGCAAACCAGCCGCTCCGTCTCGACCCTGTCGAGCACTCGGGTACTCACGAAGTGGGGCCCCTCAGCGGTTCCGAAGCCGCCGCGCCATCCTCGACGTCGAGACCACGGCCCTCGCCCCAGCGGACCAGCTGCGGCTCGCCGCGCTCCGGGAACGGGATCTCGATCGTGTCGAAGTCGCGTGGGAGCACCGTGCCCCTGAAGATGGCACGTGCCTCGTCTCGCAGCAAGGCGACCGGGTGGCGCGTCGAGAAATGGGTGAGCGCGAGCATCGTGACCTCCGCCTCGCGAGCGAGCGCGGCCGCCTGCGCCGCCGTGGAGTGAAACGTCTCCGCGGCCCGGTCGCGCTCGTCCTGCGCGAATGTCGCCTCGTGGATCAGCACGTCGGAGCGGTGCGCGGCGATCCGCACCGTCTCGCACGGGGCGGTATCGCCGGAGATCACGACCTTCCGTCCGGGGCGGGGTGGACCCATCACTTGCTCGGGCCTCACTCCGCGGACCGTCTCGCCGCGCTGCACGCGACCGAATTCGGGCCCGTGCGTGAGGCCAAGGCGGACTGCCTCGTGCGGATCGAACTGTCCCGGTCGCTCGTCTTCGTATATGACGTAGCCGAATGCCGGTCCGCGATGGTTGACGGGCACGGGAGCGATCCGATAGCCGTCGCGTTCGAGCACGTCGCCGGGCTCGAGTTCGACCATGTCGAGCTCGAAGCGCACACGTCCCGCGGCGCGTAGCGCGGTGGTGAGCAGCTCGCGCAGACCCGGTGGGGCGTAGATGGCGAGCGGCCGTTCGCGCGCCCGAAGGTCGAAGGTCTTCAACAGCCCGGGGAGTCCCAGCCAGTGGTCCGCGTGGAAATGCGTCAGGAACACCTCGGTCAGCTCGGTCAGCCCGACCGAGCTGACGAGCTGTCGCTGCGTGCCCTCCCCACAGTCGAACAGGATCCGATCGCCGCCCCGGCGCAGCAGCACGGCGGGCAGGCCGCGCCGGGCGGTGGGGATCGAGCCGGCGGTCCCGACGAAGAACAGCGAGAAGTCCATCGGCGCGTCAGTGTGTCAGCCGAGCACGACCAGCTCGAAGCTCGCCTTACCGTTCTCCACCTGCGCGATACCCATGGTGTGCCGCGGCGCTCGGCGCCGCTCGGTCGGGCTGCCGGGATTAAAGATCTGAAAGCCGTCGCGGGACCGCTCATGCAGCGGGAGATGAGAATGTCCGAACACCACCGCGTCGGCGGACGGGAAGCGGGCGCGAAGCCGCTCCAGCCGTCCTCGCGCCGGCCCGGCGTCGTGGACGACACCGAGCTGCGCGCCGCCGGCCCGTACCACGGTCGTGGCCGGCAGCATGGCCCTAAGCTGGGCGTCATCGACGTTCCCGTGCACCGCCGCCACCGGTCCGTAGCCCTCCAGCTCGCGCAACACCGAACGGCGCATCAGATCACCGGCGTGGATGATCAGATCGGCACTCATCAGACGCTCGACGCAGCTCGCCGGCAGCCGGCGCCCGCCTCGCGGTAGGTGGGTATCCGAGATGATGGCGATCTCCACGGTAAGCTCCATTGAACCGTTCCGGATCTCGCCGGAACGCTACGCGCCCGTAGCTCAGGGGATAGAGCGTTCGCCTCCGGAGCGAAAGGCCGCAGGTTCAAATCCTGCCGGGCGCGCTCCAAACCAGCGGCAAATCGGCCTCGCCCGCTCGAGGACGAGATGCCTGCCCTAACGGTCTCCCGGGCGCACGCGCGAAAGCCAGCGCGGTGAGGCCTCCAATTGCTTCCCGCATCTAACCAATCCGGTCTACACCTCCGTGACTGCAGCCGCGGCTATGACCGCAAGTTGTCGTCAGTCACCTGATATTTGGATTTGTCTGGTTTAGCGTTCGGACTGCCGGGGAATCGGAGACGCGCAATGCCGCATGTGAGGTAGGTGGAATCGCGGAGGAGGTAGGCACAAACAGATACCGGTGTATGACTGCTGGACGCTGTACCAGTCAAGTTTGTCTACGTTCGCCTCACCCGTCACACGCGCGGTGTGTTGTCACCGCGCTGGTGCTGTGAGAATTACGTGAATCGACTAGTGGAGGCACAGAAGGATGACATGTTTGAGTTGGTCAGGGGTACCCCGCAGATGGCTTCTGCTCGGCCTTACGTGCGCCGCGCTGCTCACGGCAAGCGGGGCTGCAGCCCTCCTCGCCGGGACCGGCTCCGCCGCGGCGGCGCGCCCTGCGGCGGCGGCAGCGGCGTCGGGGTCACCGTGGGATGCGAGCTGGACGGCCAGCCCGCAAGCGCCGACCACCGTGATCTCCAACCCGGCCAATGCGGGTTTCAACGATCAGACCATCAGGAACATCGTGTTCACGAGTATCGGAGGCAATGAGCTCCGCATCCGCCTGAGCAATACGTTCGGCACGACAGCTCTGCACGTGGGCCGCGTAACCGTTGGCATCGAGCTCACCGCCGCCCAGCTCGTGCCCGGCACCGTACACCCGGTCACGTTCGGCGGACGGGCCGCGGTCACGATCCCGGACGGGGCGGAGGCCACCAGCGATCCCGTGTCGATGGCGGTCACCCCCGACGAGGATCTGGCGGTCAGCGTGTACGTGCCCGTCGCGACCGGGCCGGCGACCTATCATCTCACGGCCCAGCAGACCAATTATGTGGCCTCGGGCAATCATGCCTTTGATGTGAGCCCTGCCACGTACACGACGACAGCCCCGTCGTGGTACCTCCTGGATGGCGTCGACGTCCGCAACGCCCGAGCAGCTGGATCGGTCGTCGCCTTCGGCGACTCGATCACGGACGGCGCTAACTCGCAGGTGGGCGCGAACGACCGGTGGCCAAACTACCTGTTCCGACGCCTGCAGGCCGCGCTCGGCGCCGCCGCTCCCAGCGTGATCGACGAGGGCATCAGCGGGAATCGCGTCCTCAACGACTCGCCCTGCTTCGGGGTGAGCGCGCTTGCCCGCTTCGACCGTGACGTGCTCTCCCAGTCCGGAGTAAAGGATGTGATCGTGCTCGAGGGGATCAACGACATTGGCTTCAGCCAGACGCCGAACACCGGGTGCTCGGTGCCAAATACGAACGTGACGGCGGCGCAGATCGAGCAGGGGTATGAGCAGCTCATCGCCATGGCGCACGCCCACGGGTTGAAGATCTTCGGCGGTACCCTGACCCCCTTCCGCGGGGCCGGGTACTGGTCGGGGATGGCCGAGGCCAAGCGCGAGGCGGTTAACAACTGGATCGAGACTAGCCGCGCCTTCGATGGCGTGATCGACTTTGCCAAGGCAGTGGCCGATCCGTTCAACCCGCAGTACTTCGATCCGGCATACAACAGCGGCGACAACCTGCACCCCAACGACGCGGGGTACCAGGCGATGGCGAGCGCGATCAACTTGGCGCTACTGAAGTAGGGTCGGCTCGACGGTCGGGTGGTGCGGCTCCCGGCCGCGCCACCAGGACCGGCGGCCCCGCTCCTGGTGGTGGTGCGGCGCTCGGCCGCGCCACCAGGCCGCCGCCCCCCGCGGCGCGGCTAGCATGCTCGAGGACCCGATGCTCGACCGGCGCACGAAGATTATTGCCACGCTGGGGCCCGCCACCGATCCGCCGGGCGTGCTCGACGCTCTGATCGCGGCCGGCATGGACTGCGCACGGCTGAATTGCTCACACGGGACTCATGAGGAGCTGCGTCGCCGTGTCGAGGAAGTTCGATCGGCCGCCGGACGCGCCGGGCGATCGGTCGCCGTGCTGGTCGACCTGCAGGGGCCAAAGCTGCGACTGTCGGCCACCACGGTGCCGCGCGCTGTGCGCGCGGGCGAGATCGTCACCTTCGCAAGCACCGACAACGCAGTCGGCGACAGCCGCGTGCTCGTCGACTTCCCCGATTTCCCGCGGCTTGTGACGGAGCGTTCGGAGATCGTGATCGGGGACGGCGTCCCGCGCCTGATGGTCGAGTCCTCGGGTCCGGGCGAGGTGGTTGCCAGGGCCCTCTCGTCGGGTGAACTTGCGCCGCGCAAGGGGATCAACGTCACGTACGCGCGACCCGAGCTGCCGGCGATCACCGAGAAGGACCAGCGCGACCTCGCGCTCGCGGCGGACGTCGGCGCCGATCACGTGGCGCTGTCGTTCGTTCGGTCTGGGAGCGACATTGAGCAACTCCGAGCGCGGTTGGACGAACATGGCTCGCCCGGGCGGACCATCGCGAAGATCGAGAAGATCGAGGCCTACGAGCACCTCGATGAGATCATCGCCGTCGCCGACGGCGTGATGGTCGCTCGCGGCGACTACGGGGTCGAGGCCGGGGTCGCGCGCGTGCCGCTGATGCAGAAGGACACTATCTACCGCGCCACCCAGGCGGGGAAGCTGGTCATCACGGCGACCCAGATGCTCGAATCGATGATCCACGCGCCGGAGCCCACCCGCGCGGAGGCGACCGACGTGGCCAACGCGGTGATCGACGGCACCTCGGCTGTGATGCTCTCCGCGGAGACGAGCGTGGGCGAATACCCCATTGAGGCCGTGCGGGCGATGTCGCAGCTTGCCGAGGCCGCTGAAGAGGCGCGCGACATTCACGGCCGGGCGCGGGAGATACGGGACACTCCCGCCGCGGCGGTGATGCACGCCGCCGTTGAGCTGGCGGATGAGCTAAACGCGGCTGCGCTGCTGGTGCCGACCTCGCGCGGAGGCTCGCCCCGCGCCTGCGCGAAGTACCGTCCGCCGCGTCCGATCATCGCGCTTCCCGACAGCCAGATGGTCGCGAATCAACTCGCGCTCGAGTGGGGTGTGTATCCACAGACCATGAACGTCACCGGGACCGTCGACGACTTGGTCGATCGGGCGCTCCTAACCGCGAGGGAGTTCGCAGGCCTGGCAACCGGCACGCGAGTTGTCATCACCGCGGGCCAGCGAACCGGAACCACCGGAGCGACCAATCTGATCATGGTGCGCGAGATTCCATGACTCTCGGGGCGGTCCACCACTAGCCCCAGGTGCTCGACAGCTTCGCCTGAACCTCTCGATTCACGACGCCGGCAACGTGGCGCTGGTCGAATCCTCGCTGCGCCCGCACCTGCCGCACGAGTCCGCGATCGGCTCAAGGGTGCACAATTTTGGTATGGGGCGGGTTCGCGTCTGTCGCACGAGCATCGTCTCGATCCCGGTGCTCGCGCTGATTGCGACCGTCGCGGGTTCGGTCGCGGTGGCGCTGGCCGGACTCGCGCTCGCCGCGGCGCCCGCCCGGGCTGACGGGGATCCCGCGAGCGACGTACTGCTCAGCCAGAACGTCTTCTACCCGTACAGCCCGCCGGTCTCGGGGAGCCTTCAAGAGGCGCTCAACGGCGAGGCCATTGCCGCCGTACGTACGCACTTCCCGATCAAGATCGCTCTGATCCACTCGCCGCTGGACCTGGGGGCGGTCCCAAACCTGTTCGGCAGGCCGCAGCAGTATGCCGACTTCCTGGACCAGGAGATCAGCTTTCAAGGGCGGCAGCCCCTGCTGGTCGTCATGCCAAACGGCTACGGAGTCGAAGGCCTCGGGACCGGCACCGCCGCAGCCGCCGCTTCCCTCGCCAAGCCGGCGGGAAGCCAGAGTAATGATCTGGCCCGCGCTGCCATCGGCGCCGTCGCGGCACTCGCGGCCGCCTCGGGCCACCAGTTACGCGCGGGGCAGAACGCATCGGCGGCCGGCACCGGTCCTGGGGCCACGTCGCTTGTATTGGTTGCCCTAGGACTGGCGGCCGTCGCCGCGGCAGCGGTCCCCGTCGCGCTTCGTCGCAGGCAATGGTCGCTACACGGCCGCCCCACCCCATCGCGCCGCAACGACGGGTCGGCGGTGTCACGGAACGCGCGAGGGCTCGACACGTTCGTGTTCGGGACATCCGGGGGGGTGGTTCAGCCCCGCGTGGTCGTTGGCCTTGCGCTGATCTTCGGGGGCGTCCTGTGGGCGGTCGCGCGGGGTCTTGAGTCCTACGGCCTGAACCCGTTTGACATCGTCTACGACCTCGACCAGCCGCCGCTGCTGCTCGCGCTGGTGGGCGGCTGGCTCTTGTATCGGAGCCGCGGTCGGTGATCCTGCCCCAAATTCAGATCGCTCGCGCCCACTGGCTCCTCGGTGCGCTGTTCCTGGCCATCGTTCTCGAGGAGTACGTGCCGCTGATCGGGCGCGACGGCCGCGTGGCGCGCTCGCGCTCGTTGGTGGTGCCGTGGGCGCTGATCGTGGCTGCCGGCGGCGTGTGGGCCACCGTGGTGTTCGCCGACGTCGTGCACGACATGCTCGTGCACTTCCTGTGGGGGGACGTTCTGTTCGCGGCGGGCTCGCTCGAGCTAGCGCGCCGCCGCGGCGTGTACGACCGGCCGTGGCTGGACGGCGTGCTGCCGCTCACCTTTCTGAGCTGCGGCGTGCTTTTCATGATCCACGTGCTGATCGACCCGTCCGGACAAGGAGTGCACTGGCACCTGGCGATGGGACTCCTGCTGATCGCGGCCGGAATCCTGGACCTGGTTCGCGTACGACGTCGCCGGGCTTCGCTGATTCCGCTCGTCCTGCTGCCGTTGGCGGGGTTCGCGCTGGCGCTGATCGCGATCCCGGTGGCGGCCGCGTCATGAGGTTAGGCCCCTCCCGCGTCGTTACGGCGGGCGCCCCGGGACGCCGCCGGACCCGCGCGCTTTTCGTCGTGAGCTGCGCACTCGTACTGCTGCTGGCCGTCCCGTCGTCTGCCGGCGCCCACGCGGTCCTCGAGACGACCACCCCTCCATGGGGCGCAGTGGTCGGCGCGACACCGCGTCAGATCACGCTGGAGTACGACGAGGACGTCGTCCCGCAATACGCGAGGGTCGCCGTGGTGACCGCCGGTGGCCAGGATCTGGCCGGCCCCGTGCGCGTGGCCGGAAATTTGGTGGTCGTGCCATTGCGGCGGGGCCGGGCAGGCAGCTACACGGTGCGCTGGAAGATGGTCGCCAGCAACGACGGCCACGTGACCGAGGGCGCGTTCAGCTTTGGCGTACGGGCCAAGCCGCTCCCGCCCGCAGCGGCGAGCGGGGTGGGCGTCCCGGTCGCACCCGAGCTGCTGGCGTGGCTTCAGTTTCTCGGTGTGGTGCTCGCCGGCGGCACGCTGACGTTCCGAGCGCTGGTCTCGGCGCCTGCGGCCCGGGTGCTCGGTGATTCGGGAGCACGCGACGCCCCGCTCGCGATCTGGGTGGGGGTGGCGGGCGCGACGCTGGCGCTCCACGCTGGGCTGTTCGCGTTCCTCGTCGGCGCCTACCCAATCGTGGGCGGCGGGCTGTTGAACGTGGTCAACACGCAGATCATCCCCATCCGCGTCGGGACCCACCTCGGTCAGGCGTGGACGCTGATGACCTTCGCCTGGCTAGGGGTGCTGGCGTTGCTCGTGGGCGCGTGGGTCGCGCCACGCAAACGGGAGGTGCTGCTCGCGAGCGCCGGCATCGCATCGCTTGGCATCGCGTTCGGCATCAGCTGGGCGAGCCATCCCGCCTCCCGCGGCACACTCGCGCTCATGGCCGACTACGCGCATTTGGTCGCCGGTGCGTTATGGGTGGGCGGAGTTGTGGCGCTGGCCATCCTCGCCGGCGTGGTGCGTCCCCTTTCCCGGTCCGCCCGCGAGGCGCTCATCCGGGCGTGTTTGCTGCGCTTCTCGAACCTTGCGGTGCCGAGCGTGCTCGTACTCGCGCTCGCCGGTTCCTATATCGCTGTTCGAGAGCTGCCGGCTCCGTCGGCCCTGCTCACGAGCGGTTACGGCATCACGTTGCTCGCCAAGGCCATCGTTTTCACGGGCGCCGTCGCCCTCGGCGGCTATCACCAGCGTTCGGTCGTGCCCCGGATCGAGGCCGGGGCGCCGGTCGCGAGCATTCGGCGCACGCTCGCGCTCGAGGTGGGCTTGCTCCTGCTCGCCCTGGCGCTTGCAGCCACCCTCAGCCAATCCGCGCCGCCCCGGTGACGAAGAGATGCGACTCCGCGCACTGCAGCCGGCACCTCGAACTGACCGGCTTTTGACGCGCCGGGCGCGTCAAAAACCCAACGCCCCGTCAGGGAGTCAGCGTTTGCGGCCGGTCTGCGCCGGGAGGCCGGCAGGAGGCGCGCAGCTCGTCGACGAACAGTTCGGGTTGCTCGAGGGCGGCAAAGTTACCTCCGCGGTCGAGCTCGTTCCCGTACGGCAGACTCATCGGACTGCCCAAAGCTGACGTGGGAGCGCTCCCCGTGGCGGGCCGTCAGCTCACCGTGATGGCCGCGCTCGCCGCGTTCCGGAGCGCCGGCCGCCCGACCCGGGTGGGCGTGGTCCACCTTCCGTCTTTCCCGGCGGGCCGCCGAGGGCGGCGATCAGCGCCGAGAAGCTCGCGCCAGCAGGGGTAGGGATGTTGTCCGCGTCGTCCGTGGGGGTCCACTGCTTTGCCTTGGCCGCGTAGGTCGTGGTGCTCGAGCCCGCTGCCCATCCGATCTCGATCCCGGTCTCGTAGAACGGGATGATCGTCGCAATCGCCTGGCCGGCGCGAACCCTCTGGCCGACATGGAGGCCCCGCGCCGGGGTCACGCCCTCGGCGTAATAGACGTAACAGCCGCTGTCGGCGCCGTCCAGCAGGCGGTACTCAATGAACGTTCCTGGCCATCCGGTGCCGTCCGTTGCCACATACGTCACCTTCGCAAGACCGATTGCCGCAACAGATCCCGACCCCGCGTAATCGACACCCTGATCGATCCGCTCCGGCATCACGTGCGCACGTGCGAGCGGGTTGACATATTCGGACGGCTGGACGACCAGCGGGCACTTGCGAGCCATTCCGGTCGCCAACCCGAAGCCGGGATTCGGGTGCGGAGCGTCCGAGCGCAGTGGGGTCGCGGGAGCTCGGAGCGCGTTCACCTGCGTCGCCGGCGCCGACGCGCTGGCGCCGCCGCCGGCGAAGAGGCTCGGCAACGTAGCCGCGAGCAGTGCCAGCGTTCCGAGCCCCCCGGCGACGATGAGCAGAGTCTTCCAGCGCCTCGCAGCGTTCGTCTTCCGGCGGAAGTGGCGGCGAGCCTCGCGGTCGCGGTCGATTGTGCCCGCGATCAAAACCGACTGTCGGCGGTCCGCGCTGTCGCGCCCCGACGTCCGGAAGGACCGCCGTGAGGCCGCGCGGTCGCGCCCCGACGTCCGGAAGGACTGCCGGCGGCCCCTCCGAGCCTCAACGGGCTCCCCCGCCGGCCGCGGCTGGACGGCCTCAACGGGTTCGCCCGCCGGCCGCGGCTGGACGGCCTCAACGGGCTCGCCCGCCGGCCGCGGCTGCGTGGCCTCAACGGGCTCGCTCGCCGGCCCCGGCGGGATGGTCCCCGTTGCCTCACGTGGCAACTTCCCCCGGCGCGCGAGCGATCGCTCCAGCGACTCCTGCCACAGCTCAGCCCGTCCCAGGTCTCGCACGCTGTCCAGAAATTCCTCCCTTGGGGGACGACTCGAAAGCCTGCGGGGTTAGCTGACGGGCTCGCGCTGTGCGCTACGCCGAAGAGCTTTGGCGATTCGCCCCGGCGACCATCGATCGCTGTGGGTCCCCCGCTCACCGGCCACGGGTGGTCCGGCAACTCGGCTCGTTATGTTCGGCGGCACGCTATCACTCCGTTCAAACGGAAACGCAATTCGGCGTTCCTGATGTCGGATGGCCAAACCGGCCGCGGAGCTTTCGCGGTCGTCGTGGCTACGCGCGTCTCAGGCGGCGAGCGCCGGCGCCAACCGCTGCTCGAGCGCAGTACGCGGCAAGGCGCCGACGATGCGGTCGACCTCTTGTCCGTTGCGGATGACGACCAGCAGCGGAATGGATCGCGCGCCGAACCGCGCGGTCAGCGCGGGATTGGCGTCGACGTCGACCTTCACCACCTTGAGGTGTCCGGCGTGATGCTTGGCGAGGTCCTCGAGCACTGGGGAGATCATCCTGCACGGGCCGCACCAGGCCGCCCAGAAATCCACCACCACCGGCACCGACGCGGTCGTCTCGGCCGCAAACGTGTCGGCGTCGGCATCGACGACCCATGGGAGCGTGGACTTGCAGCGAGGGCACCGTGGTGCGCCCCGCGGGATCGCGCCGACGCGATTGCGTGCATTGCAATTGGGGCAGGCGATGATTGCCACAGTGACCAGGGTAGAACGCCCGTGGTACTCCCGCTCAGCCGGTTACGGCGGGCAGTCCGATCCCGATCACCGCCCGCTCAGCCCGTTACGGCAGGGAGTCCGATCCCGATCACCTTCAACCGTCTGTACAGGGCGCGGTAGGCGAACTCGTTTCGCTCCTGCGCGGTCGCACCGAGGTACTCGTACTCGTCCTCCGCGTCGAAGCCGGGGGGAACAATCACCCCGGCCGCCGCCGGGAGCGTCTGCACGAGCTTGTCCTGCACGCGCCGTGCGAGCTCCGGGTCGCGCGCCTTCTTCTGCAGATACCAGGTGCCGTACGCGACGTGACGGTGCTCGTCCCGGGCGATCCTCTTGAACGCCTCGAGGTGGCCCGGGAGGATCCCGCGCCTCTCGAGCCGCATGGTCTGGAAGTGCTGCCCGGTGAGCGCGAGCGTGCCCTCGATCACCATGTGGTAGGTCGTGATGAAGTCGAGCTTGGCCTCGACGCTGCTGGGATCGGAGAGGAGCCTCCGGTGATCCTCGACGAGGTGGCCGTCGAACAGGTGGAAGTAGGAGTCGGTCAGGTACGTCCGAGCCCGATCGAGTCGATCCTCAAACTGACCGTCGAAGTCGAGTACCTCCTCGTAGAGGCGGTTGAAGTGCTGGGCGTGGCGGGCCTCGTCGACCTGCTGGGTGAGCAGGAACGCCTCCTCGTGCTTGTCCTCGGCAGCCAGTACCAGCCCCGAGAACTGGTTGGTGACCCGCTCTTCTCCGACGAAGAACGCCGACAGGCCGTACATCATCTGCTCGCGTTCGTGGTCGCCGAGCGCCGCCCAGTCGCGCCGGTCGGACTCAAGGTCGATCTGGTGAGAGGCCCAGTTCTGCCGCTCCCACAGCCGGTACAGCTCGAGCGGTGTCATCAGCTTTATCTGTGGCAGCTTGGACTCGTCGCTGATCGTTCCGACGTCGCCCTGGACGGTCAGGTCCAGCAGGCTCGCCATCTCTCTCCCTCGTTCGCGGATCGGGTCATGCGACTGTACTCCCGGTCGACGATCGCCCGCGAAGCAACCAGCGCATCGCTAGAGTGCTCCACGGTCGCGATGAGCGCCGGCGCGCCTTCCTATCTCGCCCTGTACCGCTCGGGAGAGCTGGCGGAGCGGGCGGCGCGGGCGCTCGAGCTGCTGGCGGCCCCGTGTCGAGTCTGTCCCCGGGAGTGTTCGGTCGACCGCCTCGCGGACGAGCCCGGGCTGTGCCGGATCGGCCGCTACGCCCTGGTGGCCTCCCACTTCCCGCACTTCGGCGAGGAGAACTGCCTCCGCGGTTGGAACGGCTCCGGGACGATCTTCTTCGCGGGCTGCAATCTGCGCTGCGTGTTCTGTCAGAACTTCGATGTTTCGTGGAAGGTCCAAGGCCGGGAGGCTCCGCCGGCGCGGCTGGCCGCGATGATGCTCGAGCTCCAGGAGATCGGCTGCCACAACATCAACTGGGTAACCCCCGAGCACGTGGTGCCGCAGATCCTCGAGGCGCTGCCGATCGCGGTCGACGCTGGATTGCGGCTGCCGATCGTCTACAACACGAGCGCTTACGACAGTCCGGACAGCCTCTCGCTGATGGGCGGCATCGTCGACGTGTACATGCCGGACCTAAAGCTCGTGGGGAGCGAGCGGACGCGCCGATACCTCGGCAAACGCGAGTACTTCGAGGTGGCCAGCCGCAACGTGCTCGAGATGCAACGCCAGGTCGGAGACCTCATCCTCGACGAGCGCGGGCTGGCCCAACGAGGGCTGATCGTTCGTCACCTCGTGATGCCCGGGCTGCTCGACGAAACCGAAGCGGTGTTGCGCTTCGTCGCCGAGCATCTCGGTCCCGGCACCTATGTCAACCTCATGGGCCAGTATTACCCGGCCGGCAAGACCGAGCGCCACCCGGAGATCGACCGCCACCCCCACGCGGAGGAGCTGGTGCGCGCGTATGAGATCGCCGACGAGCTTGGGCTGCGGCGGCTCGACGAGCGCAGCCGCCGCCAGACGCTCGGGGTTGCCTAGCCTGGCCGCCCCCAGGCCGGCGTGACCGCGCAACCGGACGGGGGCCGGGATGACGTAGGCTCCGAGACGGTGGACTCACTAATCCAAGCGCTGGCGCGCTACGACTCTCCGACACTGGCCAACGCCATCGAGACGTTCGACGTGCAGCCGCGCGACGTCGGTTTTGCCAACAGCCGCATCAGGTGCATGTTCCCTGAGCTCGGACCGATGGTGGGCTTCGCCGCCACGGCGACGATCATCGCCCGCGGCGCGCAAGGGCCCGACTGGGCCGGCGCCGGCAACGAGGGGCTCTACAGGCACGTCCGCGAGGTCCGGGCGCCCCGAATCGCGGTGGTCAAGGACCTCGACGATCCGCCCGCGCACGGATCTCTCTGGGGGGAGGTTCACGCGACGATCTTCACCGCCCTGGATTGCCTGGGCTGCGTGACCGACGGTGCCGTGCGCGACCTCGACCAGGCGCGCGAGATCGGCTTTCACTTCTTCGCCGCCGGACCGTCCGTCTCCCACGCCTACGTGCGGGTCGAGACCGTCGGCGAGCCGATCGAGCTCGGTGGCCTCGAGGTCGCCCCCGGGGACCTGCTGCACGCCGACCAGCACGGGGTCCTGAAGATCCCGCTCGAGATCGCCGAGGAGCTTCCGGCCGCGGCCGATCGCGTCATCGAGGCTGAGCAGTCGCTGCTGCGGTGGGTGCGATCCGACGAGTTCGATCCCGATCGACTCGCCGAGATGCGCGCGCGCCACTGACGCGCGGGATCAGTTCGGGAGATGACAGAGCAGCGCGGCGAGCCGCTGCAGCCTGCCCAGCTCGGCGGTGGTCGCCAGCCACTTCACTCTCCCGTATGAGAGCGTGCTGGCCTCCGCCCGCGCGACCGCAGCCGTCGCGCCGGAACTCGGCGGCGTGTTCAATTGCACGTTCGCGTATGGACCGAGCAGCTCCTGCTCGGTGAACAGGCGGCCGTTCTGCATTACGTATGCGTCGTTGGCGATCGTCTCGATGTTCTGCAGTGGATTTCCTTTGATGATGTCCATGTCGGCGATCATTCCCGGCTGGATCGTGCCGAGCTGGTTGGACAGCCCCATGATCTTGGCCGGTTCGACGGTGAACGCGCGCAGCGCCTGGTAGTTGCTCAGCCCGGTGTGGGCCATGACGCTGACCGCGACCACCGTTCCGAAGTTGCCGAAGCCGATCGGGTTGTCGGTGCCGCCGAGCACCGTTCCCCCCGCCGCGAGGATCTTCGCGTCGGCTCCGGTCCAACCGCGGAGCGTCTGCTCGAGCGCGGGGCTGAGCGGGGGGGCCGCGTACTCCTGTTCCGCCGCGGCATACTGCCACGGGCTCAGCAACGTCCTCAGTCTCGGATCACTGAGAATCGGCTGGCCGTTCACCGTCGTCAGATACTGCACGCCGAAGAACGGCGTGTTCGTGATCGACATTCCAGACCGCGCGTAGAGCTGGATCGTGTCGTTATAGGCGACGGTGTTGTTGGAGACCGCGATCTGGTAGCCCAGCCGCTGCGTCGCCCAGTGGGCCGTCCCGTCCTGCCCGAACGCCAGCGCAGGCCAGAAGTAGTGGGAAAAGGAAGGAAGCCCGAGCTCGTGACCGGCGGCAATGGCGATGTTCTCGTAACTGTTCGGGAGCCGGACGTACGTCTTGAGAATGTCGGGATTCAGCTCTGCGATCCGCGACAGGTCGCGGCCGAGCGCGGACATATCGGGATCCGCACGCATCCAGCTGTAGAAGATGCGCCTGCCGTCGATCGGTTCGGCCGCCCAGAAGTAGCGAGGGCCGAGCGTTGCGCCAGACTCCTGCGACTCGACCTGGGTGAGGGCCCGGTAGGGCTCGTCACCCATCGACATCTCGCTCGTGACGCCCATCGCGAGCTCGAGGCGGTCCTGCCGGTCGCCGGCAAAGGGCTGATCCATGCCTTCGTGCACATGCGCATCCCACAGGCCCGGGATCACGGTCTCACTGGACGCGTCGATGTACCGAATGTCCGGGCCGTAGGAGGAGCGGGGCCTGGCCGGGCCGACGCTGAGGATCCGGTTGCCCCTGACCACGATGTCGACGTTGCGTTGGAGAGAGCCGCTGGTGCCGGCCCACAGCGTTCCGGCGTGAATCACCTTTTCTCCCGCGGGCGTTGCCCGGGGCCTCCAGGAGAGGCGGACGGGCACGGCCGTGGGCGAGCCTCCGTCGACGGAGATCATCCGCAGCGTGCCGGCCGAGTCGTACAGGATGTGCTGCGAGTCGCCGGACCAGCTGATCTGGTCCGCCACCTCGTCGGTGAGCTGCCGAGGTGGCCCCGCCGGTGCGCCGCTAGGAGTCACCGGCAGTATCCACAACACGTCATCGAGGACGTACGCCATGTACTTTCCGTCCGGTGACCACACCGGTCCGTCTCCTTCGACGCGGTTGGTGAGTGTCTGATAGGGGTACGGGTCGTACATCTGCGTGGCGCCCGTGGTCGCGTTCACCGTTAGGATCTCGCTCGTCCCCTCGCGGAACCGAGTGGAATAGCTCTGTTGCACCGCCAGCGCGATCGTGTTGCTGTCGGGCCCCCAAGTGGGAGTTCCGGGCTCGAAGGCAATCTCGTAAGCGGCGCCGGTCGCGTTCTGAGGGCCGAAGATCTGGCGGAACTGGCCGCTCGGGAAGTCCGCCACATACAGCGCCTGGCTACCTGCTTCGTTGTCGAGGGCCGTTTCAAACGCGATGTGGTTGCCGTCCGGTGACCACGCCAGCTTTACTTGTGCTCCCGTGAAGGGGGCGGTCAGCCTGCGGGTATGGCCTGTGTCCATATTGCGGATGTAGATCGCCATGGGGCCGTCCCGATCGCTCGAATAGGCCAGGTACTCACCGTCGGGAGACCACACCGGAGTCGCTTTGGCAAACGGGTCATCCGTCAATCTGCGCGGCCTCTTGCCGATCGTCATCTCCCACAGCTGGTTCAGGGCGACGAACACGACGTGGCGTCCGTCCGGCGAGAGCTCCGGAGTCAGGATCCCGGTCACAGGCTGCTTGGCGGTTGAGTCGAAGTCGTGGGGCTTCAGCGGGTAGGAGGCCCGGTTGAATGACACCGCGGCCGAGAACGGGATCGTGGTGACCGCACCACTGGTGAGATTCCGTTGCCGGATCTTGCCGTTCGCGGCGTAGATCAACGTATCGTTCGACGCCCACCGAGCGGGGAACGCGAAAACGTCTTCGTTGCCCGACACCGGCTGGCCGTTGACGAACAACTGCGTCAGCGTTCCTCCGTTGACCAGCGCGGTGTAGGCAAGGCTCTTGCCATCCGGCGACCAGGTCGGCGAGTAGAACGTGTCCGCCGAGTTCGAGTACAGCGTCGTGACGGGACCCTGTCCGCTCGCGGCCACGCTCTCGATCGCGTGGGTGGTGTCCACGAACGTGATCTGCTTGCTGTCCGGCGACCAGGTCGGGTAGTAGTCGTTCGGACCGCTGGACGCGTGCGTGATCTCGGTGAGCTCTCCGGTAGCCAGGGTCAGTACCCAGATGTTGTAAGAGCCCGTCGCGATCCCGGGCGGAGATCCGATCGGCGGCCGGTCGGAGGAGAAGGCGATCTGCGTGCCGTCGGGCGAGAATTGCGGCTCGCGATCGTCGTAATAGCCCGAGGTGAGCTCGCGTACGTTCGACCCGTCCGGGTTCATCGCCCAGATGTGGAAAGTCCCGCTCCTGTAGGACTGGAACGCGATCGTCTTCCCGTCGGGCGACCAATCCGGATACGCGGTGTCCTGCAGGAGGCTCGTCACGCGCGTTGCCTTACCGCCCTTACCGCCGCGGGTCGGCAAGGTCCAGACGTTGCCGAGGAAGTTCATCGCGATCGTCTGGTGATCGGGAGAGAGAGCCAGCGTCAACGCGGACGCGGAGTGGAGGTTGAGCGTGGCAGAGGTCCCCCCGCCGGTGACCGGAGCTCCGGCGGCGGAATGCGCCGCGTTGCCCGCGACCGTCGGGACCAGGACGGCTGCCGCCACCGTGACAGTGGCCAGCAGCACCAGGATCCCGCGTCGCGAGCCGAGAACCGCGCCTCGCATCTGAGTCGTCGCACGCATACCTCTCCCCTCCTCCCGGAGCGTTGCACGAATCCCACGAGCGCCGGACTGGCTCGCCTTCCGGCTATGGGCCAGGTGGCGCTGGCTCCACGTTGCAGCGGGTTAACATACTCCCGCCGTGGCGAAACGCAAACCCGGCCGGGTCCGCGGCTTGACACCTAGGAGCGCTGGCGCGAGGATGCCGCCGGTGTAACGCGAGCAGAGAGGGGCTTCGGGGCCAATTACCGGTGTGCTGTATCGACTGGCGCGGTTCTGCGTTCGGCAGCGTTTCCTGGTTCTCGCGGTCTGGGTCGTCGTCGCGTTCGCGCTCGTCGCGGTCTCCCACCAGCTGGGCGACAACACCAACGACAACCTCTCGCTGCCGGGCACGGACAGCCAGAAGGCGGCGGACACGCTGGCGAAGTCGTTTCCCAGTCAGGCCAACGGAACCAGCCCAATCGTTCTACACGCGTCCAGCGGGAAGCTGACCGACTCCAAGTACTCAGGCGCGGTCAACGATGCCGCCGCGGACGTGGCGAAGGATCCGAACGTGGCCTCGGTGCTCAACCCCCTGACTCCGCAGGGGGCCTCGGCGCTGAGCCAGGATCAGTCGACCGGGTACCTGTCCGTGACGCTGAAGGTCCCCCCTGGCTCGCTGTCAGTCGGCGATGCCCAGGCGATCATCGATCGTGCGCAACCCGCGAAGGCGGCCGGACTACAGGTCGAGACCGGGGGCCAGCTCGGCCAAAAGGTGTCCAAGCCGTCCACCGAGTCCAGCGAGCTCATAGGAATCATCGCGGCGATGGTGATCCTGACGCTCACCTTCGGGACGGTCGTGGCCATGGTGCTACCGATACTCACGGCGATCGTCGCTCTCGCCACGACCCTGGCGATCATCCGGATGCTGGGTCACGTGGCGACCGTCCCGACAGTGGCGCCGACCCTGGCCACGATGATCGGCCTCGGCGTGGGGATCGACTATGCGCTGTTCATCGTCACGCGCCACCTGCGCGGACTGAGCGCCGGGCTCGATCTGCGCGAGTCGATCGCGCGGGCATCCGCGACGTCGGGCGGAGCTGTTTTCTTTGCCGGGGGAACGGTGACCATCGCCCTGGTCTCGCTCGCTGTGGCCGGGATTCCGCTGGTCACCACGATGGGGTTGATGGCCGGGATCGCGGTCGTGGTCGCGGTGATCGCCGCTCTGACGCTGCTGCCGGCGCTGCTCGCGATCGCCGGGACTCACATCGACTCCTTGAGGGTCCGCACGCCCCCGACGGACGAGCAGGCCAGACGAGGGCTGTGGGCCAGGTGGGCACACGACGTCGCCGCGCGACCGGTGATCGCGGGGCTGGCGGCGCTCGCGATCCTGATTCCGCTGACCATTCCGTTGTTCTCGCTCACCCTGGGGCAACAGGACGTGGCCGCATTCTCGACCTCGACCACCGCCCGCCGCGCCTATGACCTGATCTCGAAGTACTTCGGACCCGGCGTCAACGGGCCCCTGCTGATCGCGGTCTCGCTCGGCTCGCCGGCCCAAGGCACCAGCGACCCGCGGCTCGCGACGCTCCAGAAAGACGTCTCCTCCACCTCGGGAGTCGCCTCGGTCACGCCGACCCAGATCGACCAAGCGGGGACCACGGCGTACTTCAACACGATCTCCAAGAACGGTCCGGCCGAGCAGGCCACCACCGATCTCGTGCACAAGCTGCGCGCCAGCGTGATCCCCGGGGCTGAGAAGGGCACCAACATGCGCGCGTATGTCGGCGGGATGACCGCCGCCTACGACGACCTGGCGTCGAAGATCTCGAGCAAGCTGCCGCTCCAGATCGTGGTGGTGATCGCGCTCAGCTTCGTGCTGCTGATCCTGGCGTTCCGCACGCTCGTGATCCCGGCCCAGGCCGCGGTCATGAACCTCCTGTCGATCGGCGCGTCGTATGGCGTGCTCACGGCGATCTTCCAATACGGCTGGCTCAGCGGGCTGATCGGCCTGAGCGGCCCGGTGCCGATCGTCTCCTACGTGCCCCTGTTCATGTTCGCGATCCTGTTCGGCCTGTCGATGGACTACGAGGTGTTCCTGGTCAGCCAGATCGAGGAGCACGTCCACGCAGGCGAGGACAACACGAGCTCGGTCGTCTCCGGCCTGGTGACCAGCGCGCGCGTCATCACGGCCGCGGCGCTGATCATGGTGTTCGTGTTCGGGAGCTTCGTGCTCAACGGCGATCCCACGGTCAAGCAGTTCGGGGTGGGGCTTGCGGTTGCCGTGATCCTCGACGCCACAGTCGTTCGCTGCCTGCTCGTCCCGGCGCTGATGATTCTGATGGGCCGTATCAACTGGTGGATCCCGCGCTGGCTCGACCGGGTGCTGCCGCGCATCAACGTGGAGGGCGCCGGATACTTCGCCGGCTCCTCACCGGCAGCGGAGCCTGAACCCGTGCCCGCCGGCGCGGTCCACGGGCCGGAGAGCTAATGCCCTAAGTGCCCGCTTTCGCCAATACGACGACAGTCGAGCGCTCGTGGGCGGCCCGCTCGGCATCCAGCCTCGCCAAAACGGCGGGCCGCCCACGAGTCGTCCGGTCGGCGGCGCCTGGCTTCGTCCTCGGATCCTCGTGTAGGGCTGCTACACGTCGGATCCTGCGTCCTCACCATGCATCCGCCGGCGACCCCTCTTTGTGTCGTCGTACTTACGAAAGCGAACACTAAGCGGTCACGCCCGGCTCTCGAGCGCCACCCACAGCTGCTGCAGGAAGTCGGAGGTACTGACGATCGCGAACACACCCGCGAACATGCGCGTCGCGTCGGGGCTGATCAGGTAGGACCCGACGATCCCGGCGGCCACCCATTGCCCGACGCAGTGGGGACATACGAGCAGCTCGCCGACTGCTCGCTGCAGCCCGCTGCCCCGCGGCTCCTCCGAGACCTCGCCCGGGCCGGCCTCGCCGGTGTAACGGGTGAACGGGCTGCGGGCGAAGCTGGTCACGCGGTCCTTGGCTATCAGGCGGCTCAGCTTCTGCGTCCCCAACGCCATCAGGGCGAAATCACCGAACGGCAGGTCACCGGGCAGCTTTCGTCGCGAGCGGCGGTGGGCCACGACGTAGACGAGGGCTCCGGCGTTGAACGCCGCGGTCAGCGCGGCGTAGCCGCCGAGCGGTTTCTTGTCTGGCGAGTAGCCGTGCATGACGGTCAGATACCCGCATCCGGGCCGGTCGAGTATCTTGCCCGGGCCGGGTCACCTCGAGCCCGACCAGCGCACGGTGAGCGATCGGATCTCCCCGCTTCCCTTCCTGTGGGGCGCCGCGACTTCGGCGCACCAGGTGGAGGGCGGCAACGTCCTCAACGACTGGCACGACTGGGAGCTCGCGCCCGGCTCCGGATGTGCCGAGCCCTCCGGCTCGGCCTGTGATCACCTTCACCGGTATCCCCAGGACATCGCGCTGTTGGCCGATCTGGGCTTGAACTGCTACCGGTTCGCGGTCGAGTGGTCGCGGATCGAGCCCGAGCCGAGCACCTACTCGCGGCGCTGGCTTGACCACTACCGGGCGATGGCCGAGTGCTGCCGAGATCACCGGCTGCTGCCCGTCATCACCATGCACCACTTCACCAATCCACGCTGGCTCGCCCGAGGCGGCGGCTGGGAGCATCGGCAAACCCCGGAGCGATTTGCGCGCTTCTGCGCCGTGGTGACCGAACGGCTGGGCGACCTGGCTGCCGTGGCAATCACGATCAACGAACCGAACATGCCCGCGTTGCTCGGATACGAAGAGGGCGTGTTTCCGCCGGGCAGGCGCGATCGCGAGGCGAGGCTGCGCGTGACCGAGATGTTCATCGAGGGCCACCGGCTCGCGGTCGAGGCGATCCGCGAGGTCCGTCCCGACCTGCCCGTCGGGTTGGCGCTCGCGATGGCGGAGTGGCAGGCGCTGCCGGGCGGAGAGGGCGAGGTGGAGAGCGTGCGCCGGCTCCGTGAAGACGTGTTTCTCGAGGCCGCCGGTGGCGACGACTTCGTGGGTGTCAACACCTACACCCGCCATCGAATCGGTCCCCAGGGCTGGGTCGGTAACGAGGCGGGCGTTGAGGTGACCGCCGCGGGGTATGAGTTCTGGCCGGAAGCGATCGGCGCGACCCTGCGTCGCGCCTGGGAGGTGACCGGCGGTCGTCCGTTGATCGTCACTGAAAGCGGGATCGCGACCGATGATGACCGCAGACGCGTCGAGTACATCGATCGCTCGACCGCCGCGATGCGCGGCGCGATGGCCGACGGGGTCGACGTCCGCGGATTGATCCATTGGTCGGCGCTGGACAACTTCGAGTGGCATCACGGCTACGCGCAGCGGTTCGGGCTGATCGCCGTCGACCGTGACTCGCAGGAGCGGACGGTCAAGCCGAGCGCGCGGCACTTCGCTGCCCTGGCCCCCACCGGGGCGCGCTAAGTGCCGGCGCCGAGGAGCGCCGTCAACTCTGGCGGAGAAGCAGGGTCCATCACCCGCCGCGCCAGCTCGATCTCGTGCCCCGGCGATCCGATCGGCTCGAGCCCCGCGCAGCGCAGCATCGCCCGCACACATGCCCGGTTCGGAGCCCACCAGTTCGTGGGGTCGCCTTCCAGCCGCCGTTCGATGAACGCCATCTTCGGCCATCCCCGACCGAGCATCACCTCGCGCTGGCTGAGCGACAGGTCCTCCGGGGCCTCGACCGACTCCTCGCCCGGCATGGTCAGCGTCTGCACGACCAGCAGGTCGCGGACCTTCTGCGCGACCAGGTCGAGGGCGAGCAGCGGGTAGCGCAGGTGGTAGAGGACGCCTAGGAACAGGACGACGTCGAAGGTCTCCTCGAGGCGTGCGAGCTCGTACACGTGCATCTGCCGGAAGGCCAGCTGCCGCTCCGGCAGCCCGAACTGCTCGCGCGCCCACTCGGCCTGCCGGAGGTAGTGGCGGTCGAAGTCGATGCCGAGCACAGTTGCGCCGCGCCTGGCCACCGCGATCGAGTAGAAGCCGGCGTTGCAGCCTACGTCGAGCACCCGCAAGCCCTTCATGTCAGCGGGCAGCGAAGCCTCGAGCTGGTTCCACTTGAACGCCGGGAAGTCGCCCAGCGGATGATCGGGCGCGGTCTGCCGCCCGTCGGGAAGGTGGAGGTTGTGAAACCAAGGAGCAAGCTCGCGGATCGCCCGCCCGAACCCGTCCCGAGCCGAGATCGCGCCGCCGTGAGACTGAAGCGTCATTGCACCGGCTCCCCCGCCAACTCGCCCACCAGCTCGTGCAGCTGCTCGGCGCGGCGCTCGGCGGCGTGCTCGCAGAGCACCCGGCGCCGCGCCGCGGCCCCCACCGCCCGCCGCTGAGCCACCGCTGTCTCGCGCAGGATCCGCACCACGTCCTCGCAGCTGTCGGCGAGGAAGATCTCCTCGCCGGGCTCGAGGATCGTCTCGATGCCCGGCCACCGGTCGGAGATGATCGGCACCCCGCAGGCGGCGGCCTCGAACAGGCGGACCGAGGGGGCGTAGCCGACCGCGCGCATCTCTGGCCGGGTGAGGTTCAGCGCGAACGAGGCGGAGCAGTAGAACCGGGGGTGCTCGCCCGGAGGCAGATGCTGGATGCGATCGACGTTCGCCGGCCAGTCGATCTCCGGCGGGTACATGGGCCCGGCGACCCCGAAGCGCGCGTGGCGGAGGCGGCGCGCGGGCGCCAGCAGGAGCTCGTCGAGCGCGCGCTGGCGACCCGCGGAGTATGTGCCGAGGTAGCCGAGCGCCCACCGTGATGCCAGCTCCAGCGGCCGGTACGCGTCGGGATCGACGAAGCAGTAGAAGGGTTCCGCCCGTCGCGCGCCAAATTGCTCGCGCAACGCGTCGAGCGCCGGCCCCGCGGTGAACGACAGATACAGATCGAAGTGGCTCACGAGCTCGGCGCTCAGGTACTCATCATCGCCCCCGCGCAGCTTGGCGAGGGTGACCGGGGTGTCGATGTCGTAGAACGCGACCGGCCCGTGCGCCCGGCCGAGCACCCACCGCGCGACCTCGACCCCGTCGGGGACGAACGAGCCGATGATCACGACGTCCGATTCGGCGATCAACCCCGCGAAACGGGAGCGCAAAGCGGGCACCGACTCATACAGGAACACGCTGCACCAGGGCGGATCACGGAGATCGCGGTGCTGTGCGTACCAGCGGCGATCGCGTTCGAGAAACGTCACCTCGTCGCCCCGGCCGTGAAGCGCGCGGGCAAGCGCCCGGTAGTTGGTGGCGTGCCCGTTCCCCCACGAGGAGGTGATCGAAAGGCCGAGGATCGTGACTTTCACCCGAGCGTCCCCACCTGGCTGGAGGTCAGGAGGTCCTCGAATTGCTCGGCCCGATGGGCATAGGTGTGCTCCTCGAGGATGCGCTCGCGGGCGCGGGCACCGATCCGGCGGGCGCTTTCTGCGTCCAGGTCCTCGAGGGCGGCCACGACGTCGGCGCCGCTGGCGCACGCGATCACCTCGGAGCCCGGGGTCAGGAAATGATCGAGTCCCTCCCAGGCATCGCTCAGCACGCACGCGCCCGCGCCCGCCGCCTCGAAAACGCGGGTGGCGGGCGACCAGCCGTTGACCACCATCGAGTCACGGGTCACGTTGAGCACCGCCCGCGGTGAGCAGTTGAAGGCGTTGTGACTCGCCGGAGGAAGATGTCCGAGATACCGCAGGTTGGCCGCGCCGGCGCGATCCTCCCAGCCGGCGCCGGCCAACACGAAGTGTCGGTCCGGCAGCTCCTCCAGGACGGAGAAGAAGAACTCCTCCACCCGGGCCTCGCGATCGGGCAGCCGGTTGACCAGGGCCGACAGATCGGCGCGGTACCGATCCTGGGGGGGCACCGGATGGTGCGTGTCGGGGTCGAGCGCGTTGTAGATCGGCACGCATCGCCGCGCTCCGAGCGCCTCGTAGCGGCTCACGACCCGGGCGCCGCCGCCGTAGGTGAGCACGAGGTCGTAGTCGGGCACCAGCGCGCGCAGGCCATCGGCGGGCTCGAGCTCCAGCCGGGTCAGCGTGGCGGGGGCGTCCACGTCCCAGAAGATGACCAGCGCGCCCGGCCGGCGGGCGTCGAGCACCGCGCGCTCGAGGATGTCATCGAAGACTCCCACGCCGCTGCACTTGATGACCACGTCCGCGGCGCTCGCCGCGACGCCGACCACCCGCCGCACCGCCGCCTCCTCCGGAGCCTCGTAGACGACCACCCGAGCCCAGGTCGGATCGGGAATGTCCCGGTGGCGCTGGCGGTCGAGCGCGTCGGGCTCGTAGAACGTCACCCGGTGCCCGCGTCCCGCCAACGCCCGGACGATCCCGCGGTAGTAGGTGCACGCACCGTTCCAGTAAGCGGAGACGAGGCTCGAGCCGAAGAACGCGATGTGCATCAGCGCAACTCCTCGACAATCGCCAACAGCTCATCGACCCGGTGGGCGCACGTGTGCCGCGCACGGATCGTGGCCAGCCCGTTGGCGGCCAGTTGCGCGGCCGCGCTCGGATCACGCAGGAGGGTGCGCAAATGCCCCGTCATCTCCCTCCCGTCGCGCGCCACGAGGTAGTCCTCGCCGGGCGTGAACAGCCGATCGCGATCCTCCCAGGGCGCCGACACGAGCGGGATTCCGCACGCCAGCGCCTCGAACACCCGGATCGTCGGAATGCCGGGAAGCCGCCGCACGTAGGCCCTTCGAGGAACGTGGACGGTGACCCGGTGCTGCGCGAAGGCCTCGGGCGCGCGGTAGTTGGGGAGCCAGCCCTCGTAGGAGAGGCCGGCCGCGTCGAGCGCCCGGCGCGCATAGGCGGGATACCGCACGCCGTGCACGTGGCCGCCGAGTTCGAGCGCTCGCACCGGATCAAGCAGGAACTCCCGCAGCTCCGCGGTGCGCTCGCCGTCGCCCCAGTTCCCGATCCAAACCATCTCCCCGGCTCGTGGACGGCCGTCGATCGGCCGGAACAGTGCCGCGTCGGCCGCCTCGTGCCACGCGTACGCCCGGCGCGCCCAGCCATGCTCGAGGTACAGGTCGCGGATCAGACTGCCGAACGCGAGCACCGCCTCATAGCCACGGAGATCGAAGGCGGCAACCTGCTTGGGAGCGGTCGCCGCGCGGTGGTGGGCGTCGTAGAAGAGCAGCCTGTAGCTGCCGTGGGTCCGGTGGTGCGCTCCGATCCGGTTGACGAGCGCGGGCTCATTCCAGTCGTGCACGAGGACCAGGTGAGCGTCGCGCAGCTCGCGGTCGAGGTCGAGCCGCTCGAGCCGATACGTGCGGCTCGGAATCTCCGGAAACAGCGCCCGGAACTCCTCGATCGCGGCCGGACCAGCCTCGCGCAGAAGGTTCCGCCGGCTCCAGCCGCCCTCGGGCTCGAGCACGGTGACGTCGTGTCCCCGGCGGCGAAGCTCGCGCGCGACCCCGCGCAGGAAGTGCGCGTTGCCGTGATTCCAGTCGGAGACGATCGAGTGGCAGAAGAGCTTCACGTTCATGCCGGGGCCCCCGCCGCAACCAGCTGCCTGTAAGCATCCGAGTAGGCGCTTGCCATTTCCGACGGAGAGAAGCGCGCCGCGGCCGCGAGCGCCCGGCGCGCGGCCTCTTGCCGCAGAATCCGATCGTCGAGCAGCCGGTTGACCGCATGCACGAGAGCGTCGGCGTCGTGGGGGGAGACGAACGTCGCCGCCTCGCCCCACACCTCCCTGAGGCTCGGGATGTCGCCGAGCACCAGCGCGCAGCCGCATAGCGCGGCCTCGAGCGCCGCCAGCCCGAACGGCTCGTAGCGCGCGGGCTCGGCGAACACCGCGGCGCGCGAGAACCAGTTGAGCACCGCGCTCGAGTCGAGCGCCCCGAGCGCATCGACGCCGGAGACCCGCCCCGGGCCGATGACGGCCACGCGACCGTGAATCGCGCCGGCCGCCTGCGCGAGGAGATCGACGTTCTTCGCCTCGTCCCAGAGGCGCCCTGCGCTAACGACCAGCCTCTGGCGGTCTGCGCCCGGCCGGTCGGTCTGCCGGACCGACCGGCCGTTGGGGATCACCCTGGCCCCAGGCAGGCGCTCGTAGACGGCCACGAGATCGGACAGCAGAGCCCGCGTCGGCGTCACGGTCAGTTCGGCTCGCTCGATCGCGGCCCGCGCAAGGCGCTCGTAGCGCGCCCACGCCGCGGGCGCCGGCCGCCCGTGAACGGCGCGCCACCACGTCAGCACGCATGAATGCACTGTGAGAAGCACCGGCACCGCGCGGGAGAGGACCGGCGCGAAGGTGTTCATGTGGATCAGGTCGGGACGGTGCAGCTCGCGCAGCTCCTCCACCCATTCGCCCACCGCCTCGACATCCGCCCACGGCTCCTCCATCCACTCCAGGCGCAGGTCGCGCAGCTCGCACGAGCTCGCGCGGAGCCGCTGGAATTCACTCCGGCGCCGCAGCGGGCCGAGCAGGGCTAGATGAACCTCCGTCTCGCCTACGGTCAGGGCGCGGGTCAGCTCGCCGACGAACGTGCCAGCTCCGCCGACGACGTCCGCCACCAGCAGAACTCTCACGCCGCCCTCCCGTAGATCTGGTCGATCACCCGCGCGACGTCCACCTGCTGCTCCACCTCGGCATCGAACGAGCGGTCACAGGACAGCCGCGACGCCCACTCGACCAGGGCCCGACCGCCCCAATCGTCGGGAGGCTCACAGATCCGCCGGTAGCGGCGGCCCTCCACCAGCAGCGCCTCGAAGTCGTAGAACGACCCCCCGACGTTGCGGATCGTGAGGGCGCGTCCGTGGCCGATGAACGACGCCTCGATCAGCGCATCGGTACCCGCGGGCAGCCACCACGAGCAGGCGATACGCAGCACCCGTCCGTCGGTCAGCGTCACCTGGGCCAGCGCCAAGTCCTCCACCCGCGAGGGATCGGGGCCGAGCCGCGCGCCGGATGCAAACAGGTCCGCGTGGACGCGGTCCGCGGCGACGGTTCCGAAGAACAGACGGGCGAGATCGACCAGATGGCAGCCGAGGTCGACCAGGGCGCCGCCTCCGGCCAGCGCGGCATCTCGCGCCCACTCTCGATCCGGTCCGTACGCGTTGTGAAACACGAGCTCGGCGACGTGGGGCTCGCCGATGGTCCCCGCGCGAAGCGCCGTCAGCGCCGCCCGCACGGCGGCCAGGTACCGGTAGGACATGTCCACTCCGAGCCGCACGTCCGCGCTGCGCGCGAGCTCTACCAGCTCGCGGCACTCGCTGGCGGTGCGCCCCAACGGCTTCTGGCAGAAGGCCGGGATCCCGTGCCCCACCACCGCACTCACATGGCGTGCATGCAGCGCCGTTGGTGTGGCGATGACCACCCCGTCCAGATCCCGCGACAGCAGCTCCTCGAGATCGGGGCAGACATCCGCGCAGCCCACGGTGGCGGCCGCAGCGTGCGCCACCTCGGGATCGATGTCGGCGATCGCCGCGATGTGGGCTGCGCCCGCGCGCTGGACGGCCTGCATACGATGCCTGCCGATCCATCCCACCCCCAGGAAGCCCAGGCGCGGCCGCGGGTCAGGCATCGCACCACACCGCCTTGATGAATCCCTCGGGTCGCGCCGCGGAGATCCGATACGCCTCGGCGAGCTCCTCGAGGCGATACCGGTGCGTGAGGAGCGGCCCGGGATCCAGGCGCCCCGACTCCACCGCGGCGACGGCCTCCCGAAGGCCGGCCACGTACGCGGCGGGATCGCGCTCGTGCGCGTTGATGACGTCCAAGCCCCGCCAATTCCACAGCTGCATATCCACAGAGCGGCGCCCGTCCTGGTGGTAGCCGGCGATCACCAGCCGTCCTCGCACCCGGGTGAGGCGGGCGGCGAGATCGAGCGGCTCCTGATGCCCGGTCACCTCGAAGACGACGTCGAACGGCCTCTGTCGTTCGAGCGAACGCTCTCCGGGGCGCCATGCGCTCGCCGCCCCGCTCCCCCGCGCGAGCTCGAGCGCCGTGGTCCGGCGCGAGATCGCGGCCACCTCGCAGCCGGATGCCGCGGACAGCTGAACCAACACCAGTCCCAGGAACCCGCAGCCGACGACCGCGACGCGCTCCCCCGGCTGCACGGCGACGCGGCGCATGGCGTTCACCGCGCATGCGAACGGCTCTCCGGGAAACGGCGAGCCGTGGCCGAGCGCGTCCGGGAGCAAGACGACGTGGGCGGCCTCGGCCACGTCCATCTCGGCATGGGCGCGGTGGGAGATGACCGCAACCCGCTGTCCCGCCCGCAGGTTCGCCACCTGTCCACCCACCGCGTCGATCCTGCCCCAGCCCTCGTGCCCAGGCTCGCCGGGATCCCGGGGGTAGCGAAACCACTCGCGTCCCTCCCACAGCGGCAGCTCGGAGGCGCAGATGCCGGCCCCTTCGAGCCTCACCCTGACCTCCCGCGGTCCGGGGTCGGGCGGCGGGCACTCCGCGAGCACCAGCTCCCTTGGGGCGCTCAGAACCGCTGCGCGCATGGCCTCTATTGCGTCGCTGCGGCGACCAGCAGCGGCCGCTGCTGCTCGTGCTCGCCGGCGAGCCACTCGTACAGCGCGCGCAGGCCGCTCGCGAGCGGCACCCGCGGCTTCCATCCGGTGAGCGCACCGAACGCGGAGGTGTCGGAGACGAAGTAGCGCTGGTCAGCGACGCGCCAGGCCGCGCCCATCGTCTTTGGCTGCTCCCCGTGAAGGGTCCCAATCATCTCGATCACCTCGGAGACGCTGGTCGCGTTGGCGACTCCCCCGCCCATGTTGAACGCCCGGCCCGTCAGGGCCGGCCGGTTGGTGGACGCGGCGAGCAGCGCGTCGACCAGGTCCTCGACGTAGAGCAGGTCGCGGACCTGATGGCCGTCGCCGAACACGGTGATCGGGTCATCGCGCAGCGCGCTGAGGACGAAATGAGCCACCCAGCCCTGATCCTCGGTTCCCTGCTGATGCGGCCCGTAGATGCAGCTCATCCGGAACACGCACGTGGGCAGTCCGTAGCTGTGGGCATAGTCGAGCACGTACTGGTCTGCTGCCCCCTTGGAGCACCCGTAGGGGCTGCAGAACTCGAGCGCCTGGCGCTCGGCGATTCCCCGGGACCGGATCAGCTCGTCGACCGGCTCGTAGCGCTCGCCACGCCGGCGGAGCTCCAGTCGATCGAGTCGTCCGTAGACCTTGTTCGTCGAGGTGAACACGACCGCAGGCGGATCGGTTAGCCGCCTCGCCTCCTCCAGGACGTTGATCGTGCCCTGGATATTCACTCCGAGGTCAGCGCGCGGGTCCTCGAGGCTGGTGGTGACGGCGACCTGCGCGGCCAGGTGGAACACCCGCTCGCAAGATTTGATGGCGCGGCGCAGGGCGAACGTGTCGCGGACATCACCCACCTCGACGCGGACGAGCCTTCCGTGCTTGCGCTTGAGCCAGCGCAGATTCTGCTCGACGCCGGGACGGGCCAGGCTGTCGAGGATCGTCACGGGTGTCCCGTCTCGAGCGAGCCGGTCCGCGAGGTTGGTGCCGATGAACCCGGCGCCGCCGGTAATCAGCACGCTGCCGCGGGCCGGCGCTCCGCGCGGCGAGGAGAACCGCACCATCTCCCGGACTCCGGGGACGCCGCGGGCGGCGAGCACCCGTCCGAGCAGCTTCGCTTCCCCGCCGTTACGGCGCAGCCCGAAGTGGTACGCGCGCTCGTCGCAGTGAAAGCCGTCCAGCGTCTCGCGCTCCGGCGCGAGATCCTCGAGTGAGTACCAGTAGACGCGCTCCGCCGGGGCGTGGATCAACTCGTCCATCGTCGTGAGCTGCCCGAACTCGTTGTTGGCCCAGGTCGAGTAGCCGGCCTCGGTAACCCAGATCCGCTGGGCGCCGCCCCGGCGGCCGATCACCTCGCGGACCCGCGCGACGTGCGCGTCCCAGCCCTCCCACACGGCCTCCCAGGTGCCGGGAAAGCCGTGCACCCCGATCACGTCGACGTGCTCGAGCGCGCCGCGCGTGAACATCAGATCAAGCCAGTTGGGGTCGAACGGACTCATCCCACCCAGCACGGTCTTGACGCCCAGCTTCGCCGCGCGCGACGCCGCGCCCGCGATCATCTCGGCGAAGATCGTCCACTCGGGGTCGACCGTCCAGTCCCATTCGATGTAGTTGTTCGGCTCGTTCCAGAGCTCTACGTACGGGAACCTCTCGAGGTGTTCCCGCAGCACCGCCTCCACGAACTGCCCGTACGCCTGGGGGTCCCTCGGGGGCGAGGAGGTCTTCGGCAGCAGGCCGAGGTGAGGCGGCGTGTAGAGAACGCAAGGCAGCACGGAGATCCGCGAGGTCAGCTTCGGCAGCAGCCAGCGGTACCACTCCTCGCCTCCCTCACGCAGCCAGTCGCACCAGGAGATCGATGTGCGCAGCTGCTTGATCGGCAGCTGCGACAGCGCGTCCAGCGCCCGCTCCGCGGCGTCGTAGTCGCCGAGGTGGAAGTACTGGACGACGCCGAGCTCGGGCATGGCCCCTCTCCGCGCCCGCGGCGGACCGCCGCCGCGCGGCCGAGGCTCGGGCGCCGGCGCGCGCCGGATCGTGTCGACGATCCGGCTCAAACGGTGAGCCCCCTGGATGTCAATTCCTGGCGAGCCTGCTCGACCCGATCATCGGCAACCTGGCCTTCGAGCCACTCGGCGAGGTCGCGGATTCCGTCATCGAGTGCCACTTTAGGCTCGAACGACAGGACCTCCCGGGCCTTGCTTATGTCGGCGAAGCAGTTGCGGATGTCGCCGACCCGGTACTCGTGGGTGACCTCGGGCTCGATGTGCGCCTTGCCCAGGATCCGGGCCAGCCGCTCGGCGATGCCGCGCACGGTCACGCTGGTGCCGCTGCCCACGTTGATCGCGTCGGTCTGGAGGGCAGGGCGTTCGAGTGCGAGCACGCACGCGCGGGCCACATCGTTCACCGAGACGAAATCGCGCCGCTGCTCGCCGTCTTCGAAGATCATCGGTGGCCGGTCATTGAGCAGACGCGAGGCGAAGATCGCCAGGACGCCGGTGTACGGATTGGACAGGGCCTGGTTTCGGCCGTAGACGTTGAAGAACCGCAGAGCGATCGCCGGCGTGTCGTAGGCGCGACCGAAAAGCTGCGCGCTGCGTTCCTGTTCGAACTTGTTC
>JAFASF010000343.1 GCA_019244745.1 Solirubrobacterales bacterium | reverse complement strand
TACAGGACCGCGTCGAGCGCGTCGGCGATCTCCGGTCGCAAGGAGAGCGCCGCGGGCTGAAGATCGTTGACCAGGAGCTCATGCGCCGGCGTCGCGCCCGGCCGCGCGACAACATCACGAACGTCACCCCGCAGCCGATCGAGGTCGCCGGGCGAGCGCCCCAACCCCAACCGGTCCGCCTCGCGGTACACCTCGGCGGTCGAGAGCCCGAACGGCTGGGGCACGATCAACCACGCGTGCGGTGCAAGGGCCGCGACCCGCTCTACGACCTCGCCGGCGCCGGTGACGATGCTCACCCCCGGAGCCAGCTGGCTCGGTACGTCGGCCCCGAGCGCGGCGGCCTCAGACGCGAGCACGCGCGCCAAAGGCTCCCGCACGCGCGCGGCCAGCCGCAGCGCAGCCGCCGCATCGGCCGAACCCCCGCCCATACCGCCGGCGACCGGAACCCGCTTCCGAACCACAATCCTCACCGCCGGACCGTCCCAGCCACCCGACCGCAGCCCCGCCACCGCGGCCGCGACCAGGTTCGGCCCGTCGACCCCGGGACAGACGACCTCGTCAACGCTCCCCTCGAGCGTCGTAAGCGACAGGTCGTCCGCGAGCGACACGCTCTCCATCAAACTCACCAGTGCGTGAAATCCATCGTCGCGTACCCCTCCCAGGAACAAACACAAATTGACCTTCCCGGGCGCGAGCGCGCGCAGCTTCATCGCTCGAGCAGCGCGGCCAGCGAGCGAAACTCCTCGGGCGAGAGGCGCTCGGCGCGCTCCCCCGGAGGATGCCCAAGCTCGACCAGTGCGGCACGAGCCCGAGAGCGCACATCCGAACCCGCGCCCGGCGACAGCGCCAGCGATCCCGCGAGCGCCTTGCGCCGGTGCGCGAACGCATCCTGCACAACCGAGCGCACCCCCGGCGGAGCCGCGGGACCAAAACGCCGCAACCCCACCAATACCGAGTCGACGTTCGGCACCGGGCGGAACACGTGCCGCCCCACCGGGCGCAGCACGCGCACCTCGCACGCAAGCTGCGCCAGCACCGACGGGATTCCATATGCCGACGTACCCGGAGCCGCCGCCAGCCGCTCGCCCACCTCGCGTTGCACCATCACCACCCAGTCATCAACGCCCGGTAGTTCGTCGATCGTCCGCAAGATCGCGGTGGCGGCGATCGAGTACGGCAGGTTCGCGACCACCTTCGTCGGACCGGGCGACAGCGCCGCCAGGTCCAGCTCGAGCGCGTCGGCGATATGGACCGTGACGTTCTCGTAACTCATGAGAACGTCACGCAGCTGCGGTTCGAGCGCCGGGTCGACCTCGATCACGTGCAGATGCCCGACCCGCGCCGCGAGGCGCTGCGACAGAACGCCAAGACCCCCGCCGATCTCGAGCACCACATCGTCGTCGCCGACCCCCGCCAGCCGCTCGATCACATCCAGGATGTTGCGGTCGACGAGGAAGTTCTGGCCGAGCGCGCGGGCGCGCCGAGCGCTCACCATCCGAACACCGCGGCGGCGCTGCGCTCCACCGCCGCTTCCAGCTCCTCGTAGGGCACCCGGCGCTCGACCGCGAGCGCCCGCGCCGTGTGCACCACGTTTGCCGGCTCGTTCGGCTTGCCCCGCACCGCCTGGGGAGCCAGGAAGGGGGCGTCGGTCTCGACCAACAACCGCTCGGCGGGAACGCGCAGCGCCGCGAGCCGCAGCGCGTCAGCCTTCGGGTACGTCGCGTTCCCCGCGAACGAGATCCACCACTCCTCGTGCGCCAGGCACTCCTCGACGCGCGAGACCATCGAGAAGCAGTGGAGGATCACCCGCACCCCACCCGCCAGCGACTCCAACGTCGACAACGTCGCGTCCTCCGCCGCCCGCGTGTGGATCACGAGCGGCTTCCCGCAAGACCGCGCCAGCCCGATCTGCGCCTCGAACGCCCGCTCCTGGTCGGTCCGCGGGGCATAGTCGCGGTAGAAGTCGAGACCGGTCTCGCCGATCGCCACGCACTTCGGGTGCGCCGCCAGCGCCTCGAGCTCCGCGAGATCGGCGTCGTCGAAGCCGGTGGCCTCGTTCGGGTGGCGGCCGATGGCGGCATACACCTGCGGGAAGTCCTCGGCGGTCTGAAGCGCGGCCCGGCAAGAGGCCCCAGTCGTCCCAACGGTCACGATCCGAGAAACACCCTCGCGCGAGGCGCGCGCGACCAGTTCGGCGTCCGGCGGCTCGCAGAAATCCAGGTGGGTGTGGCTGTCGATCACGCCCGTCGGGGATGGTGCGATCAAGCCCGCTTCGGGAACAGCGGCTCGAGCGCGACCACCGCACCGCCATCACCCGAGGCCGCGAACACCGCGCTCTCATATTCGAGATCGGGAGCGCCGAGCGCCTCGAGGAGGCGCTCGGTCGTCGCCGGCATGTAGGGGTGCAGGAGCACGCTCAAGACCCGCACCCCCTCGACAAGCGACGCCAAAGTCTGATCGAGCTGCTCGCCTGCAGCGGGGTCCCGCGCCAGCTGCCACGGCGCACGCTCCTCCA
>JAFASF010000339.1 GCA_019244745.1 Solirubrobacterales bacterium | reverse complement strand
CAGCGCCTCGTGCTCCTCAATCGTCGCGGCCGGGTGGTCGAGAGCCTGCGCGCCGGCGCGCTCGGGGGCATCGTGTACCGCGACGTCCCGGCCGGGGGCGGCTACCGGGTCGCGACCGCCAACCGGGCTGCGGCGTCGCCGCCAGTTGCGGTTCTCCCGGATCGCTCGGCTCCCCCCAACACCCGCATCTACAACCAGCCGATTCCCGCCTCGGGCTACGGCTATCTCACCGTCCGCGACGGCACGAAGCTCGCAATCGACGTGCGCCTGCCCGCAGGGTCGGGCCCGTATCCGACGCTGATCGAGTACGCCGGCTATGGCTACGCCGATCCCTACAACGGACCCGACAACGGCATCGCCGAGATCGCCAACCTGTTCGGGTTCGCGGTCGTCGACGTCAACATGCGGGGCACGGGCTGCTCGGGCGGAGCGTTCGACTACTTCGACGAGCTGCAGCGCCTCGACGGATACGACGTGATCGAGACCGTGGCCCACCAACCGTGGGTCCTCCACCACAAGGTGGGGATGCTCGGGATCTCCTACGGGGGGATCAGCCAGCTGTTCGTTGGGGCGACCAACCCCCCTGACCTGGCCGCGATCACGCCGCTGTCGGTGATCGACTCGAGCATCACGACCCTGTACCCGGGCGGGATCCTCAACACCGGGTTCGCGCTCTCGTGGGCGGCCGAGCGAGACCACGACGCGCTGCCCGCTTCGGCGACCGGCGGCCAGCCGTGGGCGCTTCGGCGGATCCAGCAGGGCGACACCACGTGCAAGGCCAACCAGGCCCTACACCCCGAGGCGGTCCACCTCGTACGGAAGATCTTCGCCAACCGCTACTACGTCCCGTCGGTAGCCGACCCGATGGATCCGATCACGTTCGTGCACAAGATCAAGGCGCCGGTGTACATGGCGTGCCAGTGGACCGACGAGCAGACCGGCGGGCATTGCGCGGCCCTCGCCGAGCACCTCACCGGCACCAGCCGCAAGTGGTTTACGTTCACCAACGGCGTACACGCGGACTCCCTCGATCCGGACACGCTCGTGCGGTGGTACGACTTTCTGGAGCTGTACGTGGCGCGCCAGGCGCCAAACGTGCCCGCGTCCATGCGGGCGCTGGCGCCGGTGCTCTACGAGACCGCGATGGGAATCCCGGGGGTAACGTTCCCGAACAGCGATCCGATCCAGGGGATGTCGAGCTACGCCGCCGCGCTGTCCGCGTTCAACCGGCTGCCGTCGGTGCGGATCCTGTTCGAGAACGGGGCTGGTGGCCCTTCGCCCGGGCTGCCGTATCCGGCGTTCGAGCAGGCGTTTGCCAAGTTCCCGCTGCCGGGCACCCGCGCGCGGTTCTGGTATCTCGGTCCGGGGGGCGCGTTGCGCGATGCCGCGCCGCGCGCCGCCGGCCACGACACGTTCACGTGGCGCAAGGACGCCCGGCCGCCCACCGACTTCGCCGGAAACGACGGCGCCGGCGGGCTGTGGGGCGCGACCCCGGCCTACCGTTGGGAGCAGAACCCGCCGGGCACCTCTGTGTCGTACATCACCGCTCCTTTGAGGGGCAACACCGCGGTCGTGGGCGCCGGCGCGCTCCAGGCCTGGGTGCGCTCCTCGACGCCCGACGTGGACCTCCAGGTGACGATCTCCGAGGTGCGCCCCGATGGCCAGGAGGTGTTCGTCCAGGATGGATGGCTGCGCGCGAGCGATCGCAAGCTCGACAGGGCGTACAGCAGCCTGCTCGAGCCGGTCCCGAGTTTCCGCCGCAGCGACGTCGCACCGATGCCGCGAGGCCGGTTCGTGCAGCTGACGGTGCCGTTCTACTACGAGGGCCACGTCTACCGCGCGGGCTCCCGGATCCGGATCACGATCAGCGCCCCGAGCGGCGATCAACCGGTGTGGAGCTTCGCCCAAACGGTGCCCCGCGGCATGGCCACGGTGGCGGTGGCGTTCTCGCCCTCGATGCCCTCGCGGGTCGTGCTCCCGGTCGTCCCGGGGATCAGGGTGCCGACGGGGTTCCCGCCCTGCAAGGGGCTTCGCGGCGAACCGTGCCGCACGTACAAGGGGTAGACCGCGCCGGCGCCGGCTTGCGTGCTCGGCGCCGGCGATCAGCGCGGCGGCGGCGCGCCGGGCTGCCGGCGGGTCTCGCGTGCACCGAACCGTTCGGCCCCTTCATGTGTTCACCGTACCTGGGAGGCGTGGCCGGAAACGCGTAAACCCCTCCGGCGCCGCTACCCTGATGCGTCGTTCAACACCTGATAGGAGACGGATGTCCAGTAATCGCTTCGCACGGATGCTCTCGCTGTTGACCGGCCTGGTGGGGACCAGTGTTGTGGTGGCACTGTTCGCCACGGGGGCGGGCGCGAGCGCCGGCAGCACTCCCGCCGCCGACTGCCAGCCGTTCGGGGCATCGCCATGCCTGTTGCCCTTCCCGAACAATCTGTTCACGCGGCCGGATCGCTCCACCCCGACCGGGCTGCGGGTGCATCTGCCGGCCGGCGCGATGCCGGTCAACACGAGCGGGCAGCGGATCAGCGTGGCCGAATACGATCGTAACGACGGCTTCAGCCCCGGAAGCGCGGTGGTCGTGCACGTGCCCGGACTCGACAACGCTCAGGCCTTCGCCCGCACCGGGGCGGTCTCGTTGGCCAACATGGGGCGGGCATTCGCGCCGGGGGCTCCGATCGTGATCATCGATCAGAGCACGGGGCGGCGGCAGCTGATCTGGTCAGAGCTCGACGCGAACGCGTCCTCGCCCCAGAACACCGATCTCCTGATTCATCCCGGCGTCGACTTCCTCGACGGTCACACGTACGTGGTGGCGCTCCGGAATCTGCGCGACGCGAGCGGACACGTGATCGGCGCGCCGGCGTGGTTCGCGAAGCTGCGCGACGGCCGGCGCCTCCCGCCGGCGCTGCGCGCGGAGCGCGGTCGCTATGCGCGGATCTTCGCCGCCCTGGCGCGTGCCGGCGTCCGTCGGTCGAACCTGTACGAGGCGTGGGACTTCACTGTCGGCTCCGAGCGGAGCCTGACCTCGCGGTTGCTCTCGATCCGAAACGCCGCGTTTGCCCAGCTCGGCGACCACAACCTGGCCGACGGGAAGGTCCAGGGGCGCTCGCCGGCGTTCACGATCGACAGCACCGGGTCGTTGACGCCCCAGCTGCGCGACGTCAAGGGCACGTTCAGCGTGCCGTGTTATCTGGTCACGTGTGGGGCGACCGCGACCACCGGCTTTCACTACAGCTCCAGTCGACCCGACGCGCTGCCCACACAGATACCGGGCAACGTGGCCACCGCTCCGTTCGAGTGCATCATCCCGGCCTCGGCGAGCCCGTCGCACCCGGCGCGGATCTCGCTCTACGGGCACGGCCTGCTCGGTTCCCACGCCGAGATCGAGGCCACGAACGTCGAGGCGATGTCGACCGAGCACAACATCGTCTTCTGCGCCACCGACTGGTGGGGCCTCGCGTCCGGGGACACTGCCTTCGACGCCGGCGCGGTGAAGAACCTCAACCTGTTCCCGATCGCCGTCGATCGCCTCCAGCAGGGGGTGCTGAACACGCTGTTCCTGGGGCGGGCGATGCTGAACCGGCACGGCTTCGCGTCCAACGCCGCCTTCCAGGCCGACGGGCGCGCGGTGATCGAGACCTCGAACCTGTTCTACGACGGCAACTCCCAGGGTGGGATCGAGGGCGGCCTGACCACCGCGGTCGCGCCCGACTTCCGCCGTGCCGTGCTTGGGGTCTCCGGGATGAACTACGGCAACGTGCTGGTCACCCGCAGCACGGACTTCGCACCGTTCGGCGCGATCCTCTACGGCTCGTATCCGGACTCGTCGATGCATCCGGTGATCCTCGACCTGATCCAGCAGCTCTGGGATCGCGGCGACCCCGACGGCTACGCCGAGTTCATGACCTCGCACCCGCTGCCCGACACGCCGTCGCACACGGTGCTCATGCAGATCGCGTACGGCGACCACCAGGTCAGCATGTACGCGGCGGCGGTCGAGGCGCGGACGATTGGCGCCGCCGTGCACGAGCCGGCCCTCGATCCCGACCGCTCGCGTGATCGCAACCTGTTCTTCGGAGTGCCGGCGATCCACCGCTACCCGTATCGCGGCTCGGCGATCGTGATCTGGGACGCCGGGCCGGGGTTGGTGGCGGAACCGCCGCTCGCGAACCTCCCGCCGCTCGACACCCCCACCAACCACGATCCGCACGAGTTCGTGCGGAACACCCCGGCGGCTCGGGTCCAGAAGTCCGATTTCCTTCAGCCGGGCGGCGCGGTCGTCGATGTATGCAGCGGACGGCCATGCCACACGTACAACTACACACCGTAACTCGGTAAGGACGCCTTCGACCGAGCGCCCGCGGGGCGTTGCGTTTTAAGGTCGAATTTCGACCTCAAAACGCGACGCCCTCACTTCAAGCCGGACCCGCACAGAGGAACGGCCACGTTTCCTCGGGTCAACGCCCGTGCCACGGTCCATCCTTCACTCTCCACCGCGATTCCGCGTACCGCCGGGTGGTGGCGCGCGATGAGGAGCCCGGCCCACACCAGCGCGGCGGTCGGCTCGACGAACAGCCCCCGCGCCGCCAGGTCGCGCTGCGCGGGTTCGATGGCGACCTCCGGGACGCTGACCACGCACCCGCCGCTGTGGGCCACGGCCGCCAGGATCTGGGCCCCGCGCGCCGGGCGGGGGATCGCGATTCCCTCGGCGCTCGTCGGCGTGACCTCCACGTCGACCGGCTCGCGCGATCCCATCGTCCACGCCTGGGCAAGAGGCGCGCAACACTCGCTCTGGAGCGCGATCAGCGCCGGCACGCGTTCAATCAGCCCGGCCGCTTGCAGTTCGCTGAACCCGCGCGCCGCACCGAGCGCCAGGGTGCCGTTGCCGGCGGGAACGATCACCGCGTCGGGCACACCGCGTCCGAGCTGCTCCCACAGCTCGAACGCGAACGTCTTCGTGCCCTGGAGGAAGTACGGGTTGTAGATATGTGACGCGTACGTGGCTCCGGTGCGCGCGACCGCCGCGATCGCCGCCTCCGCCGCGGCGGTTCGGTCGCCGGCCACGCACTCGAGCGATGCCCCGTAGGCGAGGATCTGCGCTCGTTTGCGCGCCGAGATCGCCGCCGGGACGAACACCTGGCATTCGAGGCCGGCGCGCGCCGCGTACGCGGCGATCGCGGAGCCGGCGTTGCCGCTGCTGTCGGCCACCACTCGCCGGGCTCCGCGCTCCACCGCGGAGGCGATCAGGACGACCGCCCCTCGGTCCTTGAAGGAGAGTGTCGGGAACACGAACTCGAGCTTGAGCGCGACCCCCTCAAGGTCGCTCCCGGCGGACACGATCGGTGTGTGGCCCTCGCCGAGCGTCAGCCTTGCCGCGATGTCATCCCCCACGGGGATGCAGGCGCGGTAGCGCCACAGCCCTCCTGGCCCAGATGGCGTTCGGGTCCCCGGTACCAGTTCGGCCAGAGGCGCCGCGGGCACCTCGGGCAGGTCGAGCGGGCCGCCGCACCCACAGCGCCACGCGCCGGGTGGCGCAGGATCACTGCAGACCGTGCAGATGGCGCGCACCGGGCAAGGGTGCCAGCTGCGCGACCTTGCCCAGAAACCGCACGAGGTTGGTGAAAAAGACGTTGTGCGGGAACGCGCCGGCGGGATCGTTGTGCGCGTACGTCGATTGGCGGTTGAGCAGCGTCAGGTTGCGCATCGGGATGCCGGACTGCTTTGCCAGCGCCACCGTTGCCGCCGGAACCAAAGCCCCGCCGAGCGCCGCGCCGAACGCGTAGATCTTGAGGGTCTTCGGCAGGTGGCGGCCCATCGTCGAGTGCACGTCGAGGACGCTCTGGGCGGGGTTCGCGATTCCGTTGCCCACGGCCGCGGTGTCGTCGGTCAATCGCTGGGGGAAGTACCACTCGGTGCCGTCGACGCCGAGCATCCCGAGTCCCGAGAACATCGTGGCGAAACGCTTGATGGGGGTGAGGGCACCGCTGCCGTCCCAGGTGTGGTAGCCGTGGATCGTACGCGCGGAGACGCCCTTGCCGAGGTGGGCCTGGGCGGCGCTCAGGGACATCGGCGAGGTCCCCACGTTCAAGGCGTAGCCGTACTCGGCGAGGTTCGTGACCGGCACCGGCGGCTTAAGGTAGGCGGGCAGCAACGGGAACGTCTGCCCCAGCGACGGGATGTCGGGCGCTATCCGCGCGCCGAGCGACCCAATGGCGTTGAACAGGCCCGCGAACGGAGCGCTGATCCCGCCGAAGGACAGCCACGGCGTCTGCGCCGGGGCGTCGAGCTTCTGCAACGCCGCGGATGCCTGCGCCGCCCTCTCCCCGGGGAAGCTCGCGCCGTCGTCGTAGACCAGCCCCGCCAGGTCGTCGGCGCCCGCTCGGCCGGAGAAGTTCCACGTGGCATAGGCGGTGACGACCGCGCCACCGAGCGAGTGACCGCCGAGAACTATCTTGCCGCCGAGGCGCTTGGCAGCCCCGATCACCCGGTGCAGGTCCTGGACCGCGACGTTCATGCCCCACCGCTTGGCGAATGCCAGGTTCAGGCTCAGGTCGCTCGTGGGAATGTGGCGCTTGATCTTCGAGTTCGCGAGCCACCCGAGGTAGTAGTTGAACACCTCCGCCGGGCTGGCCTTGCCCTCCTTGGCCAGATTGAGCACCGACTGATCCTCGAGCAGGTTCTCGCGCCGCTCGACCGACCACACCTGCCAGCCCTTCGCCGTCGAGGCGATCCACCGAGCGAGCGGGACGAAGTAGGCCGCGCCCGCGGAAGTCCCGGGCTCGAGCACGAGCACGTTCTCAGCCGAGGCCGGGCCAACCTTGATCACCCCGACCCTGTCGTACTTCGCCGGAGTACCCGGGGCGGCGAAGCCCTTCATCCAGGTCACCCCGACCGCGCCCGCCGGCGCCGGCGAGGCGAGGAACGCCGCGAAGCACGCGATGATCGCGAACCGAATGGCCGTCTTTCCCACGCGCACACCCTAAGCCCGGACGGCCACAACCGGCAACGACACCCTGCACGGTCCCCTCCCGCGTGTTGCGGATTGATTAGGGAAAGCTCGACGCGAAAGCGCGCTTTGCGCGGTTCGACTAGATTTCCCCTGACCATCGACCCTCGAGGAGGAGGCTCAATGAGGAGGTACAACAAACCGGCGCGGATCGCGGCGATAGCTCTGGCCGCGTCGATCGTAGTGGCCGCGTGCGGCAGCTCGTCCAGCAAGACGACATCGACGCCGAGCTCGACTTCGCCGTCCACTGCCAAGAACGGCGGCACCGTCACGCTGCTCATGGGGACCGCGCCTGACTCGCTCGACCCGGGCATGGGCTATACGACCCAGGCCGCCGAGCCCGACTGGCTCGCGTACACCGGGCTCACCACCTACGCGCACGCCAACGGCTCCGCCGGAGGTCAAGTGATCCCGGGCCTCGCGACGGCGCTGCCCGCGATCACAGACGGAGGCAAGACCTACTCGGTCACGCTGCGCAAGGGGCTCGTGTTCTCGAACGGGAAGCCGGTCAAGGCGAGCGACTTCACATACACCGTCGAGCGCGCGATCAAGATTCCGTGGGGCGGCTCCGGCCAGTTCATCACCGCCCAGATTGCGGGCGCCACGGCGTATTCGACCGGCAAGGCGAAGACGATCTCGGGAATCACGACCAATGACGCCACCGGGCAGATAACGATTCATCTGAACTCGGCCTATGGGGCGTTCGACAACGTGCTCGCGTTCCCCTCGCTCGGACTGGTCCCGACCGGGACGCCGTTCACCAACGAACCGAACAACCCGCCCCCTGGCGTCGGTCCGTACATGATCACGAACGTCGTCCCCAACGCCTCGTTCTCGCTGGTCAGGAATCCGAAGTGGACGTCGATGAACATCCCGGGCATCCCCGCCGGTCATGTGGACATCAACGCCAAGATCTCGTCCAACATCGATGCGAACACGTTGTCCGTGCTCAACAACTCGGCCGACATCTTCGACTGGGCCGACACCATCCCCGGCAGCCTGCTGCCGCAGCTCAAGTCGCAAGCATCGGACCGCTTCTCCCAGGTCGACCTGGGCGGTTCCACGTACTACATCTTCATGAACCAGAAGGCGAAGCCGTTTTCGAGCCAGCTGGCGCGTGAGGCGGTGGTTACCGGGCTGAGCCAGCCGGCGATGAACCGCCTCGGCTCCGGCACGCTGGCGTACGGGTGCTATTTCCTCCCGCCGGCGATCATCGGTCATCCCTCTGGCACGCCGTGCCCGTACGGGGACCCGGCCAGCGGTGGAAACATCGCCAAGGCCAAGCAGCTCGTAACGCAGTCCGGCATGGCGGGAACGCCGGTCACGGTCTGGAGCGAAACCCGCCAGCCGCGGCAGGCGTGGATGACGTACTACACGTCGTTCCTGAACCAGATCGGGTTCAAGGCCACCCAGAAGGTGATCGCCGACGCGACGTTCTTCACGACGATCGGCAACCTCAAGCTCAACCCGCAGACCGGCTTCGCGGACTGGAACCAGGACTTCCCGAACCCGGTCGACTTCTACCTGCTGCTGAGCGGTGCAGCGATCCTGCCGACGAACAACCAGAACTTCGGCCAGGTCGACGACCCGTTCATCAACGCCCAGGTCAACAAGCTCGGGGCGGTGCCGACGAGTCAGCTCAGCTCGGTCGCCGGCCAGTGGCAGGCGCTCGACGAATACACGGCCAAGAAGGCCTACGTGGCCGTATTCGGCTACCAGACGTTCCCGAAGTTCACCTCGACCCGAATCAACTACGGCGCAGCCATCTTCCACCCCGTCTACGGGTGGGATTGGAGCTCGTTCCAGCTGAAGTAACGACTACTCAAATGGGCCGGGGCAGGGTAGGCTGTCCCGGCCCGTTTCGCAATGGCCACTACATCCGCAACCGGCACCGAGTTCTCAGGCGAGACCGCAGCGTTACTCGCCGAGGGCGAAGGGCTGCCACCTGGCATCGGACCGTGGGCACTGGCGTGGCGGCGTCTCCGTCGCAACAAGACGGCTCTCGCCTTCGGCGGACTGTTCATCCTGATCGTCGTGGTCTGCCTGCTTGCGCCGGTCTACTCACACGCCATCGCTCACATCGGACCGGCTGACGAGACGTACCTGAGCAAGCCGTTCAACGTGAAGACGCAGGAGTTCGCGGTCAGCCCGACCGGTATCCCGATCGGCCCGACCTGGCACAGCCGCTTCTTCCTTGGGGCCGACGCCAACGGCCGGGACGTCGCCGTGCGGCTGCTCTATGGCGGGCGCAACTCGCTCGAGATCGGCTTCGTGGCGACGATGATCACGATGGTCCTGGCCCTGATCCTCGGCGTCTGGTCGGGGTACTTCCGAGGGATCTCAGACGGCGTCATCAACCGCTTCCTCGACATCATCTGGGCCTACCCGGCGGTGCTGCTCGGCGTGACGCTCGGGACGGTGCTCGCGGTCGGCGGCATCGGCCCGCTTCATGGGACGGCCCTGCTCGTGCCGGCGATCGTGATCGGCATCGTCTACATCCCGTACGTCGCCAAGCCGGTGCGCGGTCAGGTGTTGACCCTGCGCGAGCGGGAGTTCGTCGACGCCGCGCGCCAGCAGGGTCTCAGCCACGCCAGGATCATGTTCTCGGAGATCCTGCCCAACCTGGCGAGCACGATCATCGTGTTCTTCCCCCTGATCCTCGCCAATGCGATCCTGCTCGAGGCGGCGCTGACGTACCTTGGCGCCGGTGTACAGCCGCCGAATGCCTCGTGGGGAACGATGATCTCGGACGGCATCTCCACGATTCCGGCCGCGTTCCACAACGTGCTGGTCCCCGGAATCATGCTGGTGCTCTGCGTGCTGTCGATCAACGTGTTCGGCGACGGTTTGCGCGACGCCCTAGACCCGCGGGCGAAGGTCCGCATCGCGCACTGATGGTCCGAGGTCGGCCGTGACCCGGTTCATCATCCGACGGCTGTTGGCGATGATCCTCGTGATGTTCGTGATCTCGCTCCTGACGTTCCTGCTCTTCGAGGCGATCCCCAACGGCGACCCCGCGCTGCGACTCGCCGGCCGCTCGGCCACCGCCCTGGAGATCCAGGAGATCCGCCACAAATACGGCTTCGACCAGCCCATCTACGTCCAGTACGGGCGGACGATGAAGAACATCTTCACGGGCCAGGCCTACTCCTACACCCAGGGGTTCAACGTCCTGGACGAGATCCGCTCCGGCCTGCCGGCGACGCTGTCGCTCGCGTTCGGCGCCGGCATCATCTGGCTGCTCACCTCGATCGTCGTGGGCACCTTAGCCGCGATAAAGGCGGGCAGATACACCGACCGGGTGCTGACCGTGCTCGCGATGATCGGCGTGTCGTTCCCGCCGTTCTTCTTAGGCGCGGTCCTGATCTACTTCCTCGGCTACAAGGCCAACATCTTTCCGCTCGGCGGCTACGTGAAGCTCACCGCGAACCCGGTGCAGTGGTTCACACACTTGGTCCTGCCGTGGTTCACGCTTTCCGTGCTGTTCATCGGGTTCTACTCGCGGGTGCTGCGATCAACGATCCTCGACACGATCAACGAGGACTACGTCCGCACCGCCAAAGCCAAGGGGCTCTCGGAGCGCCAGGTGCTGATCCGCCACATCCTCCGCAACAGCCTGATTCCGATCATCTCGCTGTGGGGGCTCGACATCGCGCAGGTGATCGGCGGCGGCGCCATCCTCACCGAGTCCGTCTACAACCTGCACGGCGTCGGCCAGCTCGCCGCGGAGTCGATCGGCAAGCTCGACATCATCCCGATCCTGGTGATCACGATGCTGACCGCGTTCGCCGTGGTGTTCCTGGCCGCCGTGATCGACATCCTCTACGCGTTCCTCGATCCGCGCATCCGGCTCGCGGCGTGATGGCCGAGGAGCGGCTTCTAGAGATCGCCGACCTCCGCGTGATGTTCGCGACGGAGGACGGGGTGGTGCGCGCGGTCGACGGCGTCTCGTTCACGGTCGACCGCGGCGAGGTCGTCGCGGTCGTCGGCGAGTCCGGATCGGGGAAGTCGGTCACCGCGATGACGTTGATGGGGCTGACGCGCGGCCCGAACGCGAAGTTCGAGGGGAGCGCCGTGTTCGAAGGCACGGAGCTGGTGACCGCCAAGGAGGCCGAGCTTCAGAAGATCAGAGGACCGGGGATCGCGATGGTCTTCCAGGACCCCATGAGCTCGCTCGACCCGGTCTACCGGGTGGGCCATCAGATCGTCGAGCAAATCCGGGTGCACGAGAAGGGCGTGTCCAAAGCAGAGGCGATGGACCGCGCGGTCGAGCTGATGGAGCGGGTGGGTATTCCTCGGGCCAGGGAGCGGCTTCGCTCGTACCCGCACGAGTTCTCCGGCGGTATGCGCCAGCGGGTGATGATCGCGATGGCTCTGTCGTGCAACCCGAAGCTGCTGATCGCGGACGAGCCGACGACGGCGCTCGACGTCACCATCCAGGCCCAGATCCTCGACGAGGTCCGCGAGCTGCGCACCGCGACCAGCGCGGGAATCATCCTCGTCACCCACGACCTCGGAGTCGTCGCTGATATCGCCGACCGGATCGTGGTGATGTACGCCGGCCGCGTGGTCGAGCAGGGCACACTCGATCAGATCTTCTACGACCCCCAGCATCCGTACACCTGGGGGCTCCTCGGTTCGATCACGCGGCTTGACCGCGACCGCTCCCAGCGCCTGCCGGCGATTCCTGGCCTCCCGCCCTCGCTCGTCAATCCGCCCGAGGGCTGCCACTTCCGCCCCCGCTGTCCGCACGCGTTCGAGAAGTGCCCCGAGGTCCCGGCGCTCGCGGCTCGTCTGCCCGATGTCCGCGGGCATCTCGACCGGTGCTGGCTCGAGCCCGACCGCAAGCGGACGCTGCGTCAGGTCGGCGATCAGATCGGGCTGGCGAGCGAGGAGACCGTGATCTCGTGAGCCTCGAGGCCGAGCTGGAGCCGGGTGCGCCCATCGAGCGGGACGGGGGTCCGCTGCTCGAGGTCGATCACCTGAAAGTGCTCTTCCCGATCAAGGCCGGCGTCCTGGTCGATCGCAAGGTCGGCTTCGTGCACGCGGTGGACGACGTGTCGTTCGAGTTGCGCTCGGGCGAGACGCTCGGGATCGTGGGCGAATCCGGCTGTGGCAAGACCACCTTGATTCGAGCGCTCGTCAGGCTGATCGACGCCACCGATGGCGCGATCCGCTTCCGCGGCGCCGACATAACCCGGTCCGGGCGCAAGGATCTCGAGCCGATCCGCCGCGAGATGCAGATGGTCTTCCAGGACCCGCAGGCCTCGCTCAACCCCCGCAAGCGCGTCAGCCAGATCCTCGCGACGCCGTTGGGGATGCGCGGCGTGGCGAAGGGGCGGATGCAGGAAGAGAGTCATCGCCTGCTCCAAAGGGTGGGACTGCATCCCGAGCACATAAACCGCTTCCCGCACGAATTCTCCGGCGGCCAGCGCCAGCGGATCGGGATCGCCCGCGCCCTCGCGGTGGATCCCCGCCTGATCATGCTCGACGAGCCGGTGTCCGCGCTCGATGTCTCGATTCAGGCCCAGGTCATCAACCTGCTCGACGAACTGCAGGAGGAGTTCCATCTCTCCTACCTGTTCGTGGCTCACGATCTGAGCGTGGTGCGCCACGTCTCCGATCGGATCGTCGTTATGTACCTGGGCAAGCTGATGGAGGTCTCGCCGGCCGAGGAGCTCTACAGCAGGCCCATCCACCCGTACACCTCGGCGCTGCTCGGCGCGATTCCGCTCCCCGACCCCAACGAGAATCGGGCCCGGGATCGCCCAACCATCACCGGGGAGCCACCTAACCCGATCAGGCCACCGTCGGGGTGCCGATTCCACACGCGCTGCCCGCGCGCCACCGAGATCTGCCGGTCGGTCGAACCGCAGCTGACCGAGTACGCCGGCGGTCATCTGGCGGCGTGTCATCACCCCCAGCATGTGACGGCCCACGAGATCGCGGAATCGACCCGGTCCCCCACCTCGCCGGCGTCCGCCGGCGACGAGCCCCCCACCGCCGACGAGTAACTAAGGGGTACGCCGCCCGCGGCTAAGGCCCCCGCGACCCGAACCGGCTGCGTTCTCCCGATGTGCGCCGGCGCCTCTCAGTTCACCCTCACGACAGATGGATTCAACTCAGAGGAGCGCGAAATGGACCACATCAGCTACGCAATCGCATCGGCACGAACCGATGACCTCCGCAGGGCAGGCGAGCGCTCAGCGAGGGCTGCCGCCCTCCGCGAGCGGTCGCCGCATCGGCCGCTCTGGCGATACTTCAAGCATGTCGGCGACCAGGCTGAGCAGCAGCCGCTTCGTGGGACGCCGTCTCGAGCTCGAGGAGCTGGAGACGGCGCTTGCGCAAGCCTCCCTGCGGCAGCCGGCGCTCATCCTGCTCGGCGGTGAATCCGGGGTCGGCAAGACCCGACTGGTAAGGGAGTTCGAACAGCGGCATTCGGAGGACGCCCTCGTGCTCCGGGGGGACGCCGTAGAGCAGGGAGAGGGCGAGTTGCCGTACGCGCCGCTGCTGAGCGCGCTGCGGCCTCTCGTTCGCGAGCGGCATCCGGCGCTCGAGGCACTCGGGCGGGGCAGCCGGGCGCAGCTGGCAGCTTTGCTGCCGGGACTCGACGAAGGCAGCCAGCCCTCCGACCAGCTCGACCCTTCGGCCCAGCTACGACTGTTCGAGGCGGTCCTGGAGCTGATCGAGCTGCTGAGCGAGGATCGCCCGCTGGCGCTGATCTTCGAGGACATGCACTGGGCGGATCGCTCCACGCGCACGTTCGTGACCTATCTCGCGCGGAGCGTCCGTCAGGAACGTCTGGTACTCCTGCTCACCTACCGGAGCGACGAGCTTCACCGCCGCCACGCTCTTCGGCCCCTCCTAGCCGAGTTGGAGCGCCTCGAACACGCGCGCCGGATCGACCTGGCCGCGCTCGACCGCCACGAGCTCGCCGAGGTGCTGGCCGACATCCTCGAGGACGTGCCCACCCAGGCGCTCGTCGAGCGGCTGTTCGCCCGCAGCGAGGGCAACCCGCTGTACACGGAGGAACTGCTGGCCGCCGGTCTCGACGGGCGCGGCGCCATGCCCCAGAGCCTGCGCGACGCGTTCATGCTGCGGATCGAGCGCCTGTCGAGCGACGCCCAGCGAGCGGTCCGAGCGATCGCCGTCGGCCGCCGGCTCGAGGAGACCGTGCTGGCCGAGATAACCGGAATCGAGCATGACTCGCTGCACACCGCGCTCCGCGAGGCGGTCGCGGAACAGGTTCTCGAGGCCGCAGATGATGGGAGATTCCTGTTCCGCCACGCGCTTTTACGAGAGGCCTTGGTCGACGACCTGCTCCCAGGTGAACGCGTGGAGCTGCATCTGATCCTCGCCAGGCTCCTTGAGGAGCAGACGGCCGCGGACGAGGACCGCCAGGCGCAGCTGGCCGCCACGATCGCCGGGCACTACGCCGCGGCCGGCGATCAGCCGGCCGCGCTGCGCGCGACCGTGCGAGCCGCGCTCGCGGCCCGGGACGTGCACGCCTACGGCGACGCCGCCGACCTCGCGGAGCGAGCCCTCGAGCTGTGGCCACGGGTGCCGAACGCCGAGGATATGCTCCCGCTCGACCACGTCGAGCTGCTGAGGATCGCCGCGGCGGCGCACGGAATCGCGGGAGACCGCGCGCGCGGCGAGGTCCTGCTGCTCAGCGCCCTGCGCGAGCTCGACCCCGACAGAGACCCCCGCCGGTACTCGGACCTGCTGGTGCGGTTGGCCCGGACCCAGTGGGAAGTCAACCGCGGACTGGAAGCGGTGGAGACGGCGCAACGGGCGCTGTCGATGCTTCCCGCCGACGAGGTCAGCCACGAGCGCGCTTCGCTGCTGGCCTGGCTCGCTCGGACACGATTCCTGCGTGGGCGCTACCGCCACGCGGTGGAGGACGGCGAGGCGGCGCTGACGACGGCGGTCGCGGCGGGAGATCGCCACTCCGAAAGCGAGGTCCTCAACACGCTCGGCATGGCGCGTATCTGCCTCGGAGACGTGGATCGGGGAGTGGCGGACCTCCAGCGTGCGATGGAGGTCACGCGCGAGAACGACGACATCGACGGGCTCGCCTACGCCTATGCGAACCTCGCCGACACGCTGAACATCGCCGGTCGGACGCTCGAGGCGCTGCGCGTCGCAAGAGAAGGGCTCGAGCAGACGCCGCGCCGCTTCACCCGCAACCGCGACTGGATGATGCTGACCATCTCGGACATCGCGTTCGAGGCCGGCGACTGGGAGACCGCGCGCGCGAACCTCGGGCCGAAGCCCTCCCAGATGGTGGGCCGTCAGCTGATCTTGCGGTTGATACGTGAGGCCGACCTAGCGCTCGGCGTCGGGGACGAGGAGGTGGCCGCCCGGTGCATAGGGGAGGCCGAGCCTCTGGTCGCCGACTCGTCCGAGCCGCAGTTCATCGGCGCCCTCGGCGCCGAGCTCGCCGAGCTCCGCCGGCGACAGCGAGACCTCCTCGGAGCCCGTGCGGCGGTGAGCAACACGCTCGACCGCCTCGAGCTGTGCACCGACGACGTGGCGCGGATCGCGCGGGTGTCGGCCGCCGGGGCGCGGATCGAGGCGGACATCGCCCAGCGCGCCCGCGATCTGCGAGAAAAACGCGATGAGCGCGACGCGATCGCACGGGCGCGGATCCACATGCAGCGGCTGCGCGCCGCCGCGCAGGAGGGCGGGCCCGTGGAGCGCGCCTGGAGCGCCACGGGGGCCGCGGAGCTCGCCCGCGCGCGCGGGCGCAACGATCCAGCGCTGTGGTCGAAGGCGGCGCGGGCATGGGATGCGATCGACCGCCCCTACCTCGCGGCCGCCGTGCGCTGGCGCGAGGCGGAGGCCCACGTGGAGGCCGGTGAGCGCTCCGCCGCCACCGAGCCTGCCGAGGCGGCGCTCGAGACCGCTAACCGCCTCGGCTCACGCTGGCTGCAGGAGGAGATCACGGCGCTCGGCTTCCGCGCCCGGCTCGACCTGGGCGAGCGGGCGAGCGCTGAGCGTGACGGCGGGCCCGCCGCCGAGCCCGAGGACCCCTTTGGTCTGACCCCGCGCGAGCGCCAGGTGCTCGCGCTCATCGCCGAGGGAGCGACGAACCGTCAGATCGGCGCGGCGCTATTCATGGCCGAGAAGACCGCCAGCGTGCACGTCTCCCGGATCCTCAGCAAGCTGGGGGTATCGAGCCGCACCCAGGCCGCGGCCGTCGCCCACCGACTGCACCTGGGCTAGCGGTCAGCCTTGCCGGCGCAACTCGCCCCAGGCCGAGCGGGCCTGCCTCAGCGCCCTGAGCACCTGCGCTCGGGCCTCCTCCGCGGCCTTGACGGCTTCCTTGATCTGATCGCGGGAGCGGCGCCCCCGCGCCAGCACGTCGAACGACCACAGCCCCGTCTCGAGCAGCCGCGCCGCCCGGGCGATGTCCGCGTTCACCGCGTCGCGCAGCGCGGCGCCGCGCAGTCCCCGCTCGATGTAGCGGACACGGGCGTCGAACGCGATCTGCCCGAGCCCGGCCAGCGCGAGCCCGGCGGCCTGCGGCTCCGGGTCGCGGGGATCGACCTCAGCCCGCGCCGCGAGCTCCTCGGCCGCGATGGCCGCGACCCGGCTCCGGAGCTCGATCAGCGCCGCGGTCAGCGACGGGGTCGATGCCACCATGGCGGCGAACAGCGGGACGAACGCGACGACCTCATCGGGCACCCGGTCGAAGGTCTCGTTGTCGTGCTGGAGCGCACGCAGCACCGCGTCGGTCACCGACTCCCCGGGCTCGCGGTGCCGCAGAGCTCCGGCCAGCCGTTCGATCGACTCGTCGGCCTGGTCCAGGACCATCGACTCCTTGGTCGGGAAGTAGTTGTAGACGGTCTTCTCCGATACGCCGACGGTCTCCGCGACCTCCGAGACCTTGACGTTGTCGAAGCCCCGGACGGCGAACAGCGTGGTCGCGACGTCCGAGATCCGCTGGCGCGTCAGCCGGCGCTTACGCTCGCGCAGGCCCTCCGCCGGGCGACGCTCCGTCTCGAGCTGCTCCTGCGCGCGACGCGCGCGGGCCAGGACCTGAGCCATGTCTTCGCCGACCTCGCCGACCAGGATTCTGTGCACGCGCTCCTCGCCGAGGGCGTCCCCCAGGGCCTCGTCGTCGCGCGGGGGGACCGACGCGGGGACCTCTTGCGGAGCGTTGCTCACGGCCTCAAACCCTAGCAGGAAAAATTCAGTTGCAGAAAAAGTTCAGTAACTGTAGAATGCCCAGGGTGACTGCTCTCGCCATCCAAACCAACCAGCTGACGAAGCGCTTCGGCGCCTTCACCGCCGTCGACCGCCTGGACCTGAGCGTCGAACAGGGCACGGTGGTCTCGCTCCTGGGGCCGAACGGCGCCGGCAAGACCACCACCGTCCGGATGCTCGCGACCTTACTGCGGCCCGATGCCGGCCGCGCTCGAGTCGGAGGCCACGACGTCGTGACCGAATCTGAGCAGGTCCGGCGGCTGATCTCGCTCACGGGCCAGTTCGCGGCCCTCGACAAGAACCTCACCGCCCGCGAGAACCTCGTGCTGATGGCACGCCTTCGCGGCCGCAGCCGCTCCGCCGCGCGGAAGATCGCCGACGAGCTGATCGAGCGCTTCGATGCCGGAGCGTTCGCCGACCGCCTGGTCAAGAGCCTGTCCGGCGGGGAGCGCCGGCGGATCGACCTCGCCGCCGGACTTATCGACCGCCCGTATGTGCTCGTCCTCGACGAACCCACCACCGGTCTCGACCCGCGCAGCCGCCAGGTCGTGTGGGCGACCATGCGCGAGCTCGTGACCGATGGCGTCACGCTGCTCCTGACCACGCAGTACCTCGAGGAAGCCGACGCGCTTGCAGACCGAGTCGTCCTGATCGATCGCGGAACCGAGGTCGCGTCCGGTACGCCGGCGCAGCTGAAGACCCAGGTAGGGCAGCAGCGGGTCGACGTGGTGGCGGCCGACGGAGAGGCGTTCGAGCGCCTGACCGGAGCCCTCGACGGGAGCTTTGATATCACCCCGCTGCCCGAGCATCGGATGGTGTCGGTCGCGGCGCCGGACGAGGTCGCCGACCTCGCGCGCGTCGCCGACACCGTCGAGGAGGCCGGCATCGCGGTCGACGAGATCGCGCTCCGGCGCCCGACGCTCGACGATGCCTTCCTGGCCCTGACCGGGCACGCGCCCCAGACCGAGGAGGCGCAGGAGCAGGAGGTGGCCGCATGAGCGCCCTCGCCGCCAGACCCGCGAGCCCGCGCCGCGGCGGGTCGCCGGTCGGCTTCGTCCGAGACACCGTGCTGCTGACCGCCCGCAGCCTGCGGGCGATCCCGCGCGTCCCCGAGCGCCTGCTCGACGTCACGATCCAGCCGATCGTCTTCATCCTGCTGTTCCTGTACGTGTTCGGCTCGGCGATCCACATACCGGGGATCAGCTATGCCAACTACATGTTCCCGGGGATCATTGGCCAGTCGCTCGCCTTCGGCGTGATCGGCGCCGGCGTGGCGACGTCCAACGACATGACCGAGGGCGTCATCGACCGCTTCCGCTCGATGCCGATCAGCCGGCTATCGATCATCAGCGGCCAGGTCATGGGCCAGTTCTGCGAGCAGGTGGTCGGGATGGTGATCGTCATCGGCCTCGGCCTGGCCCTCGGCTGGAATCCGCACCTGACGCCCGGGCACGCAATCGAGCTCGCCGCGCTGCTGGTGTTCGGAATGCTCGCGTTCACCTGGATGGGCGTGTTGTTCGGGATGCTCGTGCGCTCCTCGGATGCCATGCAGGGGCTCGGGTTCATCGTGATCTTCCCGCTCACGTTCCTGGCCGGCACGTTCGTCCCGATCGCCGGGATGGCCGCGGTGCCGCGCGCGATCGCCCAGTGGGACCCGATCTCAGCGCTCGTCGCAGCCGTCCGCCAGCTCACCGAGGGCTACCACGCGACCGGCTCCTGGCAGCTCGCCCACCCCACGGTGGCGATGGCGCTGTGGTGCCTGGTGATCATCGCGGTTTGCGCACCGCTCGCGCTGTGGCGGTTCAACCGGAAGCTGGCTAGCTGATGGGCGCCCAACGATCGGTCACGAGCCCCTTCGCGGCTAGATGGCCTCTGGTCAGCAGGACCTGGAAGGACCTCGAGATCGACCGGGCGTTCCTGCGTTGGTTCGAAGCGAGGCTGGCGGATAGGGGCCCGGAGCCACCGGAGGAAGACGTGCTCAGCTATCTCGCCGCGTTGGGCCTGTACAACCGCGGGTGGCTGGTGGGTTGTGGCTGGTAGAACGGCCCACGCAGGTGGTGCGTAAGGTTCCATTCGTGGGAAAGGTCTACGACGGCATCGACGACCACCTGAGACGCTGGATCGCCTCGCAGTCGCTGTTCTTCGTCGGAACCGCGCCGCTGGAGGGCGACGGGCACGTCAACGTGTCGCCGAAGGGGCCGATCGAGGCGCTGTGCGTCCTGGACCCTCATACGGTCGCGTACCTCGACATGGTCGGCAGCGGAGCCGAGACGATTGCCCACGTCCGCGAGAACGGCAGGATCGTGATCATGCTGTGCGCATTCCAAGGGCCACCGCGGATCGTGCGCCTCCATGGTCGCGGCGAGATAGTCGCCGCCGCCGATCCCCGGTTCGAAGAACTGATCGGTCAGTGCGCGTTCGCGGAGCCCGAGGTACCGGAAACCCGTCGCGCTTTGGTACTCGTGGACGTCCAGCGTGTCGCCGATTCCTGCGGCTACGGAGTCCCACTCATGAGCTACGAGGGACGGCGTCCGCATTTGAGCTTGTGGGCGGCGAAGAAGCTCCGCGTCGGCGGCTCGGAGGCGCTGCTCGATTACCAGCGCGAGAACAACGCTCAAAGCATCGATGGCCTCCCGGCCGTCGATCTGCCGTCCCGATAGGCTCCGCGACCGCATGCTTTCGGTGTTCGACGGCCACAACGACGCTCTCACCCGCGACGATCACGCCCAGATCGTCGAAGGGCGGTCGGGCGGACACCTCGATTTGCCGCGAATGCGGGCGGGTGGGGTGCGCGGCGGCATCTTCTCCGTGTTCTCCAAGTCCCCAGGCATGCCCGAGGAGCGCAAGCCGGTGCCGCGCGATGACGGCGTGAAGGAGTTCCCGTCGGCGCCGCCGCTCGACCACGCGCCGGCAGCGGCCGACGCTGCCGCGGTCGCCGGGCGTCTGCTCGCCCTCGAGCGCGCCGGCCACGTGCGCCTGGCGCGCCGGGAGGCGGACCTGGACGCGGGCAAAGAGGACGGTGGTCCTCCGCTGGCCGTCCTTCACCTGGAGGGCGCCGAGGCCATCGACCCGGCTCTCGAGGCGCTCGAGTTCTGGTATGAGGCCGGGCTACGCTCGCTGGGGCCGGTGTGGAGCCGAAGCAACTGGTTCGGCCACGGCGTCCCGTTCATCTCGCCCTCCTCGCCCAACGTCGGACCGGGGCTGACCGATGCTGGACGCGCGCTGGTCCGCCGGTGCGCCGAGCTCGGCATCCTCGTCGATGTCAGTCACCTGAACGAGGCCGGCTTCTGGGATCTGGCGGGGCTCGAGCCGGGTCCGATCGTGGCCACCCACTCGGGCGCGCACGCGGTGTGCGCCAGCTCCCGCAACCTCACCGACGCGCAACTCGACGCGATCGGGGAGACCGGAGGACTTGTCGGGATCGTGTTCGCGTGCGCGTTCCTGCGCCCCGACTTCGCCGACGACGCCGACACGCCGCTCGAGCTCATAGTCCAACACGCGCGGTACGTGGCCGACCGCATCGGCGTCGAGCACGTCGCGCTCGGCTCGGACTACGACGGCGCGACCATCCCGACGCCTCTCGGAGACGTGGCCGGAACTCCGCGGCTTCTCGACGCCCTGGCTGAGGACGGCTTCGGTCCCGACGAGCTCGCGGCGATCGCGTGGAACAACTGGCGGCGCGTGCTCGGAGCCTGGTGGTCTGGCTAGCTTTGGGAACCGCCGCTACCTATCGGTAGCGCGTAGAACACCGCGACCGCCGCGCAGATGATCAGCGTCGCGTACGGCGACACGGGTGCGAGCGCCGTCGCCACGACATACGGGATCAGCCCGATCGCACTACGCCCCAAGATCGCTCGACGTCTCTCCTCGCCCAGGTCCTGGCCGAGCAGGTGTGCCTTGCGCAGCAGGATGTGGCGGTTCAGCGAGGCGAACGCGATCGACATAGCCAAAAACAGACCCGCGTAGAC
>JAFASF010000236.1 GCA_019244745.1 Solirubrobacterales bacterium | reverse complement strand
GAGACCGGTAGGACCAACACAATCCTGCTGCCCCACGCTCCCAGTGCAATCGGCAATCTCATGGACCAAATCCGCGACGGGATCCTCGTCGCCGACCTGACATCCGAGACGGTCGCGCACACCGGCAACCGCGGTGCGCCGAACAGTGGCGGCGCCGACGGTAGTCCCTGATCAACAGGCAGACATCGATAAGCCTGGGTAGACGTTGCCGGCGCCGGCCCGCGTGGCCGGCGCCGGCTTAATCGGGGACGGTCGCTCGCCGGCAGGGAACGCTCGGCGCGATTGGCGTAAGCTAGCGGCAGGGGAAGCCGCAGATCACGGCCTGAAGCCAACAATCGCGTAGGAGTGATCATGGGTCGGAGAACGATTCGGTTCGCGACGATCGCAGCGCTTGCGGCGTTCACGCTCGCGATCCTCGGCGCGGCATCGGGCGCGCGGCGGCGGGCGCGGACCGCATTTGCGCAGCAGTGTTCTTCGCCCGACACAACCCCTCGCAATCCGGCGAATCCGCTGGACACGCGGGGCTTCAGCGGGACTGACCCGCTCAATCGCGCGCATCTGTTCGTGGAGAGCCCGTGGCTCTATGGAGGAGACGCCGCGGACGCGATCGCCGACGAGGTCGGCCTCGGCTACCTCAGCCGCGAGGAGGGAGGCCGACCGATTCCCTGGCCACGATTCAAGCGGTGGGTGAACCGTATGCACCTGACGAGGTTCACCTCGTTCCGGGTCCACGAGCTCGAGAAGATCGGTGACTATCCCCAGGCCCATCAGTTCAGCGTCTACACCGCGGGAGGGTCAGGCGACGCGGTCTACACCCAGGTGCAGAACTACCTGTGCCGGATGCGGCGGACCGATCGGCGCGCGACGGCGGTGATCACTACCTATTTCATCGAGCACGACTCGCAGTGCGATGCCGGCGATCAACCGAACTTCACCTCGGAAGTCGACGCTCTGAAGGCTGCCGTGGGGAACTTCTCAGCGCTGATCTTCGTCGAGGAGGATGCCATCGACACGATGTGCTGGCGAAATCCAGCGGCGGTGACCGGTCGCGCGGCCCTGCTGAAATATGAGATCGACGCCCTCTCCCAGCTCCCCCACGCGCTTCTCTACGTGGAAGGCGGCACCTCCGACGCCAATTCGCCGGGTCGGGTGGCGCGAGTGCTGCGCGCCAGTGACGCGTACAAGATCCGCGGGTTCTTCCTGGGCGATACTCACTTCAATTGGGCCGCCAAGGAGATCAGGTTTGGCAACCGGGTGGCGAGGCTGACCGGTGGGCTGCACTTCGTGGTTGACACTCGCGCCGACGGCCAGGGACCCATCCTCAGTCCGCATCCGGTCACCCAGGGAATCGAGGAGCTCTGCAACCCGCCGCATCGCGGTATGGGTCCCGTGCCGGGCGCGAGCAACGGCAGGTCGTACGGTCTGTACTCCAAATATCTGGACGGGTTCGAGTGGGTGACCACCCCGGGTGAGAGCGCGGCACCGACGTGTCCCGGACGATCGACGCACTGGGCGCCGTCGGGGATCTTCGATGAGGGCATCGCGATTGACTTCGCGGCCCATGCCAATGCTCGAGTCGGCCCGTCCCCGCCGTATGAGAGCCGGCCCTGGTAGGCAGTTAGGCCCAAGTGGGGACGTACGTAGTCAGGTAAGAGTGAGCAAGGCCACGCTCGCGCCGGGCACCCGGAAGGAGTATCTCCCGGCACCGGCGGCGACGGAGGTGATCGCCGGACGACCGGCGAGCTGACCCGAGCTCGTCTCCGATCCGAAGCCCTGCCCACCTAGCGTCACGCCACCGGTGGCGCCGAGACTCCGCGCGGTAAGCCGCTCGAGCGTCCCCGTCCCGCCGGTCACAGACGCTCGGACGACTACCGTCTGCGCCCGGGCGCCGTCGTTGATCACCACGACGCGGATCCGGCCGTCCGGTGCGCGCGTAGCCCAAGCGCGCAGCCGCTCGCCCGCCCGCGGATGCCAGGAGAGCCGCAGCAGGCGCGATCCCGGCGGCGCAGCTTGGGCAAACATCAGCATGCCGTAGTACTCGGGCTCAACCGATGCCTGCCACCTACCGCGCGCGCGCCGGAAGGTGAACAGCTCGTACGTCGCCCCGGGGTAGGTATGAATGTTGACCCCGTCGACCCCGACTCGGGCCATCTCGAACAGCGCGTCGATCACCCACAGCGCGGACGCGAACGACTTGCTGACCGCCGGCGACGCGCCGCACGAGTTCGTGTTCATCTCGTCGATCCGCAGAGGCACCGCGTGGCCGTGGGAGATCCCCACGTAGGGAGCAACGCTGTTCGCTTGTCCGCGCGAGGCCGTCGCCGATAGCAGGTTGCCGATCGTCGGGTAATTGGGCTCTGACCGCGATACGAAGCAAAGCTGTAGCGGGTAACGATGCAGGGTCACCATCTCGACGTCGCGGTTGGCCGCCAAGAACTGGCCCACATCCGGAAACCACTTCGGGGCGCCGGTCGCCGGTCCCGCGATCGGGACGTGCGGCAGGGCGCGCACCATCGTCGCGATATCCCTCGAGTAGCCCGCGAAGTCGTAGCCTCGCGGGCGCCCCGTATGGCCCGATCCGTCCCAGATGAAGCTCCCGTAGAGCTCGGGTTCGTTCCCTAGCTCGAGAGCCTCCACTCGGTCGCGTCCGAGACCGGCGATCAGCGCTCGCGCCTCGGTCGAGGCCACCCGCGTGCTGTCCGCCTCGAGGTCGATACCGAGAATCACCCGGGCGCCGAGATCCCTGACCAGCGCCCCCGCGACGGCGACCCAGCCCGGCGTGATCGTGTAGTTGACGCCGTCCGGCCGCGCGAGGTGAGGGGCCGGCCACCACGTCCAGTCCGTGCTGTCGCCGCCGATCCTCAGCACCGGAGGCTGGCCCGGGGTGAGGTTGCGGACCAGCTGCAGGAGCACCGGATCAACGTCCCCGGGATCGGTTCCGGCATACGCCGGAATGGCCGGGAACTCGAGTGACAGACCCAGGAATCCGGAAGCAATCGCACGACCGGTGGCCGCATGGCCGACGGTGATGACCGTGGCTCCGGCCGGGACGGCGGCCGGCGGTCGGCCGGCGGTCGGGCTAGCGACATCGGCTTGGGCGACCGAGTGACCACGTCCCGAGGACGTGAGACCGACCGCAATGGCGGCGGCGATGATCGCGCCCAGCGCGAGGCCGAGGGCCAGCGACCAGCGGCGAGAGGCGGTGCTCATATCGCTTGAGCGCAGCCCGCGACCGATGCCCTCCCCACGATCATCGCGCCCCAAGCTTACTCGCGCCCGAACCGGCCAGCTGCGGTTTGGTCCACGATTGCGACCCCCGATTGGCCCTCGCCAGGAGACGGATCCGCCCCTACCGTCCGGTACATGCGTGAGCAGCATGCGACAGGACCACGGGGACGCGTCCGCGTTGGCCGCCGCGGCCCCGCCGGCAATCATGAGCGACACCTACGACCGGGGGCCGCGGAAGCGCTCAACCTCCCCAAGCGCGTCGGCAGCGATCACGAGATCGACCGCGCGTTCCTCGACTGGTTTGACGCCAGGCTCGCGAGCGATCGGCCGGACGTAAGGGACGTGGATGTGCTCGACTATCTCGTCGCGCTGGCGCTCTACGATCGCACCTGGGCGTCGGGCTCCGAGCACTAGACGCGACCCCGCGCCGCGCTGAGCACCTGATCGCACGCTGGTAGCCTCGGCCGGTGGACGAAGACTGAAGAGCAGCGACCGAGGAGTAGACGCGCGACATGACCAGGCGAGCATTGTTGAGGGCCTCAGACGCCGAGCGCGAGCAGATCGCCGAACGCCTTCGTCAAGCGGCGACCGAGGGTCGGCTGCTCGCGGACGAGCTCGAGGAGCGGCTCGGTGCCGCGCTGTCGGCCAAGACCTACGGCGAGCTCGATGCGGTCGTCTCCGACCTTCCCGCTCCGCCCGTCCGCCACCGGGGTCCGTCGCGACGGATCCGGCCGGCCGCGGCGGTGGCGTTCGCGCTCGTGCTCGCGGTGATGTTCATCGGGGTCCTCGCGTTTGCAGTTGCCGGCCACCCGCACTCGGGTCACCATTGGGCCGGGGCGAGAGGCGGCGCTCTGATCTGGCTGGTGTGGGTTGCCATCGCAGGTCGGCTCCTCCTCCGTAGGCGCGGGGGCGCCCGGTAGGGGAACTCCTGCGCGCCTGCACCCCCACCCTCGGATCCTTCCATCCGGCCGTCCGGACCTGGTTTGAGCGGCGGTTCGCCGACGGACCGACCGAGGCGCAGGCCCAAGGTTGGCCGGCGATCGTCGCCGGCCGGCACACGCTGGTCTGCGCTCCCACCGGCTCGGGGAAGACGCTCGCCGGATTCCTGGCCGCAATCGACGCGCTCTACCACGCCTACGAGGCGGGCGATGAGATCGAAGGCGCCACCCAGGTGGTGTACCTGAGCCCGCTGAAGGCTCTGGCCGTCGACATCCACACGAACCTCGAAGAACCCCTCGCGCAGATCGCGGAGGTCGCTCACGAGCTCGGTCACGAGCCGGCGCCGATCACGGTCGCGGTGCGAACCGGCGATTCCACCTCGTCCGAGCGCCAGACGATGCTGCGTCGGCCTCCGAACCTGCTCGTCACTACGCCCGAGTCGCTGTATCTGTACCTGACCGCCGAGCGGTCGCGGGGCACGCTCGCCACCGTGCGGACGGTAATCGTCGATGAGATTCACGCGCTGGCGCGCGACAAGCGCGGATCGCATCTCGCCCTCACGCTCGAGCGCCTGCAAGCGGTCACCGAGCAGCCCCCCGTCCGCATCGGATTGTCCGCGACCGTCGAGCCGGTTCAGACGGCGGCTCGACTGCTCGTGGGCGCGGGCGAGCCGCTCCCGACGGTCGTCAACAGCGGGCACCGCCGACGTCTCGACCTTTCGCTGGAGCTCCCCGACGGCGAGCTCGAAGCGGCGGTCTCGGGCGATCAGTTTGACGAGATCGTGGACCGCATCGCCACTCACGTCGCCAACCACCGCACCACCTTGGTCTTCGTCAACACCAGGAAGCTCTCCGAGAGGTTGGCCCACGAGCTCGGGGAACGACTGGGCGAGGACCAGGTCGCCGCCCATCACGGATCGCTTTCGCGGGAGCGACGCCAGCGGGTCGAGCGGCGCCTGCGCGCCGGCGAGCTGCGGGCCCTGGTGGCGACCGCCTCGCTTGAGCTGGGCATCGACGTCGGTCCGGTGGAGCTCGTGTGTCAGCTGGGCTCTCCGCACAGCATCGCCACCTTCCTCCAGCGGGTGGGACGGGCCAACCACCATCGCCTCGGGGTGCCTCGAGGAATCATGTACCCGAGCACCCGCGACGAGCTGGTGGAATGCGCCGCCCTGATGGCGGCGGTCAGGCGCGGGCGCCTCGACGCGCTGCATCCTCCCGAGCAGCCGCTCGACGTCCTGGCCCAGCAGATTGTGGCCGAGGTGGCGGCGAGCGGAGATGACGGAGTCGGCGAACACGACCTCTACGCGCTGGTCGCCCGGGCGTGGCCGTACCGACGACTCACCCACGAGGTGTTCGAGGAGGTCCTCGAGCTGGTCTCAGCCGGCATCGAGACCGGGCGCGGACGGCGGATGGCGTACGTGCATCGCGACCGGGTCAATGGGCGCCTCCGCGCGAGGCGGGGCGCGCGGTTGGCCACCCTCACCTCGGGGGGAGCGATTCCCGAGTCGGGCGACTACCGCGTGCTCATGGAGCCGGGCGACGTCCTGGTCGGGACGGTGAACGAGGACTTCGCGATCGAATCCATGCAGGGCGACGTGTTTCTGCTCGGCAGCCATCCGTGGCAGATCGTGCAGGTGACCAACGGGGTCATGCGCGTGCGCGACGCCACCGGGAAGCACCCCACAATCCCGTTCTGGCTGGGCGAGGCGCCCGGTCGCACCGACGAGCTGTCCGAGGAGGTGTCGCGGCTGCGAACCGGCGTCGTCGAACGGCTCGACGCCGGCGGGCGTGAGAGCGCGATCGCGTTCGTTCAGGACGTATCCGGTATCGACCTCGTCGCCGCCGCCCTGGTGGTTGATTATCTGCGGGCCGGCCGGGCCGCCCTGGGCGGGGTGCTCCCGACCCACGACGACATCGTCTTCGAGCGGTTCTTCGACGAGACCGGGGGCATGCAGCTGATCGTCCACGCCCCGTTGGGCGCCCGGATCAACCGCGCGCTCGGTCTCGGGCTGCGCAAAAAGTTCTGCCTGACGTTTGATTTCGAGCTTCAGGCGGCGGCCAGCAACGACGCCGTGCTGCTGTCGCTCGGCCCGCAGCATTCCTTCCCGCTCGAGGACGTGCCCGGATTTCTTCGCCCGCACAACGTGCAGGACGCGGTCTCGCAGGCCGTGCTGCGCAGCCCCATGTTCACCGCCCGGTGGCGCTGGAACCTCAATCGCTCCCTCGCGGTGCTCCGCCGCAAGGGCGGTCGGCAGAATCCGTTCAACATCCAGCGCATGGAGGCGGCCGACCTCATGGCCGCGGTGTTCCCTTCGCTCGCGGCGTGCCAGGACAATGCGCCCGCCGGTCCCATCGAGATCCCGGACCACCCGCTCGTGCGGGAGACCTTGGGCGACTGCCTGAACGAGGCCATGGACATCGAGGGCCTGCGTGCCATGCTGCGCCGATTCGAGCAAGGGACCGTTCGGCTGCATTTCGTCGACACCGTCGAGCCGAGCGTGCTCTCGCACGAGATTCTGGGCGGCGCCCCCTTCACCTACCTCGATGAGGACACCGAGATCGGCGAGCGCCGGTCGCGGGCGGTACCTCTGCGCCGGGGCCTGCCGGTCGAGGCGCGGGAGCTGGGCCGGCTCGACCCGGACGCGATCGCGCGGGTCCGAGCCGAGGCGATTCCCGAGGTTCGAGACGCCGACGAGCTCCACGACGTACTGCTCTCCCTCCTCGCCACCCGGCCCCGACCGGACTGGACCGAGCATTTCGAGGCGTTGGCAAGCCGGGGACGCAGCTTCGCGGTCCACCGTCCCGGTGATGGCGACGTCTTGTGGGGCGCCACCGAGCGGCGGGGCGAGCTCGAGGTCCTGTTCCCCGGCGCCCGATTCATCCCCGATCACTCGCTGCCGCCGAGCCTGCGCGGCGCGCTGGATCCGGCGGAGGCGGACGAGGCGGCGATCATGGCCGTTCGGGGCCACCTCGACGTCAGCGGGCCCGTCACCGTCGAGGACATGGCGGCGGCCACCGGGTTGTCAGGGCCGTCGGTGACGATCGCGCTAGAAGCACTTCGGGCAAGCGGGTTTGCCGTGAGTGGACACTTCGAGCCCGAGCACGGCGATCAGTGGTGTGCCCGCCGGCTGCTCGCCCGCATCCATGCCTACACCCGTGAGCGCCGGCGCGCCGCCGTCCGGCCGATCAGCCAGGAGGAGTGGCAAGCGTTCCTCGAGGGCTTCTGGCATGTCGCGAGCGGTACCCAGCTGCACGGCCGCGCCGGACTGGCGGAGGTGATTGAGCAGCTCCAGGGCGCCGAGTGGCCGGCCGGCGAGTGGGAGCGGGTGTTCGCGGAGCGGGTCGAGTCCTACCGCCCCGAATGGCTCGACGACCTGTGCCTCTCGGGCGAGGTGGTGTGGGGCCGGCTCTCGGTCCTCGAGCCTGCTTCTGATGGCGACGATTCGGCGATCGACAGACCTCGCTGGACTGGCAAGACGCCGTCGCGGCGGACTCCGATCACGTTCATGCTCCGCCAGGACCTGCCGTGGCTGCTGCAGGCCCATCGAGGCACCGAGCAGCCCGCCGAACCCACCGCCGGCTCGGGCAGAGACGTGCTCGACGCCCTGCGAGTCCACGGCGCCCTGTTTCACTCCGACCTCCAGGCGGTGACGGACAGCCTCCCCGCCGATGTCGAGGAAGGCCTGTGGGACGGCGTTGCCCGAGGGCTCATCACGGCCGACGGATGGGGCGCCCTCCGCTCACTCCTGGGCGCCCGCAGCCGGTTCGCCCGCCGCCAGCGCCCCCAGCGCCGCCCCGGATCGCGCGGTCGGCAAGCGCGATGGGCCCGAGCGGTCGAGGGCCGCTGGACGCTCCTGCCGAGCGCCGCGCCCATCGACGAGGTCGAGGAGCTCGCCGAAATGGTCGCCTGGCAGCTCCTGCTGCGTTGGGGAGTGGTTTTCCGCGACGTCTACCTGAAGGAACGGCTGGCCATGCCGTGGCGCGAGATCCTGTGGGCGCTCCGCCGCCTCGAGGCAAGAGGCCTGATCCGGGGCGGACATTTCGTCTCCGGCGTCACCGGCGAGCAATTCGCCCAGGAGACGACGATCCCTATGTTGAGACCCGGGCGCGTGCACACCTCACGCGCAGCGCTCTCGAGCGCATCCTCGGTTTGAGCCACAGCGCATAAGCCGCGATCGAGGCCGCATCGGACAGAACCTTCGGTAGCTCGGTGCGCGCGCCGCGCTGGACGGTTATGTCCTCGTCCGCGTCCGGCACGCCTGCCGCCGGCTCCAGCCGTGACGCTTCGAAACTGCCTCATGAGGCACTCAAGTTCCGGCGTCTAGATCTAGATCCGCTTGACTGTCGCCAACCAGGCCGGTGCCCCGTCCAAGTCGAACCTCGTCTTAATTCTCTCCGGCACGATGGCCGTGAGATTCCAGCCGTCGCTGCGGTTGAACCCCGCTCTCAGCTCTTCCTGCCTGATGGGATGCGGGCCGGCATCGGGGCCGACGTCACTGAAGCACAACACATAGAGGATTGCGCCACGCTCAGTTACGGACGCCAAGCTCTCCACGTAGCCTCGCCGCTCATCGCCATCGAAGGTGTGGAACAGGCCGCAGTCCAATACGTTGTCAAACACGCGACCCAGACGACCCAACTGGAGCGCGTCGGCTACCACGAACTCAGCATCTAATTTGCGGAATTCGGCCTTCTCTCGCGCGATCGCCAGTGCGGTCGCAGCCACATCAACACCCACGACATGCAACCCCAGCGAGGCGAGGTGAAGAGCGTTCTCGCCGGTCCCGCAGCCCGCATCGAGAACCACGCCGGCGAATCCACCTTCGGCTGCCAGCTGCACCATCGCTGGCTGCGGCTGCCCAACGTCCCAGGGAGCGGGGCCGTCGTGGTACGACGCATCCCACGGCTGACCCGCCAATCGCTCGTGACTGGTTGGCTGGCGGTCGCTGAACGGACCGTCAGCGCGGGTTCCTGATCGCTCGGGCATCTTCGTCCGTTCCGCTGCGACTGGTCTGAGCACCTGATCGTTGCACGTCGTGGCCACAACACGCCCGTAGGGAAACTCCCCCACACCGCCGGGCCGCTGGAGCTTCAACGAGCGACATCGAGCGGTTTCGCCGTCCGGGGGACGTGGATGGTGCCGGACGAGGATCCGTCAGTGAAGTTGCCGTGTTGGCGCCACCGCTCGTAGGCAATCACCCGTCGACCGGCAGCGCCTCCTCCCCGCCCGCCAGAAGGCGCGCGCCCACAGCTGATCACCACCCAATCGCAGCTGGGCGGCCTGCTGGGTTGGTAACAGACGCCGTGCAGCCTTCCGGCCAGACGCCCGATCGCGTAACCTTCCGTCTCGGGTTGCTCGAGGTCTGTCGCCCGGGTAGCTTGGGCTTTGAATCCATGGAGGGGCGACAAACGGGCCGTCTTTCTGCGGGCCCGATGCACGAGGGGAAGGGTGTAGCGATGATCTTGACTCCCCGGCGGGTGGGAATGCGTTGGGTATTGGTCATGTCGCTGGCGGTGTTCGCGCTCGGGCTGCTGCTGGGCCAGTCCGTTGCGTATGCGGCGAACCCGGCGTGCCCGTCGGCCGCCACCAGTACAGCAATCTCCTGCACGTTCGCCGCCACCGGCGCGGAGCAGACATACATGGTGCCAGCTGGGGTGTCGTTCGTGACGATCTCAGCGGTTGGTGCGCACGGTGGTTTTGGTAACAACTTTGCCCTCGGTGGGAACGGCGCCGCGGTGAGCGCGACCGTGAAGTTGGCCGCGGGTACGGGCACGCTGTACGTCGAGGTCGGCACCCCGGGCGGCAACGACAACGGCAACGCTCCCGGAGGATTCAACGGTGGTGGCGGGACCCTCTATGGCGGTGGCGGTGGCGGGGCGTCCGACGTGCGCACGTGCTCGAGCAGCGTCTGCGCCAATCTGAGCGCTGATGACACCCGGCTCGTGGTAGCGGGCGGCGGTGGGGGCGGCGGAGGCGGCTCGCCTGGCTGTGGGAATACGGGCGGCCGGGCGGGGGACTCATCGGTGATTGGCGCGGGCGCGGGCGGACCCGGCCAGAGTTGTCCTGCTGCCGGCGGAAACGGCGGATTTGGGGGCACCGGGAGCGCCATTGGCGGGAGCCCGGGGGACATCGGCGGCGGTGGCGGCGGCGGATACGTCGGCGGGGGCGGCGGCGGCAACGGCGTGGTTGACGGTGGTGGCGGCGGCGCCGGGTCGAGCTTCTGGATCCCCGGTGCGACCAACGCGGCGATGACCGAGGACTCCACCGGAACCTCGCAGATCGTCATCACGCAGGCTGCCGTTACTTCCACGACGGTCTCCTCATCGGCCGATCCCTCGCCTGTGGGCGGACTGGTGACCTACACAGCAACGGTCGGCCCGACGCCCGACGGCGGGACGGTGGCATTCACGGACGGCGGTTCGCCGATCACGGGATGCGGCTCCCAGACCCTCGACACCACGACCGGCGAGGCGACCTGCCAGGTCACCTACAGCACGCTCGCCAGTCATTCGATCACCGCGGTCTACTCGGGCGACCCCGCATTCGTGACCAGTACCTCTCCGTCGTTCACCCAGAACGTCGTGAATGGGCCGTCGGCGTCTATTACCTCACCGACAAATAACCAGACGTTCTCCCTGGGCGAGCGCGTGGCAACGAGCTTCAGCTGCAGCGAGGCACCCGGCGGTCCGGGCATCGCCTCGTGCGCGGACTCAAACGGCGCCTCCAACGGCTCGGGCCTCCTCACCACCTCTGAGCCTGGTAGGTTCACTTACACGGTGACCGCGACGAGCATTGACGGTGGAACCACCACCGCGAGCCTCAGCTACACGGTCGCCGCCGCTCCCACAGCGCAGATCGGCTCGCCGACGTCGGGTGGGGTGTACGCGGCAGGTCAGGTCGTCGCAACGCGCTTCGGTTGTACGGAGGGCGCCGATGGTCCAGGGCTGAGGTCGTGCGCCGATGCGAGTGGGTCGAGCTCGCCTGGCACACTCGACACCCGGACGGTGGGGGCACACACGTACACTGTCACGGCGACGAGCATGGACGGTCAGAGCACCAGCGCGAGCATCACCTACACAGTCGCAGCTGGACCCTCGGTGACGATCGGCTCGCCGGCGAGCGGCGCGCGCTACGCCCTGGGGCAGGTCGTCGACGCCGGGTACGGCTGCCGCGAGGGAGCCGACGGCCCGGGCATCTCCTCCTGCACCGGGACGGTGCCCATCGGTCAGGCGATCGACACCTCCACCGCCGGCCAGCACAGCTTCACTGTCAGCGCGCGGTCAAAGGACGGCCAGAGCAGCGCTAGCACGGTCAGTTACCGAGTCTTGCCCGACAACCACTTCACCGTCTCCCACATCAGGACCCACCGCAACGGGACGATCACGTTCGACATCAAGGTTCCTGGGCCCGGCACAATCGACGTGCTGGAAACCGCGTGGAATAACAACCTCGCGCACACCGCCGTGCTGCTGCAACCCGCGATCAACAGGTTCGTGTACGCCCGGAAGCACGCCAACGCAACCGGCGCCGGCACGGTCCGCGTTCTGGTGAAACCCACTGTGCGGGGGCACCGGCTTGTCCACCACCACACCTACCGAGTGGTGTTGCGGCTGTGGGTGAGCTTCACGCCCGTCGATGGCATCTACCGGAGCATCGGCTTTTACGGGCTGCACCTGCCGAGGCGAGGTCGATAGCAGCCAAAGGGTAAATCCTCATCCCTCCAGCACGCTCGGCCGGACCCGACCAGGTCCTCGTAATCTCACTGACCGGCGATCCAGGCGTGCACGCGATCGCCAGGAGACTGCTCCCTCGCCACGATGAACCGAGCGTCTCCACCGCGAGTGTCGCTGCGGATGGCACCAGCCGTCTCTTTCTGGTCGCCGGCTGCAGCATGTACCATCAGACAGCCCCAGGGTCAGGGCCGACAACGGTACACCGACGTAGAACGTCCTTCGCCATTTGCCGACTTCGTGCAGAACAAAAACCCCGCTTGAGCGGGGCTTTTGCGTCCATCGGGGAGACAGGATTTGAACCTGCGACCGCCCGGCCCCCAGCCGGGATCACGGGGTAGGGCGGCGACGCAAACCCCGTGTTTACTGGGGTTTCAGGGGTTCGAGTGGGACCGAGTTTCCCTCGGTTTAGCCCCCTCGTTAGCCCCCTCAAGCATGGCTTGAGGGTTGAACGCGTCATTGACGACGGTGACCTCGTTGGGGGCGGGTGCGTAGTGGGTGTAGACCATCGTGGTCTTGATGTCAGCGTGGCCCATCCACGCCTGCAGCGTTCTGATCAGGACGCCAGCCGCCGCCATCCTCGTTCCGAACGTATGTCTGAGGTCGTGGAAGCGGACCTCTCGCACGCCGGCACGCTGGAGCGAGCGCTTGAACCGCTTCGAGACCTGGCTGCGATCGAGCGGTCGCCCGGTGTGGGGGTGTCCGAACACGAGGTCGTCGTCGGCCTGATGCGCGGAGGCCTGGAACAGCCGGTCGAGCGCGCCGCCGACCCTGTCCGCCATCGGAACGGCTTTGGAGGAGGTTGCGGATTTGGGGGTGCGGCGCTTGCCGTTGCGCATGCCGCCACTGACCCGGATCTTCCGCGCCGGCCAGTCGACGTCTCGCCAGCGCAATGCGAGCAGCTCGCCTTGCCGAAGCCCTGTCATCGCCGCGGTGAGGTACATCGCCAGGTCGACCCGCCACAGATCCTCGTCGGCGGCGTTCTCGGCCGTGGCCCGGTAGAGGTAGACGGCTGTCGCCGGTGAGCATCCGAACGCGTCGCCAATGCCCTTCCACTGCAGTCGCTCCCCGTCGCGCAGGGCCCGCGCTCTGGCAGCGCGCTCGAGCGTGCGCTCGCTGTGGCGTCGCGGTGCCGGGCCAGCGAGCAGGGCGTCGAGCTCGGCCTGGTCGAGGAAGTGGATCTCGGCATCGTCGTCCGCGACGGATGCCGGCTTGTCCACGAGCTTGCACGCATTGGCGTGGCACCACCGCCTGCGGATCGCGAACTCGAAGATCGCGTTGAGGTGGACATACAGGTTGCGGACCGTCTTGACGGCCAGGTCGTTGAGGCACGCATCGAGGAAGTCCAC
>JAFASF010000091.1 GCA_019244745.1 Solirubrobacterales bacterium | reverse complement strand
GATTCCGAGCAAGCCGTACTTCCCCGCCGTCCACCTGATGAGCTACTACCAGTCGCAGTTCGGACACCGAGCGGGGGAGTTTCCGGTGTGCGAGGACGTCGCCGCCCGGTCGATCGCGCTGCCGTTCTTCCCGCGGATGACCGAGGGTCAGGTGGAGCGGGTGGCTCGTGCGCTCGCGGACGTGTTGGAAGGCGCGCGAGGCGGCTAAGCCCTTCCCGACGTGAGGTTGACCCGCGCGCGGGGCGGCTTGAGGCACGCCCCGCGCGCGCGTGCGGTCAACTTGCTACTCGATCTGCGAACGCGTTCAGGCCGCGCAGCCAGCCGCCTTCTGAACCGACGGCGTCCCTCATCCGCTCCCAGCCCTCACCATGGCGGTCAAGGTTGCGGTGCTCGAGCTCGACGTGCGTGCGGTCGGGTCCCTCGGAGCTGAACCTGACCTCGATCTCGCTGGTCTTGGCCGGGTCCGTTTCGACCTTCCAGTCGAGGCCGATGTCCCAGCTGATCACGAACCGGTGTGGCGGGTCGAACGCGAGCACGCGGGCCCACCGGCACTCGCTCCCGTCGGTTCCGCGGTCGTAGACGTTGCCGCCGACACGGGGCTCGAACACCATCCCGTGGAGTTCGGCCTCGAGGATGTGGTGGTCGGGCGGCCACCAGCTTCCGATGTCCTCGGTGAATACTTGAAACGCCCGCTCGATGGGGGCCTGGACGTCGATCGAGGATTGGACCGACGTCATTGTTGCTTGCGTGCTCATGAGAGCGTTTCGCCTCCTTTCTCGACGGCGTCTTTGAACGCCGTCAGGGCTCGGTTCCAGAACTTGTCGAGGTATGCGCGTAGTGCGCCGACCCCGTCGGGATCAACCTGATAGATGCGACGGTTGCCGTCTGCGCGGTCGATTACCAGGCCGGCATCCTTGAGCACCTTGAGGTGCTGGGACACGGCCGGCCGGCTGACGGGCAGCTCCTTGGCGAGCTCGCCAACCGCGAACGGACGATCCGCGAGTCGCTCGAAGATCGCCCTCCTGGTCGGGTCTGCGAGCGCGGCGATTCCATCCACTTGGTAAGTCATTACTAACGGTAAGTATAGGCTTACATTGGACTTGTGTCAAGGGGTGTTCCCGCGCGGCGATAATCCGCCGCGATGTCCCGCTTTACCGAGCCCCAGGACGCGGACTTCCGCGCGATCAACGACTCGCTCGGCTTCGACCGACGGCTCGCCCCCTACGACGTCCGGCAGTCGCGCGCCCACGCCGCGATGCTCGCCGCCCGGGGGATCATCAGCGGCGCCGACCTGGACGCGCTCGATCGGGCGCTGGATCGGGTAGAGCGTGAGCTTTCCGATGGATCGTTCCCGTTTGCGGAGGGAGACGAGGACATTCATATGGCGATCGAGCGGCGGGTCACCGAGATCGCCGGCTCGGTGGGCGGGAAGCTCCATACCGCCCGCTCGCGCAACGATCAGGTCGCGACGGACATGGCGATGTTCGTGCGCGCGCGCGCCGAGGCTGCGCGCGCCGCGATAGTCCGGCTCGCCCGCACGCTGGTCGATGTCGCGCAGGCGCACATCGACTGGCCGATGCCCGGCTACACGCATCTGCAGCGTGCGCAACCGGTGTACCTCAGCCACCACCTGCTGACGTACGTGTGGATGCTGGCGCGAGACCGGGCGCGGTTTGACCAGGTGGTCGCCGCGGCCGATGTGCTGCCCCTGGGCGCCGGCGCGCTCGCCGGCGTTAACTTCGACACCGATCGCGAGCTGGTGGCTCGCGAGCTGGGCTTCGCCGCTGTGGCCGAGAACTCGATCGACGCGGTCTCGAACCGGGACTTCGTGCTCGACTATCTCGCCGCGGCGGCGACCTGCGCGACGCACCTGTCGCGGCTCGGCGCCGAGATCGTGATGTGGTCCAGCCAGGAGTTCGGCTTCTGCGAGGTATCCGACGCGTGGGCGTCGGGATCATCGATCATGCCGCAGAAGAAGAACCCGGACGCCGCCGAGCTGCTGCGCGGAAAGGCACCGCGTGTTGCCGGACACCTGGTCGCGCTCCACGGCGTCATGCACGCGCTCCCGCTGACGTACAACAAGGACATGCAAGAGGACAAGGAGCATCTGTTCGACGCCGCGGACACGCTGGAGCTCTGCCTGGCCGCCGCAGAAGGGATGCTGGGGTCGATCACGTTTCACCGCGAGCGGCTGGCCGCGGCGGCGAGTGACGAATTCCTCGCCGCGACCGACATCGCTGACCTGCTCGTCCGGCGGGGATTGCCGTTCCGCGAGGCCCACGGCGTCGTGGCCGCGCTGGTGGGCGCCGCCGTGCGCCAGGGCAAGGCGCTGTCCGCACTCACCCCCGAGGAGCTGGCTGAGCAGTCGCCGCTGCTTGACGACGAGTTCTACGCCGTCCTTCGGGATGGCGCCTGGCTCGAATCGAAGGTATCCGCGGGCGGCACGAGCCTCCGCCGGGTCCGGGAACAGATCGAGCGCGCACGCGCCGCGCTTCGGTGAAGCCGGAGTTCTACTCCCGGCCCGTGCTCGAGGTCGCCCGGGACCTGATCGGGTGCGTCGTATCGCATGGCCCCACGTCCGGCGTGATCGTCGAGGCCGAGGCCTACCACGACTCGGAGCCGGCATGCCATGCGTTTGTCGGGCTCACCCAGCGCACTCAAGTGTTGTTCGGCCCGCCGGGGCGAGCGTATGTCTACCGCTCCTACGGCATCCATGCGCTTCTGAACGCGGTCTGCGAGCCCGAGGGGGTGGGCGCCGCGGTGCTGATTCGCGCACTGGAGCCGCTCCGGGGTGTTGAATTGATGCGCGCGCGGCGTGGTGCGGATCGTCTCGAGGACCTGTGCTCGGGACCCGGGAAGCTGACCCAGGCGCTGGCGATCGAGCTCGAGCACAACGGCGTCGACCTGAGGCGCGGCCCGATTCGGATCTCCTCGCGGCCGGCGGCCTGGAGAGACGTTCGGGTCGCGGTGAGCAAGCGGATAGGGATCACGAAGGCGGCTGATCTTCCGTGGCGTTTCACCGCGTCCGGGAGCCGCTTCGTGTCGGGTTTACGGGCGAAGGCTGGGCGCACGCCGGGAGCTCCGACCGCCGTCACGCCCGAGAAGTGACGCCTTCTTCCGTCGTATACCGCAGGAAGAAGGTCACGCCTCGGTGAGTTAGACACCCGCGCGTGCCGGGTCGCTACTGCCCGCCGCCCCCGAGGCCGGCGCCGGCGCGGGCCGGGGTCGCTACTGCCCGCCGCCCCCGAGGCCGGCACCACCGCTGCCACTGCCGCCGCTGCCGCCGGTACCGCCGCCACCACCGGTTCCTCCACCCGTGCCGCCCCCGCCGCCGGTTGTGCCGCCGCCTCCGCCGGTTGTGCCGCCGCCGCCGCCAGTCGTGCCGCCGCCTCCCCCTGTCGTGCCGCCGCCGCCACCCCCGGTTCCTCCGCCGGTACCGCCGCCGCCGACGGTCCCCCCGGCCGTGCCGCCGCCCGCGCCACCGCCGCCGCCGCCCGTGCCGCCTCCATCCGCCACACCGTTGCCGGCGCCGGTCGCGCCCGTCTGTCCGTTCGCCGTGCCCACCTGTGGCGTTGTGGCCGGTGCCGTTGGGATCGCGGTCGACCCCGTGTCGGTTGACACCGCGGAGCCCAACCCCGTCGTGTCGGTCGCGGTGGAGGTCGTGTTCGTATTGGCGTGGCCGCCCTGTGCCTGTGCCTCGGCCGCGAGGATCGGAAGCGCCTGGACCATGAAGTCGTGCCAGATGGTCGCGGGATAGGTCCCGCCCTCCACCGGCCCGCCGTTGTAGTCGGTCGCCATCGACACGAGCCGGTCCGGCACGCCCATCCAGACCGCGACCGTCATTGCCGGGGTCCATCCCACGAACCAGGCATCACCGTAGTTGGTGGTCGTGCCGGTCTTACCCGCGACGTCCACGCCTGAGATTGCCGCGGCCGTGCCGGTGCCGGACTGAACGACGCCGGTCAGCATGTCGTGGACCTCCTGGACGATCGGCTGCGGGAGGACCCGCTGATAGGTGGGATG
>JAFASF010000400.1 GCA_019244745.1 Solirubrobacterales bacterium | reverse complement strand
CGCACCCGCCCGCTTTACGAACTCGCGCCGTCCTAACAGCTCAACCTGGTTCTCGCTCATCTCTCCTCCGCAGATCGCGTGGTTGTGGTCCAGGACGCGTGCCGTTGCCAGCGCGCTCGCGCCGATAATAAACCTGACTTGAGCCTACACGCAAGAAGTAACCGATTGAGCCGCGGGTTTGGCATCTGCCTGGTGCCGCGCCCAGTGCCAGCGGGATCAAGACAGACTTGGTAGAAAAGTCAGATGCAATGGCGACTAGGGCTCAGTCGACTGTTCCTGAAGACGGCCATTTCGCATGCCACCCACGATCGCGAGCTCGAACGCTCGGGCCGCGCGCACCATAGCTATGCGCCCCCCCGGGGCAGAGGTCCGCGTCAGCGTCGTCTCAGCCGACGCGGGGATCCGGCCACGGCGACTCGCCGTCGGGGCTCGCGAGAACCACCAGGTAGCCATCGGGATCTCGCAGCCAGAGCTCGCGATGGGCGGGACCGCCGGGACCATCCGGCGGATTGCGATGCGCAGGCATGACGGTCTCGGCCTTCAGCGCCTGGGCACGACCGACCGCGGCGTCGAAATCGTCGATCTCGAACCAGAGTGCAACGCCGTTGCCGTATGGACGCCTCGAGGGATCGCCGATCCTGCCGTGGTGGTGCTCGATGTCGAAGGCGTGCAGTTGGAGCACGAGCGTGCCATCGCGAAGCAACCGCTCGTACTCCGCGCCGCCGTGCCCGCTCTCGCAGGCCAGAAGCTCCTGGTAGAACCGACTGCTCCGCTCGACATCTGCCACCGAGATAAGCGGCTGGGGACGCACCGCCGCGAGTCTAAAGCGGTCGGGCGAGAGGCGTCGGACCTACGCGTTCACAGGTACACGATGCGGGAGAGCAGGTCGTTCAGCTGGTCTCGTTGCTGCCCGGCGAGCGGCGTGAGAAACCGGTCTTCGGATTCGGCCAACAGCGAGAATGCCTGGAGGCGGACACCTTCACCGGCGGGAGTCAGCGCGACGGCGTATGCGCGCCGATCGTGATCGTCGCGCTCTCGTACGACGAGGCCCTTGCGCTCGAGCGAGGCACCGAGCTTCAGGATCGTGGTCCGGTCCAGCCCGAGGATCTCGGCGATCCGAGTCTGCGAAAGCGGTGATTGCTCAGCGAGTACCGCGAGCACGCTGTACTCACGAGCCGAGATTCCGAGCGGCTCGAGATCGTGCTCGCTCATCGCGCGCGCGCTAGCGGCGGCGCGCGCGAGCATGTAACCCGTGCGCCCGGACAGAGCCTCAGGGAGAAAATCCGGATCATCGAAGCTCATCGGTTCAGGCTGCCCCACGGCGCGGTCGTCAGTGCTGATGTACAGTAGCGCTGTCAAATCACCTCAGCACCGATCGGAGGTCGCCTGATTCTAGTTGTGATCGCAACCGCGTGGGGAGCCCGCCGATGAGCGCGACCCCGGCCGGCGACACCGGCGCGCGCCGCGCCGGTGCCGCGGCCCTGCTGCTGATCTGCGCCGGTCAGTTCATGCTCGTGCTGGATATCTCGATCGTCAACGTCGCGTTGCCCACGATCCAGCGGCGCCTGGGGATGTCGCAGGCCGAGCTGCAGTGGATCGTCACCGGTTACACGCTCACGTTCGGCGGGTTCCTGCTGCTCGGCGGGCGGATGGCAGACGTCTTCGGACGCAGGCGGATGTTCATGCTTGGCCTCGCGCTGTTCGCGAGCGCCTCGCTCGTCGGCGGCTTGGCGCAGAGCGGCGTGATGCTCATCCTCTCCCGCGGAGTCCAGGGCCTCGGCGGAGCGATGGTGTCCCCGGCCGCGCTTTCGCTCCTGACAACTACCTTCCACGAGGGTCCGGAACGCAACCGGGCGATCGGGATCTGGGGGGCGGTAGCCGCGAGCGGCGGCGCCGTGGGTGTGCTGATGGGGGGGATCCTGACCGAGCTCGTGACCTGGCGGTGGGTGTTCCTGGTCAATGTCCCGGTCGCCGCGGTGGTGATCGCGCTCGCGCCGCGAGTGCTGGCCGAAGGGCGCGGGGAGTCGAAGCACCGGCCCGACCTCCCCGGAGCCGCGACCGTGACCGCTGGCCTCGTCGCGCTCGTGTTCGGCCTCAGCCAGGGTGGAGAGCACTCGTTCTCCGATCCGAGGGCGTGGGTGGCGCTGCTGGCCGCTGCGGTTCTGCTCGCCGTGTTCGTCGCGATCGAGCAACGCGTGTCGAACCCGCTGTTGCCGTTCAGGATCTTCCGGGTCTCGACCGTCGTGGGCGCCGATCTGGGCATGCTCCTACTCGCCGCCTCCATGTTCGGCATGGTCTTCTTCCTGACGCTCTACCTGCAGCGGATCCTGCGTCTCTCGCCGATCCAGACGGGTTTGGCATGGCTGCCGATGACGGCCTTCATCGCGACCAGCGCGCAGCTCGCGACGCGCTTCGTCGGGCGGATCGGAGTCAAGCCGCTGTTCGCCGGCGGCCTGCTTCTCTCATCCGGTGGAATGGCGCTCCTCAGCGGCGTGTCGGCCGGCGGGAGCTACGCCGCCAACGCGTTGCCGGGACTGGTGCTCGTCTCGATCGGGATGGGGCTCGCCTTCACCACCGCCACGGTCGCGGCCACCGCCGGGATCAGCGACGGCGAACAGGGTCTGGCCTCCGGGCTGCTAGTGACCAGCCAGCAGGTCGGGGCATCGATCGGGCTAGCCGTGCTGACCGCGATCGCCGCCGCCCAGACGCGCGCATCGGTTGGGCCGCCCGCGGTCGCGCTTGTCGATGGTTTCCAGCTCGCGTTCCGCGTCGCCATTGGCTTTGGGATCGCCGGAGCGGTCGCCGTCGTGGCGCTGGTTCACGACGACGCCTGCCTGGCCGAGCTGCGTCGGCGCAAGCTGCGGGCGTTGATGCACCGCCAGATCGCTCAGCCCGTGAGCGGTCAGACCTCGCCCTGCTGGCCAGCCGTTGCGGACCTCCACCAAGGGAGGGCGACGGTGCCGGCTGAGGCGGTGGTCGACGCCTGACGATACGCCCGGCTGAGGACCCCGGCACGCGGCGCCGAGGACCGACTCGACTCCGCGGAGATCTGCGTCCCCGTACCGCCGGAGCTGCCGGGCCGCAGCCGGTGGGCCGGTAGCCTTTGGGCGCATGACCGGACGGCGAGTCCTTGTTCTGGTCCTTGCCGTCCTCGGCGTGCTCGGCATCATCGCGGCGATCATCTACTTCGCGGAGCCCGCGAAGGACCTTCCCTCGGTGCTGCCCGGCCACATCACCGGCTCAACCGCCCACCGAACGCTCCGCGGGATCGCTGCTCTGGTCGTCGGCCTGGGGCTATTGGCGCTCGCGGGGGTGGCGGCGAGCATGGGTCGCCGCCGGTCGATCTAGCACGACGTGCGAACGCGCCGCCGTCCTTCCGGCCGCACGCGCTGGCCGAGCTCGCCATTTACACGAGGGTTCTCGGCCAACCGTTTAGGCGGTAACCGGGTCCGCAGCGTAACCGCCGGCCGCCGCGGCGGCGAGTTCGACGTACGCATCCCCTGGGGACGGTGACCCGAACACGGCCGATCCGGCGACGAGCAGGTTGGCGCCGAGCTCAACGCAGTCGCGCGCCGTGGCGTGGTCGATCCCGCCGTCGACCTCGACCGCACACCGCTCGGGGAGTAGCGCGCGGACGCGCTCGATCTTCGGACGGGTCGCGTCGATGAAGCGCTGGCCACCCCACCCGGGATTGACGGTCATGCACAGCACGAGGTCGGCGGCGTCGAGCAGGCTGCCGACTGCTTCCGCGGGCGTCCCGGGATTGGTGGCCACTCCGGCGAGGCAGCCCGCGTCGTGAATCGCGGCCAGCGTGTAGTGAATGTTGGGGGTGGCCTCGTAGTGGACGGTGATCACGTCCGCGCCGGCCGAGGCGAATGTCCCGACTTGGCGTTCGGGCCGCTCGACCATCAGGTGCACATCGGCGATCGCCCCGGCGGCGTGCAGTCGTTCGCTGAGCGCGGAGACCACGAGCGGGCCGAAGGTGATCGGCGGGACGAAGTGTCCGTCCATCACATCCAGGTGGATCACACGCGCTCCGGCCTCGATCACCTCGTTGACCTGCGAGCCCAGGCGGGCGAAGTCCGCGGCCAGGATCGAGGGGGCGACGCGGACCGCGAGCAGCGAGTCGCGAAGCGAGGACGGTTCCGGCGCGTCCGTGACTGCGGGCGTCACAACGGTCACGGATGGTGCCGGTCCTCGATTGCCCGACGGGCCGCGGCCGCCACGAGCTCGGGCGTGAACCCGAGTCGGCGCATCACCTCCGTTCCAGGTGCCGAAGCGCCGAAGCGATCGATCGAGAGCGCGAAGTCCGCGAATCGGCTCCATCCCTGAGCCACGCCCGCTTCGAGCGAGACGGCGGGGACATCCGCCGGGAGCACGGCCGAGTGGTACGTCTCGTCCTGGGCGTCGAATAGCTCCCAGCTCGGCATCGAGACCACCCGTGCCCTGATGCCAGCGGCGCTGAGGAGATCGCCTGCTTGCAGCGCGAGGCTCACCTCCGAGCCGGTTGCCACGAGCACAACGTCTAGGGGCGGTTCGAGCGGGTCGCGGAGCACGTATCCGCCTTTCGCAACTCCGCCCGAGACGAGCTCCGGCGGAAGGACGGGCACGTCCTGACGGGTCAGCAGCAAGCAGACGGGCCCATCTACTTCCTCGACCGCCACGCGCCAGGCCGCCACCGTCTCGTTGGCGTCTGCCGGCCGGATGACCGTGAGGCCGGGGATCGCGCGCAACGCCGCGCAGTGCTCGACCGGCTGGTGGGTGGGGCCATCCTCGCCGACGGCGACCGAGTCGTGCGTGAAGATCCATACGACGGGCAGCGCCATCAGCGCGGACAGCCGGATCGCCGGGCGCATGTAGTCGGCGAACACAAGAAAGGTGGATCCGAACGGCTTGATGATGCCGCCGTGCAGGGCGAGCCCGTTGATCGCGGCGCCCATGGCGTGCTCCCGGACTCCCCAGTGGACGTTCGCGCCGGCGGCGTCCCGGCTGAACGATCCTCCGTACGGCAGCTCCGCCTTTGTCGACTGGGCGAGGTCCGCAGACCCGCCCACCATCGTGGGGAGGTACGGCGCGAGCGCGGTCAGCGCTTTGCCGCCGGCGGCCCGCGTCGCCAGCACCGGCGTGGTGTTCGGATCGAACCTTGGCAGCGCCGATGACAACGCGGGCACGCGGCCGCCATGCCACGCTCGCGACCACTCTTCGGCCAGTCCCGGCTCCATTTCGCTCCAATGCTCGAGCCTTGCGGTCCAGTCGCGGTACGCGGCGTGTCCGCGCGCTCCCACCCGCGCAAAGAGCGAGCGGACCTCGTCGGGCACCACGAAGTGGGAGTCCGGATCCCATCCCAGCGCTTCCTTGGTCGCTCGCACCTCGTCCTCGCCCAGCGGCGCGCCGTGTGCGGAGGGCGTCCCCTGCTTGTTCGGCGCCGGGTAGCCGATGATCGTGCGGACCCGGATCAGCGACGGCCGGTTGCTCTCGATGATCGCCGCGTCGATCGCTGAATGCAGCGCTCCCAGCTGATTGGGATCTTCGACGCTGGCGGTGTGCCAGCCGTAGGCTCGGAATCGCGCCTCGACGTCCTCCGTGTCGAACGACAGGGAGGTGTCGCCGTCGATCGTGATGCGGTTGTCGTCATACAGATAGACGATCCGTCCCAGGCCCAGGTGACCGGCGAGCGAGGCGGCCTCGGCGCTCACCCCTTCCATCAGGTCCCCGTCGGAGCAGATCCCGAACACTCGATGGTCCATCACCTCGGCGCCGAATCGGTCGCGCAAGAAGCGCTCGGCCATCGCCATTCCGACACCGTTGGCGAAGCCCTGTCCCAGCGGGCCGGTTGTGGTCTCCACGCCCGGCGTCGAGGGGTGACCGAGGATCCGCTCCGGGTGTCCGGGCGTACGTGCGCTCCATTGCCGGAAGCGCTCGAGTTCCAACAGCGGCAGGTCATAGCCGGCGAGGTGAAGGATGCTGTAGAGGAGAATCGACCCGTGCCCGGCGGACAGCACGAAGCGATCTCGGTCGGGCCATTCGGGATGGGCCGGGTCGTGGCGCAGGAAGCGCGTGAACAACAGGTGCGCTACCGGCGCCATGGCCATCGGCATGCCCGGGTGCCCGGAGCGTGCCCTCTGGACCGCGTCCATGCTGAGGACGCGGATCGTGTCTATGCATAGATGGTCGATATCGGCTGCGCCTATGCTGCGTTCAGCGGCGCCCGCGAGTCCTCCCGCTTCCGTCACGAAGACACTCCCGCCTCTGCGCCGGCGGTGACGTACGTTCTGCTTTGGACGTTGCGGTGCCCATCACCGCCTACCGCGATCGCGGCCTTTGCGGTCACCAGGTGGTAGAGGATCAGCAGCTGCACCAGCGCCAGCGACTCCGAGCGGTACAGCTCCGTGCCGATGGTGAACTCTCCCAGACGCCGCGTACGAAGATGCGTGGCGAAGTGCATGCGAGCCCAGATGGCCTCTTCGATCGCGGTGGCATGATCAGGATCGATGCGACCCGGTATGCGAAGGATGCGTTCACGGTGTGACTCGACGAGCTGCAGGCCGTCGGGCTCGCCACCCACGAATAGCGTCAGATCTGGGTGCGGGAGGCCATCACCCAGCGTCAGCTCGGCGTCCAGATGAGTTTGGTCGTTGGCCTGGCCGCCTTCTTGCGGCAGGAACGAGACGAGCATGTCGGCGTGCCGTCGCTGAGGCCGGATGAACGCTTCGGAGTCCGGTTCGCGCCGGTCCAGTTCCGCGAGCACCTCGTCGGTGGTGTATCCCCGCCGTGAGCAGTCGCGCTGCACCTTCCACCGGCGGCGCAGATCCTCGGGTGGGTTGAGGTACACGCGCACGTCATAGACGTCGCGCATCTCCGGCAGGTAATAGCCGAACAGTCCCTCGATGACGGTGAATCGCTCTGGCCGCACGTACACCGGGGGGCCGAACGTGCCGTCCTTGTGACCGTAGACGGGCTTGAGAATCGCCTCTCCGCGACGCAGATGGCGGAGGTGCTGAGCGATGATGTCGAGGTGGTTGCACTCAGGGTGCAGCGGGGTAATGCCCATCTCCGCCCGCTGCCTGCGGTCGTAACGGTGATAGTCGTCGGTGCAGATGTGCGCGACGTTGTCCTCTCCGAGCACACGCACCAGCCCGCGGGTGATGGTGGTTTTGCCAGCCGCCGAGTCGCCGACGACGCCCAGGATCACGGGTCGGGGCATGGCCTTAGCTCGCCGTGTCGGCGTTGAACACGCTGCTTTTGAGGATGTCCTCGGCCTCGATTCGCTGAAGCTGTATGCGGCTGGGCGCCTGGCCGGACCGCACGTCCTCGTAAACACGGTTGGCGTGCCGAAGCCGGGCGCGCTCGATCGCGTTGCGGACGCTACGGGCATGCGCGAACCGCGGCTGGCCCGTGCGGCGATCCAGGTAGGAGCGGAATGCCTGCTCAGCCTGGTCGGTGAACTCGTATGACTCCGCCGAGAGCATCAGGCGCGCGATCGCCTGCAGCTCGTCGATCGTGTAGTCGGGGAAATCGATGTGGTGCGCAACTCGCGAGGACATCCCTGGGTTCAGGCGGAAGAACTCGTCCATCCGGTCCTTGTAGCCCGCGAGGATCACCACGAGACGCTCGCGCTCGTTCTCCATCACCTGAAGCAGGATCTCGATCGCCTCAACGCCGTAGTCGCGCTCGTTTTCCGGGCGGTACAGGTAGTACGCCTCGTCGATGAACAGCACGCCGCCATACGCCCGCTTGAGCACTTCTTTCGTCTTGGGCGCGGTGTGTCCGACGTACTGCCCGACGAGGTCGTCGCGCGTGACGGCGACCACGTGGTTGCGCTCGATATATCCGAGGCGGTAGAGGATGTCGGCCATCCGCAGCGCGACCGTGGTCTTACCGGTGCCCGGGTTACCGGTGAAGGACATGTGCAGCGTGGGCCGGCCTGCAGTGAGGCCGGCCTCCCGGCGCAATCGGTCGACGACCAACAAGGCAGAGATCTCACGAATCCGCGTCTTCACCGGGGCGAGCGCGATCAACTCGCGGTCGAGCTGGTTCAGCACACCCTCGATATCGAGGCTGGGTGCCTCGTCATCGGGAGGCGCGGCTTCGGGCTGGACGCGTGCCGCGCTCAGTCGGTCCTGCTCCAGCACCGTCACGGTGTCGCGCCGTTCTCGTAGCGACTACCGACGGGCGCGTCCGCGGCGTACGGGTGCAGCCGGTAGCGCTGCACCCGATCGTGGGACTCGGTCCGGTCCAGGCGGAAGCCCGGTTCGTGACGCGGCCGATGGACGATGAAGCTGAGCGCCGTGGTCTGCCGGCCCCGGCTCGAGTCGTAGGCGATGAGCTTGACGTAGCTGCGCGGATGAGCTTCGCGGCAGGCACGAACCTCGCGCAAGACGACATCGGCCTGCTCGACCGGGAGGTCGAACAACGGTGTACCCCACATGTCCCAATACGAACTGCGTGGATGGGGGTCGTCGGTGTGCTCGACGGACATCGCCCACCCGTGATCAAGCGCGTAGCGGATCTGTGCGGCGATCTGCTCCTCGCTGAGGTCAGGAAGAAATGAGAATGTGCCTTGGGTGAGTCGCATCGGCTCGTCTCCTGTCACGCGACCGTCGGCGTGACCACGTAGTCGGGGGTGTCGGTGGACTGGAAATCGAACGTGATGTCCTTCCACACCTGGAGGGCAGCATTCAGCTCGGGGCAGCCCTTGGCCGCCTTCTCGAGGATGTCGGGTCCCTCCTGGAAGTAGTCGCGGCCCTCGTTGCGCGCCTGGATCATCGCCTCCACGGCGACCCGGTTGGCGGTCGCCCCGGCGGCGATGCCCATCGGATGGCCGATCGTGCCGCCGCCGAACTGGAGGACGACGTCTTCGCCGAGGTAGGAGAGCAGCTGGTGCATCTGGCCTGCGTGGATCCCACCGGAGGCGACGGGCATTACCGCCGGCAGCGAGGCCCAGTCCTGGTCGAAGTAGATCCCGTTCTCGAGGTTCTCGGGGATGTGATCGAGCCGCAACGTGTCGTAGTAACCCTTGACCATCGCCGGGTCTCCTTCGAGCTTTCCTACGACCGTGCCGGCATGGAGGTGGTCGACGCCGAGCAGCCGGCACCACTTCGCGATCACCCGGAATGACACTCCATGGCTTTTCTGCCGCGTGTAGGTCCCGTGGCCGGCGCGGTGCAGGTGCAGGATCAGCCCGTTGCGGCGTGCCCACTTGGACATCGACTGCATCGCCGTGTAGCCGACAGTCAAGTCCATCATGATGATCACGCTTCCGAGCTCCTTTGCGAACTCGGCGCGCTCGTACATATCTTCCATCGTGGCGGCGGTGACGTTCATGTAGTGCCCCTTGACCTCACCGGTCCGAGCCATCGCCCGGTTGACCCCCTCGATCGAGTACAGGTACCGGTCGCGCCAGCGCATGAACGGCTGCGAGTTGATGTTCTCGTCGTCCTTGGTGAAGTCCAGGCCGCCACGGAGCGCCTCGTAGACGACGCGCCCGTAGTTCTTCGCGCTCAGGCCAAGCTTGGGCTTGACCGTGGCACCGAGCAGGGGCCGGCCGAACTTGTCCAGGTACTCGCGCTCCATCACGATTCCGTGCGGCGGGCCCTGGAATGTCTTGACGTATTGCGGCGGGATCCGCATGTCCTCGAGCCGGAGCGCCTTCAGCGCCTTGAACCCGAACACGTTGCCGATGATCGAGCTCGTGAGGTTGGCGATCGATCCCTCCTCGAACAGGTCGAGGTCGTAGGCGATCTTCGCCATGTACTCACCCTCGCGACCGGGGACGGGGGTGACGTCGTACGCCTTGGCCTGGTAGTTCTCGTGCGCGGTCAGCCGGTCGGTCCACACCACGGTCCAGGTCGCCGTGGACGACTCGCCGGCCACTGCGGCGGCCGCCTCGATCGGGTCCACCCCGGGCTGTGGGGTAATCCGAAACGCCGCGAGAATGTCGGTGTCCTTGGGCTCGTAGTCTGGATTGAAGTAGCCCATCTCGGCATACGGCGTGACGCCGGACGCCCAGCGGTCCTTCTTCTCGGTGGTGATGGTGGAGGTCGGCGTCATTGCTTGTTGGCCTTTCGGTTCGAACTGCGCGCCGAGCTTAGAGCGCCGTCCCATAAACGTCAATTACTGATTTGTCGTAGCAGGATAGGAATACGGCTAACTATCTACGAGCAGAGCGGCATAGAAGTTCTTCTTTGGATGCGCAAGAATTCTCTGTGGTTATCTGATGCCCGGGCCCTTACCGTCCCTGCACCGTGCCGCGACCAATCCTCCTCGGCATTGTCGGTGACTCAGCCGCCGGCAAGACCACGCTGACGCGCGGTCTCGTGCGGATCCTCGGCGCGCAGCAGGCCATGCACGTCTCGGCCGACCATTACCACAGCTACGACCGCAAGCAGCGTGCCGAACTAGGGCTCAGTCCCTTGCACCCCGACTGCAACCACGTGGACATCCTCCAGCAGCACCTTGCGCATCTGCGAGCGGGAGACCCGATCATCAAGCCCGTATACCGTCATCAGGACGGAACCTTTGCCCCGGCCGAGTACGTGCGACCCGCTCAGTTCACGATCGTCGAGGGGTTGCTCGGATTCCACACCGCGTCGATGCGCGAGACCTACGACGTCCGCGTATTCCTCGAACCACCCGAGGAACTACGGCGGAAATGGAAGGTGCAGCGTGACTGCTCCCGGCGCGCCTACACGACCGACCAGGTGTTAGCAGAGCTCGACCGGCGCGAGGCTGACGCTGAGGCGTTCATTCGTCCCCAGCGTCATCACGCTGACCTTGTGATCTCGTTTATGCCGGGAGACTGCGGCGACCAGGAGCGCTTGGACGCTAGGGTCGCGATGCGACCCGGCCTCATCCATCCAGAGCTCTCACCGGTCGTCGACGGGGCCCGGGGCGGAATCTCCCTGGTCACGCATGGCTCCGAGTCCTCGCTCTGGATTCCGGGCACGATCTCCGCTTACCGCAGCGCGGCAATCCAGGAGGCGATCTGGGACCGGATGCACTTCGCCAACCATCTCCGGACCGAACGCCTCGGCGAGTTCACCGTCGGGACCCAGCTGCATCGATCAGAGCCATTGGCGATCACGCAGCTGCTGGTCCTTTATCAGCTCGTCACCGCCAGAGCGGCGGTCGCTCTCGGGGCGGAGGACGCCAGGGCCGATCGGCGCCGGCCCACGTCCGACCCGGGTCTGGCCGACGGGTCGCCGCATGCGATGAGACCCGCCGCACCCGCGCCTCGGTGATCGCCCGAACTCGCACGCGCACGGATATCTTCGATGGATCGGTCCCGCGGGCCGACTATCAGGCGTCTGGAATGGTTGGCGGTTATGGCCGCGATCGACGTGGCGCAGCGCTCTGTCCGCGGTCAAGCACAAACGCGATGAACAGCTCGACCGTTGGGCGCTGCGGCCCGACGGCGGATCGGAGCACGAACCAGGGCCGCGTCGCGGGTCCGTCCAGGAGTCTGATCTCGCCCAGCCATCCGGACGCGAGCTCGGTTTCGACTGCCGCTCTCGACAACAGCGACACTCCGAGTCCTGCCCGCGCGGCCTGCTTGATCGCTCCGTTGGAGCCGAGCGTGAGCGTCTGCGGATCGAGCCCGTGATCGTCCAGGAACTCCTGGTTGACGGTACGCGTCCCTGATCCGGGCTCTCTCAACAGCCAAGCACGATCCGCCAGCTCGGTTGGATCGATCGGTCCAGCGGACGCGGCCGGATCGTCGGGCGCGCTGATGCATACGATCTCGTTCTCCATGAAAGGCTCAGCCGCCAGCCTCTCCTCCCCGGGTGGCTTGCCGGTGATGGCTAAGTCGGCCGCGTGGCTCAGAACACGATCGAGCACGTCCTGACGATTTCCGACCACCAGCGCGAGGTCGATGTCTGGGTGCTGTTCGGAGAACTCCCGCATCATGCTCGGTACGAACGACTCCGCCGCGGTTGTCACGGCCGCGATTTTCAGACGCCGGGCCGTCACCGACGCCGCCTCCTGAGCGGCCGTTCGTCCTTTCTCGAGGAGCCCCAACACATCCTCCGCGTAGGGAGCAAAGGCGCCGCCGGCTTCCGTCAGCCGGATGCTCCGGCCGGCCCGCTCGAAGAGTTCGCACCCCAGGTCCCGGCTGAGCGCGGCAATGGCGGACGATACGGATGGCTGGGTCACGACGAGTTCGTCCGCGGCTGCAGTGACGGAGCCTCCTCGGACAACTGCCAGGAAGGCACTCAACTGCGTAAGAGTTATAGCCATACGTTTAGCAGTAAAGCCCTTAGCATTGAACTTTGTCAAGATAACGGTGTTAGGGTACCCCGGCCGCGGGATCGCCGCGCGTTAGAGAAGCGGCCCATGTAATCCGCGCCTAACCAAGGATGATCTGGGCAAGCGGTGGCCTTCACAAGGGAGGATCCCCGAGGGTTCCGCGTCTTTTGTCGTCGCACTTGGCACTCGGTGTATCGTCGAAGGGTGTTGTCCATAGCTGGGGGCTCATTGCTCGAGCGCGAGCGCGAGCTTGGGGTGCTACGCGAGGGACTCGATCGCGTGCGGGCTGGGGAAGGAATGCTGCTCCTGATCGAAGGGCCCGCGGGGGTAGGCAAGACTCAGCTGGGGCGCGAGGCGCGCGTGGCGGCCGAGCATGCCGGGATCACGCCGCTGGTGGCGAGGGGTTCTGAGCTCGAGCAGCCGTTTGCATTCGGCGTCGCGCGCCAGCTGCTGGAGCCGGCGATCGCCGAAGCACCCGAACGTTCAAGCGTCTTTCGGGGGGCGGCCCAACCAGCGGCTCGACTGTTCACGCCCGACGAGCACCTGTCGCGGGATGACAACGTCGGCTTCGAGGCACTGCACTCCCTCTACTGGCTGATTGTCAATCTCGCCGATGACGGACCGCTGCTGATCCTGGTCGACGATTGCCAATGGGCGGACGGGGACTCGTTGCGGTTTCTGAGCTATCTAGGACAGCGGATCGAGGGGCTTCCAATCGCGATGATCCTCGCAGGCCGTCCTCCCGATTCCCCAGCGTCCGATGCCGCCTCGCTGTGGTCACAGGTGACCTCGCGTCCCTCGACAATCGCGCTGTATCCGCGACCGCTGAGCGAGTCCGCGGCAGTGAAGTTCGTCCGGGAGCGACTCGGCTCCGAGGCGGACGACGCTTTCTGCCGCGCCTGTCACGCGGCCACTGGCGGCAATCCGCTGTTCCTTCGGGAGCTGCTTCACGCCCTCGCCGCCGCGGCGGTCGTCCCGTCGGCCCAAGCGGCGAGCGAGGTCCAGTCGGTTGGACCGGCCTCCGTCAGTCGCTTCGTTCTGCATCGTCTTGCGGCTCTCGGGCCATCGGCAACCGAGCTCGCCCGTAGCGTCGCGGTGCTCGGAGACGACAGTGAACTGCAGCTCGCGGCTCGCGTATCGGGTCTGGCCGAGGAGACGGCCCGCGGCGCCGCTGATGATCTCGTCCGCGCTGACATCTTCGCTCGCGGCGAGAGTTTGGGGTTTGTCCATCCGATCGTGCGCGCGGCCTTGTACGAGGACCTGGTGCCCGGCGAACGTCACACGCGCCACGCCGCGGCGGCCGAAGCATTGGCTGAAGCGGGCGCTCCGCCTGAACGCATCACCGCCCACCTGATGCTGACCACGCCGACAGGCGACCAACGTCGCGTCCAGATCCTCAGGTCTGCGGCGAGGGGCGCGGCCCATCGCGGCGCTCCGCGCGCCGCTGCCGCGCGGTTGCGCCGAGCGCTCGCCGAGTCCACCGAGGAGCAGGAGCGAGCGGAAATCCTCACCGAACTCGGCCGCTACCAGGTGGCGGCGATGCAGTTCGAGGACGCCGAACAACATCTGCGAGCGTGCTTGACCTCGGGCGGCGACCTTGCGACTCGGGCCGACGCAGCGGCCGCGCTGACGCGGTGTGCGGTCGTTTCGGGTGGTCGGTCGGCAGACGTCGCGGTCGATGCATTGGTGTCGCTTGCCCGGGAGCTCTCCTCGCACGACGCGGAGCGTTCGCTGGAGCTCGGCTCTTACCTGCTCACGATCGCGACGGCCGTCCCCCAAGTGCGGCCCCGGTTCGCGGGGCACCTGCAGCGGTTTCGGGATCAGGCCCGAGGCCACGCCGGATTCGAAGCCGTGGCGAGACTCTATAGCGCGCATGAGGAGCTCTATCGGGGAGGCTCCGCTGAGGCGGCCGCAGATGAAATTCAGGCGGCGCTCGCGGCGGGCCTGCCGCCGTCGGCCGCGACGAACGCGGGGTTTGTCGCTGTGACCGCGCTCCGGCTCGCGGAGCGCTATGACGTGGCCCTCCGATTGCTTGATCTCGCGCAAGACGGCGCACGCCGCGAAGGCCACATGGCGAGACAGGGGCTCATCCACGGACAGCGGGCGGCGATCGCTCTCGCCCAGGGTTCGCTTCGCGACGCCCAGGTCGAAGCCGAAACGGGGCTCCGGCTGGTCGAGCCGCCGCACTTCGTTGTGCTGCAGCTCCTGGCGGTGGCAATCGTCGCGGACATCGAACGGGGAGCGCTTGCCGAGGCGGCGGAGCTGGCAAGGAGGGCCGAGGCGCTCGGGCTCGCCGCGGATAGCACCTACACCGCCGACTTCCTCGTCGCCCGCGGGCGTCTGCGAATTGCTCAGGGTCTGGTGCACGAGGGGGTCGCCGACTTGCGGTGGTGCGGCCAGCGCCTCGATGCGCTGGGTCTGCGGTGGCCAAGTAACTGGAGGGTGTTTGCTGCTCCTGCGCTCGCCGCGCTGGGCGAGAAAGAGACGGCGAGGAAGCTGGGGCACGGGCAGCTGGAGGCGGCTCGGCGCGTGGGCGCGCCGGGGGCGCTGGGAACGTCCCTTCGGGCGGCCGCGCTGGTGGCCGGCCAAACGGCGCGCCTCGGGTTGCTCGAGGAAGCGGTGTCGGTCCTCGAGCACAGCCGCTCCCGGCTGGAGCTGGCGCACGCGCTGGCCGATCTCGGGAGCGAACTGAGCCGTATAGGTCGGCGGCGGGAGGGGCGCGACATACAGCGCCGCGCGATCCGCCTCGCCGACGAATGCGGTGCGGTCGTGCTCGCAGAGCGCACGCGCGCGGAGCTGCAGGCGGGACCCGGGCGACGTGCGCGAACCGAGCTGACCGGCCGCGGCGCCCTGACCGCGGCGGAGTGGCGGGTGTGCCGCGAAGCCGCGGACGGATGTACCAATCGTGAGATCGCTCAGGCGCTGTTCGTAACCGAGAAGACCGTCGAGCGCCATCTGAGCAGCTCCTACCAGAAGCTCGAGATCCGATCTCGCTTCCAGCTGGCGGGGGCGATCAGCAAGTAGCGTAGATCCCGAACGCCGGCTGGATAATGCGATCCGAGTGTTGGCGTATGTGTTCTGGCATCAACCGCGCGTTGGTGTCGCGCGGGCCGACTACGAGCGCCGCCTGCGCGCCTTCCACACCGCGTTGAGCGCGCGCTCGGCGAGCTTTCGCCTCGACGCGCTTCCATTTGGCGCAGGTGACGGGTATGAGGACTGGTACCTCGTCGAGGATTGGGCGGACTTGGGGGCTCTCAACGCTGCAGCGGTGTCCGCCGGCCGCCGAGCATCCCACGACTCGGTCGCGGGAATCGCCGGTGAGGGGTGGGGTGGCGTGTATGCCCTGATCCGTGGCGCGGGCGAGCCGCCCTCGACCACACGGTGGCTCAACAAGCCTGGCGGCGAGAGCTATGACGCCTTCCTCGATTCCGTTCGGGCGCCGACCGTGTGGCAGCGACAGATGCTCCTCGGACCCGCCCCCGAGTTTTGCCTCGTCGAATCCGGCGGCCTGTCCGAGGTGACGGTCCGGACCCCGATCCACCCATGAGCCGGCGATGGTCGCGTAGCCTGGACGACCCGAGCTTGCGGGGAAGGTGAGCTGCTACAGGGTTGGGTCGCCGGATTGCGACGCCAGGCGCCGTACGACCGTTCGCAGGACCTTTCGCTCGACCGCCGGGTCAGTGGCCACCACTGTGTCGAAGGCCTGCCTGCTGACGACGAAGAGACTGAGCGGCGTCGCTGCGGTGACCGTCGCCGTCCGCTTCACGGGCTCGAGCAGCGCGATCTCGCCAAAGAAATCCCCACCGCGAACCGTTCCCAGGTTCTCGCCGTCTCGCGAGACCGTCGCCTCGCCGTCGACGATTATGAAGAACTCCTGCCCGCGAGAACCTTGATTACAGAGCACGGTTCCGGCCGGTACCTCGAGATCGTCGCTGAGTCGTGCGATCTCGGCAAGCTGGCGTCGCGACAACCCCTCGAACAGCGGGGAGCGCTTGAGCGCGGCGATCTTTGCGTCCTGACGAAATCGCGCCACGCGTACAACGTTACTTGAGGTGCTGTTTACACTGCCGAGCGTCTTTGATGGTTCGAGCCGGCGAAGGCCGCAGGGCCGCGCTGGAAACTATGTCCGCAGGAGGCGTGATATGACCTGGAGCCGCAGATTTCCGCGACCGGCGTTCGTTGCGTTGTTGGCCGCCGCGATGTTTGGGTTGACCGCCCTCGCAACGCAGCTGGCGACGGCTGCGGCCGCGGGTCCGAGCGTTCGAACCCTGACCGGAACGCTCGCGGACGGCGCAACCTACAAGATCGAGGTTCCGCCGGATTGGAACGGCACGCTGTTTCTCTACAGTCATGGATATGCCGTCCCCGGCTCGCCCAATCCGGCCCAGGACGTGGGTGATCCGCTCACCGGCTCATGGCTGCTGAGCCACGGCTACGCGTTGGCGGGCTCCTCGTACGCGACCACTGGCTGGGCAATCCAGCAGGCTCTACCGGACCAGATCGACACGCTCAACGCGTTCGCACGGCTGGTGGGGGCACCCGCCCACACGATCGCCTGGGGACACTCTCTGGGTGGCATCATCACCGCTGGCCTGATCCAGCGCTATCCCCACCGGTTCGACGCCGCCTTGCCGATGTGCGGCGTGCTTTCTGGCGGCGTCGCAACCTGGAACACGGCGCTCGACTCTGCCTTCGCGTTCAAGACGCTCGTGGCGCCGTCCGTCACCGTCACCGACATCACGAATCCGACCGGCAACCTGTCGCTAGCCGAGTCGGCCGCTGGCACCGCACAGCAGACCGCTGAGGGGCGGGCCCGGCTTGCCCTAGTCGCAGCGCTCGCCGACACTCCCGGGTGGTTCACCCCGCTCTCGCCCGAGCCCGGCCCGACCGACTATGTCGCGCAGGAAGCAAATCAGTTCGAATGGGCCACGCAGGTCGACTTCCCGTTCGCGTTCGCGCTGCGAGCCGAGCTAGAAGCCCGCGCCGGCGGCAACCCCTCGTGGAACACGGGCGTGAACTACGAGGAGGATCTAGCCCGCTCCGCCGACGCGGCTGAGGTCCGGGCCCTGTACCGGGCTGCCGGGCTCGACCTGCGCAGCGATCTGAGGACGTTGAACCGCGCGGCGCGGATCAGTGCAGATCCGGCGGCGGTCCGTTACCTGGAGCGGAACATCGTCTTCAACGGTCAACTGTCGATGCCGGTGCTCACGATGCACACCACGGGCGACGGGCTCGTGGTCCCGGAGAACGAGCAGGCGTACCGCAAGGTCGTACGACACGCCGGCGACTCGAGCCTGTTGCGACAGATCTTCGTCGCTCGCGCCGGTCATTGCGCGTTCACGCCGGCGGAAACGATCGCCGCCGTGCAGGACCTTCTGCACCGGCTGCAGACCGGCCGGTGGGGTCACCGCGCGACCAACCCCCTGGCGCTGAACGCCTCGGCTGGAGCGCTTGGCGCCGCCTACAACGTGTTCGTCTCGGGCAGCCACTCGGTCTCGACGCCCCCCGCGTTCGTCCGGTTCCGGCCCCCCGCCTACCTGAGGCCGTTTGACGCGCGCGACGCGCGCGATGTGGGCCGCCACCTGAACCCACACCGCCACGACCACCGGTCCTGAGATGCCGCGAGCCGGCACCACGTTCCACCCACTGGAGTACGGTTATGGGCGCGCGTGTGCCAACAATTTGCCGGTACAGCCCGCTGACCACGTCTCCGGCTGGGCCGCGCGAAGGCCGGCAAGCCAACCTACGATCAGGGAGCAGAGATGGGCGACGACGAGCGTTCACCTGAGCAGGATGTCCACCACGCCCTGAATGAGCCCGCCAGTGATCCGGATCCGACCGAGTGGCCCGATCCGTACGACAAGCGGCCGGACCCGCGCGATCCCGCGGCCGAGGACGAGGAGATGGACTTCGGCGACATACACACCCCAACGGGGGCTACAAGTACAAGCGAGCCGCACCACGAGGAGGATCCCGAGGTCGATCCGCGCAAAGCGAATCCCCACGAGCCCACCCGGCGCGAGCGGCGGCGAGCCGGTCACTGAAGGGCCCGGCGCGATAGCCGGGCAAAGGCTCGCTCCGTGGAAGGCGATCGCGTGGAATTAGTCGTCGCCGCCGGTGACGGCTCGCGAACCTACGAAATTGTTCCCACACGCGCGGGGCGGCGACTCGAGATCACAACTGGGGCCTAGGAGCGAGCCCGGGCGATTCCAGCCGGTGAGGTGCGGGCCCATAGTATTTCGGTCACGGTCATGTGCCGTACTCACCGCCGCGCTAGCCGCGGCGTTAGCGATCGCCGGATGCGCCGGTAACGCCGAGTGCAACGGACATCCCTGCGGTGGGGATTGGAAGCGCGACATCGCGCTTGGCGGGACCGTGGTGAGGTGCGCCGACGGCTCGTGGTCTCATGCCGGAGGGCTGCACGGAGCGTGTGCGGGCCACGGAGGAACGCGCTGACCGCGATCACCCGGCGGCCCGCGCCGCGA
>JAFASF010000353.1 GCA_019244745.1 Solirubrobacterales bacterium | reverse complement strand
TGGTCAGAATCGATGAGTTCCCCGCGATGCGCGAAAGAGGACGTGTTGGTTGGCCCTCGCACCCCGGCGCGAGCCAGCTCGCGCGGCGACCCCGTATCCGCGCAAGGGAGGACAGTCGGCCGAAGCGAGCGGATATGCGTCGCCGCGCGAAAGCGGAACTCCCTGACAACGGCAAGGAGGCGATCTCGGCTGTCGTCGAGTGGTTGGCTAGAGCACCCCGGTTACGTCGATGACCAGCACGTGGCCGTGAGGCTCGACTTGGCGTCGGGAGCCAGCTCCCCGGTGCCGACCTCGAACCGCAACTCCGCCGCCCCATTCGAGATCCAATATGTACGCGCCGGTGTCGTCAGTGTGGTCCCCAATGAGCGCGAGTCGCTCGTCGCGCTGAGACCACGCTTCGATATGCGGCGGCAGATGGAGCTCGGGCTGCTCGGCCACCCAGTCAGACTGACCGAACGCCGCGACTAACTCGCTCGCGCCAGGGAGGAGTTGAGCGGCGTCGCCGATGCCGTGTCCACGCTCGTCGTCCTACCATCGTGTCGGCATAGGCTCACGCTCCAACACGCGCTTGCCCCGGGAGCGTCCACGTGCTCTTTGCGGAGACAGCGCGCGTTTTGCCTACCGCGCGTAGCGGGTGCCCGATGCTCGGAAGGTTGTGACCTCGCGCGAGATCAAAGCGGGAAAAGCCAAAAACAACTGCGCCACGAGGCCGAGAGGGGTGTGGCGACACACAGGCGATGAGTTCCGTTGAGCTCGACGGTCTACATGCCGTAATCCGTTCGTGATGATCGAGGGACTCCGATATGGCTGACTATGTACTGCTCGATGGTGTTCGTACCTGGTACGAGCAGCATGGCGACGGCGATCCGCTCGTGCTGCTTCATCCCGGCGGTGCTGGGGTCGACGCGCGAGCGTTTGGGCCGAACGTCGGGCCACTGGCCGCGCAGTTCGCCGTCTACACGCCAGAGCGGCGTGCGCACGGCCGCACGCCTGACGTGGCGGGTCCGATCACCTTCGATGCGATGGCACAGGACATGATCGCGTTCATGGAAACCGTCGTCGGTCGGCGTGCGCATGTTGTCGGGTGCAGCGACGGTGCGATTGTCGCGCTGCTGGTCGCCTTGCGACGTCCGGAACTCGTCGATCGGTTGGTGTTGGTAGCCGGCGTGTTTCACTTCAACGGCTGGCTTCCGGAGGTCATCGATCCGAACAATGAGCCGCCGGACTTCCTGGCGCGCCTTTACGAGGAACTCTCGCCAGATGGGGCCGGTCACTACCAGGTGGTGGTGGACAAGCTGGCCCGGATGCATTGCGAAGAACCAACGCTCGAGGCTGATGATCTCGGCGGGGTCAGAAGCCGAACGCTCGTCATGGTCGGCGACGACGACGAGGTCCGTCTTGAGCACGCGCTCGCGATGTACCGCGGGATCCCCAACGCCGAACTGATGATCGTCCCCGGAACATCTCACGGTCTGCTCGTCGAAAAGCCTGATCTCTGCAATAACGTCATCCTCGAATTCCTGAGCGAGGACCCAGTTCCCACGATGGCGCCGATCCGTCGCGCCACCTCCTAACCGCGCAAGGAGGACACTAGTCGGCGGCGGGTGGATGCTTGTGCTAAGACGAAACCGAGACTCGGCGGCCGGGCCTTCCCAGGTCGCCGGCTCTACTAGAAGCGGCTTCGAGCCAGCACACGGACCAGTGCCGCGCGGAAGCGCCGATCAGACCGCAGCCTGACGCGTCCAGCAGCGGTCACTTCATACCTTCGCCCCGAGCTATCCCGGCTGCTACGCAGCAACCCGACCCGCTCACAGCGGCGCAGAACGTCGTGCAGGATCGCCTCCCCGGCCGGCTGATCATGCAGGACATAGACCTGCTGGGCGGTCCGGCTCGAGCGAAGAGCGCCACGCGATACCGATTCCAAGACCGCGAATTCGACTAGCCCGAGGGTGTCGCCCGACTCCATTCATCAAGTCTACGGGCCGACAATGCCTCTCCTGCTGCGGCTTGCCAAAGC
>JAFASF010000184.1 GCA_019244745.1 Solirubrobacterales bacterium | reverse complement strand
GGGATGGGCACTTGCAACCCCACGAGCCTCATCGTGCCGCTATCGAAAAGGTACAGCTCGAGATTGGCCCTCGCCGCCGTCATATCCTCCCGGCTGGCCTGCTAGCCGAAGGACTTTGTGAGCCGAAACCTAACCGTTTGATCACCTTAGCCGGGCGGGGTTAACGATGCAAGGCCGGGTATCACGGGACGTGAGCGGGGACGACAGTGCGCCAAAGCAGCGAGGAGTCGAGCCTCTATCCGCCGATCTCAGACCTCCGGCGGTGGCCAAGCTCAGACGAACAGCTGCCGTGACCGGCACGATCGCATCGCTCATCGCGGCGCATCACTACGCACGATCGCGGTGGCGACCAGGCGGCGGTCTGGATGAGCACGGATCCCTCCGAGGGTTTCAGTTGAATGCGTTGATGCCGGTCAGTTGGGCTGACAGGGCCCATAGTCGCGCGGCGTGGTCCGGGTTGATGGCATACTCACGCACCCCGCTGGACCCAGTCTCGTCAGCCGGCACGACTTCGGCGATGTCACAGTCCTCGCAGTAGACGCCGCCCATTCCCTGAAGCTGCGGGGAGGTGGCCGCCCACACCTGCGTCGCGGCGCCCTGCTCGGGCGTCTTGAACGACGGATCGATCACGCTGCCCTGCTCATCGATCCAGCCGGCGGCCACCATCTCTTCCGTCGTCAGGTGGCGTTGCAGCGGCGTCCGGATCCCCCCGGGGTGCACCGCGAAGGTCCGCACGCCGGCCTTCTCGCCGAGTGCGTCAAGCTCCACGGCGAACAGGGCGTTCGCCGTCTTCGTCTGGCCGTAGGCCGCCCACTTGTCGTAGCCGCGTTCGAACATCACATCGTCCCAGCGCATGGGCGAGCGACGATGACCTGCCGAGGACACCGAAACCACGCGCGTTCCGTCATGCGCGATCGCCGGCCAGAGCAGGTTCACGAGGGCATAGTGACCGAGGTGATTGGTCGCGAACTGCACCTCCCATCCCGGCCCGACGCGTGTCTCGGGACAGGCGAAGATCCCGGCGTTGCTGATTACGATCTCGACGCTCCGCCGCGATGCGAGGAAGCGTTCGACGAACGCGCGCACACTCGCCAGGTCGGCCAAGTCGAGCTCATCGACCTCGACGCCGTCTACTCCGGCGAGCGCCTGCTCGGCCATGGCCCGACGTCGGGCGGGAACGACAACCTGCGCGCCGGCGCCGGCCAACGCTCGCGTGGTCTCGAGCCCGATCCCGGAGTAACCCCCGGTCACGATCGCGAGCTTCCCCGTCAAGTCAATTCCCTGCAGCGCCTCCCGCGCGGTGCTCTGCGCTCCGAATCCCGATCCGATCCCGTGCTGAGGCGTAGTCGTTCGCATAGCCCCAGCCTACGACCACGCGTTGTTGTCCATCAAGCCTCGCGAGGGCAACGTCGCGCCCGGAAGCGAAGCGCTCGACGCTGACCACGGGTCCGGACGATCCCTCTCGTCGCCGAGCGGCCCGACAGCGGTGCGATCGCTTTGGCGACGAGGGACTCGCTGGCGCATCGACCGGCGGACGAGCGCTCGCAACGTGAGGACGATCGTCGCATCGACGTCTGCAGACGCCGCGCCGCTGACCGCGCGATCGGCAACGAGCGCTCTCGGTCTCCGAGAAGCCGGGTCCAGGCTCTCGTCCTGCCGGTCTGCCAGGACGACGGCTGCGGCCGCTCGCGAGAGGTGTCCGGGCTTCCAGCGTCGCCCCGGGGAGTGGATGATTTGCGTTTCAGGGGAATCGCATGAACATCAAGAACCTTCCGGAGAACGGCAACCCCCGGCCGCGAACAAACACGCCCATCAACGAACAGAACGACGCCGGGAGCGCGTCTTTCCAAGCGCCGCCTGGCCAGCGTGCCACCGCTCGATCTCCCGCCGCAGCCACAGGCTGGGCCGCCCGCGGCCTAGGTCAAGGACCGGCCGCGGCATGTCCGGATAACGCCGCATGTACAGGCTCACTGTGTTGCGGTGGGAGAGCCCGAGGATCCGCGCGAC
>JAFASF010000206.1 GCA_019244745.1 Solirubrobacterales bacterium | reverse complement strand
GCAGCGCTCGCGCTCGGCCGGGCCGAGAGGCTGCTCGGCGCTCAGCGCGAGCGACACGCCGAACAGGCGCTGGAGCACCCGCTCGTGGATCTCCCTGGCCAGCTCGAGGCGCTCGCCGAGGCGGCGCGTGCGCTCCTGGTGGCGGGTCGCGTTGCGGGCGGTCGCGACCAGCGCCGCGGTCTTGCCGAGCGTCCACAACAGGTGCCGCTCGCCATCGGAGAGCTCAAAGCGTCCGCCGCCGCGGTCGGCGCAGATCACGCCGTAGGCGCGCCCGGCCGCGCTGAGCGGCGTGCACACGAGCGTGGTGATCCCGAGCATCTCGGCGTACTCGGCCGGCACCTGCGCCTCGATGTCGTCGGAGACGACCACCACCTGGTCCTCGAGCAGCGCCCGCTGGGCGATCGGAGTGTTGATCAGGGTCGGTCTGAGGGAGGCAAGCTGTGAGAACGAGGTTCCGTACGCCCCCACGGCTCGCACTCGGCGGCGCCCGGCGTCGGCCATGAAGATCGCCGCGCGGCGCATCGTGGTCAGCCGGCAGATGGCCTCACAGATCCGGTCGTAGAACTCGGTCGAGGACGTATCGGTGTCGATATCGGCCAGCAGCTCGACGAACACCTCGATCGGCTCGACGCCGGCGAACAGCGCGGTGTTCATGCCGCTGCCGGCAGCGGGTATCGCCGGCGGATGTCATACAGGGTGGTGCGCTCGGCCGCCGGCCGTCCAGCGCGATGCGCCGCCGCGATGAGGTCCTCGGGCTCGAGCTTGACGCCGTGGTAGCTCCCGGCCATGCGCGAGATCGACTCCTCCATCAGCGTCCCGCCGAGGTCGTTGACCCCCCAGTGGAGCGCCTCGGTTGCCGCGTCGAGGCCCATCTTCACCCAGCTGGCCTGGAGGTTCTTGATCGTCTTACCGAGCGCGAGGCGAAACGCCGCGGTGTGCTTGAGGTTCTCCTCCTTCGAGATCTCCTCGACCCCGTGTGTGCGCCCGAGCAGGGTGTGAAACGGGATGAACGACAGCGGCACGAACTCGGTGAAGCCCCCGGTGCGCTCCTGGAGCGCGCGCACCACGCGCATGTGCTCGGCCAGTTCCCACGGCTCCTCGATGTGGCCGAACATCACCGTAACCGTCGAGCGGATCCCCTCGGCGTGCGAGGCCTCGATGATCTCAACCCAGCGTGCCACCGGCAGCTTGTTCGGAGAGATGCGCTCGCGCACGCCGTCGTGGAGCACCTCGGCCGCGGTTCCGGGCGTCGATCCGAGGCCCGCCTCGCGGAGTCGCTCGAATACCTTGCGCGCGGGGAGGCCGCTCACGTCGCACATGTGCGCTACCTCCATCGGTGAGTACGCGTGCAAATGCACGTCCGGGGCCAGCTGTTTGGCGAAGCGCAGCCACCTCTCGTAGTCCTCGAGGCCCCAATCGGGGTGAATCCCGGACTGCATGCAGATCTCGGTGGCGCCGAACTCGAGGGCTTCCTGCACGCGCCGCGCGAACTCCTCCTCGGAGTGCTCGTACGCGTCGGGTGAGCGGCGCGACTGACCGAATCCGCAGAACGCGCAGCCCACCACGCAGATGTTCGAGACGTTGATGTTGCGGTTGACCACGAACGTGACGGTCTCGCCCGCCAGCTCGCGGCGGAGCTCATCGGCCGCGACGCGCATGTCCTCGATCACCGCCGGCCGGCGCTCGGCGAACAGCGCGGTCAGCTCCTCGGCGGTCAGCGCCTGGCCGGCGCGCGCTTTGGTGATCGCTTTTGGAGCGGTGTCGTCGGCGAGGGCGAAAGGTGCGGCTCCCCGTCCCGACCCGCGCCGGGGGATGAACGACCAGTAGCAGCGCTTGATCACGTCGAGCACCGGCGCCGCGATCCACTCCGGATCGATGTACTCGGGGTACACGCAGAGCCGCTCCGTGAGGGCCAGCCCGTCGGCCCGTAGGCGCTTGCGGACTTGGGCCGGCGAGGGGAAGGGGTGCTCCGGAGAGATGTGATCGCCGTTGGCGGAGAGCCCGCCGAGGTCGGTGGCGCCGGCGCGGATCAGCTCCGGCCACCAGTCCGACAGGTTGGGAGGCACCTGGATGCCGATGTCGGGCATCAGCCGCCGCGCCTCGGCGACCAGCCGCTTCATGTCCTCGATCGTGATCTCGCCGGCCCAGGCTGGCCGGGTTCTCTGCGGCGTCTGCGAGATCCCGGTCCGCCAGTACTCGCGGGCCGCCGCGTCGGCGATCTGCGCCGGCTCGCGACCGTAGTAGCTCTGGTGCGGCACGAAGTTCTGGAGGATCACCTCCTGCAGGTGCCCGTGTTGCGCGTGCACGTTCGCCAGGGCCTCGAGCGACGCCATCCGCTCCTCCTCGGTCTCGCCGATGCCGACCAGGATCCCGCTCGTGAACGGGATCTTCAGCTCCCCGGCGGCGGCGATCGTCTCGAGCCGGCGGGCCGGGTGCTTGGTCGGGGAACCCTGGTGGACGACCAGGTCCGGGTTGATCGATTCGAGCATCAACCCCTGCGAGGCGGTGACCGCACGCAGGCGCGCCAGATCCTCGCGGGCGAGCACGCCGAGGTTCGTGTGCGGGAGCAGTCCTCGCTCGAGCGCCCGCTCGCACGCCCATACGACGTAGGAGACGAAATCGTCATGACCATACGACCCCAAGCGCTCCGCCACGCCGGCGTTCACCTCCGGCTTCTCGCCGGTCAGGACCAACAGTTCCTTGACGTGGTGGCGCTCGACCGCGCGGTCGAGGACGTCCTCGACCTCATCGGGCGCGTACAGGTGAGGCTGGTGCGTGGCGAACGCGCAGTACTTGCAGTAGCAGCGGCAGGTCCGCGAGAGCGACAGCGTTAGATTGCGGCTGAACGTGACGCGGCGGCGCATGCGCGTGGCGCATTCTACGGAGCACCTATCCTGGCCCGCCTGATGCGTCGCCGGCTGCTCGCAGCGTTGCTCGTGGCGGGCGTGGTTTGCGCCGGCTGCGGCTCGGGCTCCCCGCGCTCGGGCGCTGGCGCGGCGGCGCCCCCTCGCGATGCCACGCTCGTGCTCGACTTCACGCCGAACGCGGTCCACGCCGGCATCTACTCCGCGATCGCCCGGGGCTATGACCGGGCCGCCGGCGTCCGGCTGCACGTGATCGTGCCATCGGCGTCGACCGACTCGATCAAGCTGCTCGAGACCGGCCGCGTCAGCTTCGCGATCCTCGACATCCACGACCTGGCGATCGCCCGGGCGCGCGGCGCGGGCATCGTGGGGATCATGGCGATCGTCCAGCGGCCGCTGGCCGCGGTGATCGCAGCGCCCGCTGTCCGCACGCCGCGTTCGCTCGACGGGCGGCTGGTGGGGATCACCGGTGTGCCCAGCGACGCCGCCGTGCTGCGGTCCGTCGTGGGCGGCGCCGGCGGCGATGCCGGGGCGGTCAGGACCATCACGATCGGCTTCAACGCGGTCGCCGACCTGCTCGCCGGCAGGGTCGCCGCCGCCACCGCGTTCTGGAACGACGAAGGGGTCACGCTGGCTTTGCGCCGCCCGGGCTTTCATAGCTTCCGGGTCGATGATTACGGCGCGCCGTCGTATCCGGAGCTGCTGTTGTGCGGCACGCGATCGGCTGTCGACGGCGATCCTGCGCTGGCGCGTGCCGTGGTGCGCGCTTTAGTGCGCGGCTATTCGTTCACGCTGGGCGATCCGGGGGCCGGCGCTCGCGAGCTGGAGTCCGCGGTCCCTGGGCTCGACCCGCGGCTCGTGGCGGCGCAGCTGGCGGCGGTGGCGCCGGCGTTTCGGGCACCCGATGGGCGTGTGGGCGAGCTGTCGGTGTCCCGGCGGCGCGCCTGGGCGGTTTGGGAGGCGCGGTTCGGAATCGTGCCCCGAGTGCCGGACGTGCGGGCGATGTTCGACACGCGATTCCTTGGCGGCAGATGAGTGTGGGCCCCCACGCGGGGGTGTTCGAGAAAAAGCCCCGTGTAGGGGCCAAATCTCGGACACCGCTACCCGTCGCCGCTGGGCTCGCCCGCCACCAGCCGATCGACCAGCGCCGGCCCCTCCCGCGCCATCCGCGAGCGCGGGATCACGAGGTCGAAGCCGGCCTGCCGACCGAGGTCGCGCACGTCGGTCTCGACGTGCGAGTAGAACGCGAGCGTCCTCACGCCGGCGGGCCGCACCAGCCGGACCTGCTCGATCCGATCCGCGGCGTCGACCGTCAAATCGACGACCAGCACGGCGGCGCTCGGAAGGGCCGCACGCGCGACCTCGATGTCGGATGCCAGCACCGGTTCGTGCCCGGCGGCCCGGATCCCCGAGACGACCTTTGATCCGAACATCAGATCGGGAATGAACGCGACGACGCGCGCCATCGCGCTCTACTGGGCGCGGAGCTGCTTGAACTCGCGGCGCACCGACTCCGGGCGGCCCCACATCTGCGTGACCTCGACGCGCCCGGTGCGGTGCTCGCGCACGGCCAGCTCCCCGTCGATTCCGGCGTCGTCGAGCAGCTTGAGCGCGACGTGCACGGCCGGCGCGGCGGCGGCGTGCCCGAATCGGTGGGCAACCAGCAGCCGCCAATGCCAGTCGTTCTTGGAATACGGCTGCGCGTTGCAGGTCACGAGCAGCAGGGCGGCGTCGACGTAGCGGCGCTCGTCGAAGATGCGCAGATCGAGCTCGAGATCTGTCCAATCGTCGGGCAGCGAGTCGACGATCTGGGTGAACGTATCCGCGAATGCCATCGGCTACATGAAGAACTGCTGGTAGATCAGAAAGAGGTTGAGCGCGGTGATCAGGATCGCGCACCCCCAGGCGAGGATCGCGGTGGGACGACGGTTGACGTGCACGCCCATGATGTCGCGCCGCGAGGTGAGCATAACGAGAGGAACCAGCGCCAGCGGGATGCCGAACGAGAGCACCACCTGGCTGAGCACGAGCGCGTTCGTCGGGTTCATCCCAGCCGCCAGCACGACCAGCGCGGGGATCATCGTGATCGCACGGCGGAGCACGAGCGGGATGCGCACGTTGATGAAGCCGGCCATCACGACCTGGCCCGCGTACGTCCCGACGCTCGACGAGGAGGCGCCCGAGGCCAGCAGCGCAACCGCGAACGCGAGCGCCGCCGTCCCGCCAACCAGGTGGCCGAACTCCGCGTGCGCCTGCTGGATCGTGCTCAACCCGGACAGTGCCGGCGTGTGAAACAGCTTTGCCGCAACCGCCAGCATCGCCATGTTGACGATGCCCGCGAGCCCAAGGGCGATGATCACATCCAGCCGCTCAAAGCGCAGCACGCGTCCGCGCTCGTGGTCGTTGCGGCACGGCATGCGGCCCTTGGTCAACGCGGAGTGCAGGTAGATAACGTGCGGCATGACGGTCGCGCCGATGATCCCCACCGCCAGGTACAGCGAGCCCGCCCCGCTGAGCCCCGGGAGCAGACCATGCAGCGAATCGTGCGTGGACGGACCGATCCGGAGCGCCTCGTAGAGAAAGCCGGCGAAGATGACCCCGAGCAGCGCGGTGATCGCGATCTCGAAGCGCCGAACGCCGCGCGACTGCAGCTCGAGGATCCCGAACGCGATCAGGCCGGTGATCAGGCCGGCGGGCAGCAGCGGTACCCCGAACAGCAGGTTGAGCCCGAGCGCGGCGCCGAGGAACTCGGCGATATCGGTGGACATCGCCATCACCTCCGCCTGCACCCACATCCCCCAGGTGACCGCGCGGGGGAACCGCTCCCGGACCACCTCGGGCAGGTTGCGGTCGCTCACGATCCCGAGCTTGGCCGACAGGTACTGGATCAGCATCGCGATCAGGTTCGCGAGCAGGACCACCCACAACAGCAGGTAGCCGTACTTCGCGCCGCCCTGAACGTTGGTGGCGAAGTTGCCGGGGTCTACGTACGCGATCGAGGCCACGAACGCCGGGCCGAGCATCGCCAGCGTGGCCCGCAGGCGGCCGCGCGCGAGGAGCCGCTCGAGCGGGCTCGGGACGACGACTGCCTCGGGAACGGCGATGATCTGTCCGTCTGCGCCCTCGAGCGCGGGAGCGCCAATCGGTGGAGGCGGCGGCGTCATCGCTCGAGCTGCACCCGCATGGCCTTGGCCAACCCTCCCCCGAGCACGTGGACGTGGTCGCCGAAGCGGACGAACAGCGGCCCCTCGAACGGCTGCTTGTCAATGACCTCGAAGCTGTCGCCGGGGGCGATCCCCCGCTTGGCCAGGAACCGCAGCATCTCCGGGTCAGTGTCGGAGACGCGCGTGAACGTTCCACGCGCGCCGGCTTCGAGAGCCTGAAGGCTGCGACTCGACCCTTCCTCGATCGTCAGCTCGCGGGTCGGAATCGGATCGCCGTGGGGGTCGTGGGTCGGATCGCCGAGCTTGGCCGCGATCAGCTCCTCGAGCTCCTCGGAGAGCACGTGCTCGAGCACCTCCGCCTCCTTGTGCACCCGATCCCACGGCACGCCCAGGCTCTGGAACAGGTAGAGCTCGAGCAGCCGGTGGTGGCGCATCACCTCGAGTGCCACGCGCCGGCCTTCCTCGGTCAGCGCCACCCCCCTGTACGGCTGATGCTCGACCAGGCCCAGCTCGCCGAGACGTTTGACCATCCCGGACGCCGACGCCGCGGTGACCCCGAGCCGCTCGGCGAGCGCATTCGTGCTGACCGCATCGCCCTCGCGCAGCTCAAGCGCATAGATCGCTTTCGCGTAGTCCTCTATCGCCGACGACACCGCGGCCGGTTCCTGGTGTGCCATCACACGAATTATGGTACGCCTAAATTCTTGTTTTGGCAACTGGAGGGACGCGTCGCCGACGCTATGTTTATGGGGTGAGCTCGACCCAGGCGCCTGTTTTCGAGTACACGGCGATCACCGAGACCTGCGGGCTTCTCGACCGCTCGGACCGGGGCAAGCTGGCCCTGACCGGAGCGGACGCCAAGAGCTTCCTGCAAGGCCAGGTGAGCAACGACGTGGAGGCTCTCGTCTCCGGCTCGGGGTGCTTCGCGACGTTCCTGACCCCGAAGGGCAAGATGCTCGGCGATCTGCGGATCCTCGACGTCGGCGACGAGCTGCTGCTCGATACCGAGCGGATCGCCCTTCAGGAGCTGTTCAACATGATCCGCCGCTTCAGCATCGGCTACGACGCCGAGCTGCACAAGCGCACGCGTGAGCGGGGGCTCTTGTCGCTGATCGGCCCGGCGTCGGGCTCGGTAGCGGGCGCGAGCGAGCTGCTGGCCTCCCCGGAGCACGCCAACGCGGCGCTCATGGTCGGAGGTGTGGGTGCGCGCGCCATCCGGACCGACGTCGGCATCGACCTCCTGTGCGACTCCGCGGTCACGGAGTCGCTGCGCGCCGCGGTCGTGGAGAGCGGGGCGGTGCCCGTGTCCGATGAAGTGGCCGAGGTGTTGCGCGTCGAGCGGGGGCGCCCCCGTTACGGGGTCGATCTCGACGACACGGTGATCCCGCAGGAAGCGGGGCTCAATGAGCGGGCGGTGTCGTTCACGAAGGGGTGCTACGTCGGGCAGGAAACCGTGGCCCGCCTCTATTACCGGGGCAAGCCGAACCGCCACCTGCGGGGTCTGCGACTGGCGGGCCCGGTTGATCGCGGCGCGGAGATCCGTTTCGGGGATCGCATCGTCGGGCGGGTGGGGAGCGCGGTCGTCTCCCCTCGGTTCGGGCCTATAGCGCTGGCGCTGGTACGGCGCGAGGCACCTGTGGGCTCCGAGGTCACGGTGGACCCGGGGATCAGCGCACAGGTTGCGGAGCTGCCGTTCGAGGCGGCGTGACTTCGTCGCGGTTGCGCTCGGGCCCGCGCGAGCACGAGACGAACGCCGCGAGCGTTTCAGGCGCCGGCGCCGGATCGAGGGGAAGCTGGGCGGTGTCGGGATGCGACGCGAGGAACGCCGCGATGATCCGCACCTCGTCGACCTCGTCTGGCGGGAGGTGGGCGCCCAGCTCCCCGGCGCGCCGGCCGCGGGTGAGAGCGACCCTCGTCCGTTCGGCGAGCTCCTCCACCTCGGCCCGCAGCGGTCCCCAGTCGGCTAACCGCCCGCCCACCACCCAGAACGCGTCGAAGCTCGCCTCGGTCGGATGCGCGGCGATCACGAGCCGGGGCCGAGCGTGGGTCGCCTCGAGCACGCCTCCGAGCCGGTCGACGATCACACGTAGACGCCTCGCCCGCCGCCGCAGCCAGACCGCTCGCTCGTAGCGCTGCTGCGCCGCGGCCTCGCGCATCTGTTCCTCAACGTGGGCGATGAGCCGCTCGCGCGCGTCGGACGGCCCCTCGACGAACAGGCGCAGGGCCTCGTCGAGGCGCCGGCGGTACAGGTTCGGGTCGAGATCGCCGAGGCAGGGCGAGAGGCAGCGTCCCATCTGTCCGTAGGCCGACGGATGCTCGCGCCGGGGCAGCCGCCGGCCGCAATGGCGAAGACCGAACAGCGAATCGAGCTGCTCGACCAGTTCGTGTGCGAGCCGGCGACCCCGAAGCGGCCCGATCGTCACAGCGTGGCCCGATGCCGGCTCCGACGCCACCTCGAGGATGGGGAACGGAATGTCGAGGCGGCAGCGGATGTAGCACAGGCGATCGTCGCGCCGTACCAGGCGCCGGTTGCCCGGAGGGCGCAGCTCCTTGATCAGGCGATTCTCGAGCACCAGCGCTCCGAGCTCCGAGTTCGTCGAGCGGTAGTCGACGATCGAGGCGTGCAGCGTCCAGTCGCCCGACGGGCTGGACGGGGCGAAATGGGCGCGGGCGCGGCTGCGGATCGAGACCGACTTGCCCACGTAGACGGTCCTTCCAGCGCAGTCACGGAACAGGTACACGCCTGGATCGCGCGGCAGGTCCGCGAAATCCAGCTCCGGCGGTGGCCGGGGCACCGCCACCTCCCGCCGGCGCGTAACGGCGCGCGGCCGGCGCCGCGGGCCCACCAGCGCGAGCGCGTCGCGGACCGTCACCGCATTCGCGCACAGGCGCGGGAACAGCGCGCACAGCACGCGCGCGCAAGTGATCGCATCGGCGAGCGCGCGATGGGCGATCGCGACGTCGATTCCGAGTGCGTCGGCGACGGCGCCGAGCCGACGGACGGGCTGAAGCGGCAGCATCGCGCGCGCCAGCGCGGCCGTGCAGATCAGCGGCGGGTCGGTCCAGTCGAGGCCTATGCGCGCGAATGCCTGGCGCAGCACCCGGCGGTCGAACGAGGCGTTGTGCGCCACCATCACCCGACCTTGCAGCCGGCGGTCGAGCGCCGGCAGGACGTCCTCCAGCGACGGCGCCTCATCGACCATCCGCTGCGTGATCCCGGTGAAACGCTGGATTCCCCGCGACAGCGGCGCGCTCGTCCGAACTAGCGATTCCCAGCGATCGTGGAGCTCGCCGCCTCCCACCAGCACCGCGCCGAGCTCGGTCAGCTCGCACGCCTCGCCGCCGAGCCCGTTGGTCTCGGTGTCGACGACGAGGAACTCGGCCGTGGCGATGGGGTTCTCGAGCAGCTCCAACCGACCCGTGATACGCCACCCGCCGGACGCCACGCACGCCGTGTTGCAATCCCATGTTGGTTACCCCAAGGCGGCCTTGACGACCGACGTTGGGGGTAGCATCGCCGGGGTCAGCCAGGAAGGAGTAGTGCCGTGACCACCGTCGCCCGTGACACCAAGGAGCTTCGCGAACTCGATGTCGGGACCCAGCGCGCCTGGACCGCTTACAGCGAGAGCCTGCGTGGACTCAGTGGGACCGAGTATGAGTTGGCCGAGCACGAGTCGTGGGCGGAGCTTCAGAGCGAGCTGCGTCGCCTAGAGCGCCGGCGCCAATCGCTCAATCAAACCTCCGCCTGATCCCACCGAAGGGTTCCGCCCCCGGCGGACGCGGCCTCGTCGCCTCCGGGTCCCGCTCGCGCTGCTCTCGGCCTTCGGTTAGGGTTCTTGGCGAGGAACACTGCAGCGCGCCGGATCGCCCAGGGGTCTCTCGGAGGAAAGCAAATCCACGATGCGCAGGACGACGATCGGGATCCTGGCGGTTGGGACGCTCGCGGTCGCGGGCTGCGGCGGCAAGCAGTTCGCGAACAACCCGCGGCCGCCGGTGCCGATAAACCTGAGCGTCTACATCGACGACGCCCGCGTCTCCGTCTCGCCTGGCGCGGTGGGCGCCGGCCCGGTCGTCTTTATCGTCACGAACCAGGCGTCCAACGCCGTATCGATGTCGATCACGCGCGGCGGGAGCTCCATCGCCGACACCGGGCCAATCAATCCCCAGGGCACCGCTCAGGTAACCGTCAATACGACCCCTGGCGACTATGCGGTCAGCTCGGCCATCGCCGGCGCCAGCGAGGCCCAGCAAGTCACTGCCCACACTCCGCGTCCCGCCGTGCTGCACATCGGCCCACCCCGGCCGAGCGGATCAAACCAGCTGTTGCAGCCGTGAGCGAGGATCGGGGCGCCTCCTGACATGCCGTAGGACGGTCGCGGGTCGGTCCTGACATGCCGTAGGAGGGTCGCGGGTCCCTCCTGACCCGCCGCGCCAGGTCTCGGTTGCGCGGTCTGTCGCGGGCACTCGTCCGCAAGGCACGTCCGGAGGGACCCGGCGACCCTCTTCGTTGCCGGCGGGTCGCCGCCTTTCCTCCGCGGGCGCTGCTCTCCTAGCTCACTGCTCTCCTAGCTCAGGCGTCGAGCGCGCCGCTGCGGAGCGTTTTCAGCACCAGCTCCGCGACTTGGTCAGGAGTTTTGGCGGCGACATCGATCGCGTGCGGTTCGAGCGAGTCGAGGTCCGCGAACTCAGTCCACAGTTGCTCGATCACCGGCCGACTCCCCGGTGGTTGGTCTTCGCGCTCCTGGGCCCGAGCCATACAGAGTTCGAGCGGCGCGCGAAGGACCGCGTAGGCAACGTCGAGTCCGGCAGCCCTCAGTGAGTCGCGCATCGGCTCGAAGAACCACCGCGGCAGGACGATCCCGTCGATGATCGTGAAGTAGCCCGCCGAGGCAAACGCCGCCGCCGTCTCGGCGACGGTTCGCATCACGAGCCGGTTCTGTTCGCGTGACTCGCGCTTCCACGGCTCGATATAGCCGGCGCGGATGAATTGGAAGAAGCGGTCGGATTCGAGGTGAACCGCGCGATCGGCGCGATCGGCCAGCAGCCCCGCGACCGTCGTCTTTCCGACACCCGGAGCTCCCGTCAGGATCAGCACCGGCCAGCCGCGCATCGCGCTCACGGCCCGATCCTACGGCGCTCGTTCCCGCCCGCGCTCCACCCGCGTCAGAGGTGAACAACGGAAAGGGGTCGCCGGCCCGGCTGGACATGCCTCGAGTAGGAGCACCCGAAGCGCGACGCACAACGCCACCCGTGGGCATGTCCAGACGAGCCGCGACCCCAAAACCGTCTTTGCCTTGACGCAAACACTCCTTGTGTGCAATACTTGCATGCGTGCAATCAACCACCCCGAGCGCTCTCCCCGCCTCCGCCGCGCCGCCGACGATCCCGCAGGCGCACCCGAGCTCGCCAACCACGGACCTAGCCGCCGACCTTTACGCGGTCGTGGTCTATCTGCACAAGAACTGCAACTCGGACCTGTTCGAGGCCGTGGACGCGCT
>JAFASF010000163.1 GCA_019244745.1 Solirubrobacterales bacterium | reverse complement strand
ACATTCGGGGGCGAAAGTGTGCTCGCGGAAGCCATTGGAGCGTGTTACTCGAGTGTCTAGGCTCCTTGATATGTGTGGGATAGCGGGCATTTACACGAAGGTGCCGTCGTTGGGTGAGCAGTTGGGTGAGCTTTTGTCAAGGATGCTGGTGCAGCTCTCGCCTCGGGGTCCGGACAGTGCGGGGGTGGCGTTCTATCGCGATCCGGCGCCTGCGGGGTCGTGCAAGGTGTCGGTGTACTCGACGGCGGCGGATCCTGATTGGGAGGGGTTGGCGGCCGAGCTCGAGCTGGCGTTTGGTGGTGTGGTGGAGCCGCTGGTGCGCGCCTCGCACGCGGCGTTGGTGATCGATGCCGACGCGCAGGACGCTCAGGACTGGCTTTTCGAGCAGCACCCGGAGTTGTCGTTGATGAGCGCGGGCCGCTCGATCGAGATCTATAAGGAGGTGGGGTTGCCGCGGGATTTCGTGCGGCGCTTCGGGCTGGAGGAGATGTCCGGGAGCCATGCGCTGGGTCACACGCGGATGGCTACCGAGAGCCGCGTGACGACCGAGCACTCGCACCCCTTCTCGACCGGGCTGGACCTGTGCCTGGTGCACAACGGGTCGCTGTCCAACCACAACCGTCTGCGTCGGGTGCTGGCGCGGGAAGGGATTCGCTTTCAGACCGACAATGACACCGAGGTGGCGGCGGGCTATCTGACCTGGCGCCTGCGGGAGGGAGCGACGCTCGAGGAGGCGCTGGAGGGGTGCCTTGAGGATCTCGATGGCTTCTACACGTTTGCGGTGGGGACGGCCGATGGTTTCGCGGTGCTGCGCGACCCGATCGCGTGCAAGCCCGCGGTCATGGCCGAGACCGACGAGTGGGTGGCGATCGCGTCGGAGTACCGGGCGATCGCGGTGCTGCCGGGGGCCGAGGAGGCCGTCAGCTGGGAGCCCACGCCGGGGCGGGTCTATAGCTGGGGCACCGCGCCCGTGGCGTGATGGCGACGGCCGACGTCACCCAGGCAGGGGCTCTTTCGTTCGAGTTTGACCTGGCGGCCGCGACCGTCCGGGAGCTGAACGAGCGCTTGCACCGGGTGGATCCCGAACGGCCGGGCGGCAGGGTCCTGGTGCGAAACCCGGGTGGCAAGCATGCCATCGCGGTGGGGTTGGATGCTCCCTATGAGGTCGAGATCGCGGGTCACGTCGGCTACTACTGCGCCGGGATGAACAAGCTCGCGAGCGTGCGGGTTGGCGGCAACTGCGGCGTCGGAGTGGCCGAGAACATGATGTCGGGCGCGGTGGTCGTCGAGGGCAGCGCGTCGCAGTCTGCCGGCGCGAGTGGCCGCGGGGGGCTTTTGGTGATCCACGGGGACGCGTCGGCGCGGTGTGGGATCTCTCTGAAGGGCCTCGACGTGGTGGTGCGCGGATCGGTGGGGCACCTGAGTGCGTTCATGGCGCAGAGGGGGTGCCTGGTGGTGTGTGGCGACGCGGGCGAGGCGCTGGGAGACTCGCTGTACGAGGCGCGGATCTACGTGCGCGGCTCGGTCGCGGGGCTCGGCGCCGACTGCGTGGAGAAGGAGGTTCGCGGCGAGCATCTGGCCGAGGTCTCAGAGCTGCTTGCGCGGGCGGGCATCGACGATGTGGATCCGGGGGAGTTCCGTCGTTACGGGTCGGCCCGGCGGCTGTACAACTTCCATGTCGAGAACCTCGGGAGCTACTGATGCACGGAGGCGTCGACCGTAGTGCACGGCCGCCTGAGATGGCGGCCCCTGGCCCCACGAACGGCTGGAACCCGGGGCTGCGCGAGTCGGCCACGTTTGACCGCAACGCGATCGCCGAGATCCAGCGCGCGGCGCGCGAGGGCATGTACGACATCCGGGGCTTCGGCGCCAAGCGGCGGGTCCCGCACTTCGACGACCTGCTGTTCCTCGGCGCCTCGGTCTCCCGCTATCCGCTGGAGGGCTATCGCGAACGGTGCGACACCGACGTGGTGATCGGCACCCGGTTCGCGCGCGAGCCGGTGCATCTTGATATCCCGATCACGATCGCGGGCATGAGCTTCGGCGCGCTCTCGGCCCAGGCCAAGGAGGCGCTCGGGCGCGGGGCCACGGAAGTCGGCACCTCGACGACCACCGGCGACGGCGGCATGACGCCCGAAGAGCGCGAGCACTCCCGGATCTTGGTCTACCAGCTCCTGCCGTCTCGGTACGGGATGAACCCCGACGACCTGCGGCGCGCGGACGCGATCGAGGTCGTCGTCGGCCAGGGCGCAAAGCCCGGCGGCGGGGGCATGCTGCTCGGTCACAAGATCTCCGATCGGGTGGCGGAGATGCGCGACCTGCCCGTCGGCATCGACCAGCGGAGCGCTTGCCGGCATCCCGACTGGACCGGTCCCGACGACCTGGAGATCAAGATCGAGGAGCTGCGGGAGATAACCGACTGGCGGGTCCCGATCTACGTCAAGGTGGGCGCCACCCGCACGTACTTCGACGTCGCGCTGGCGGTCAAGGCCGGCGCCGACGCGATCGTGCTCGACGGCATGCAGGGCGGCACCGCGGCCACCCAGGAGGTGTTCATCGAGCACGTCGGGATTCCAATCCTGGCCGCGATCCCGCAGGCGGTCGAGTCGCTGGTCGACCTCGGCATGCACCGAGAGGTCCAGCTGATCGTCTCGGGCGGAATCCGCTCCGGGGCGGACGTGGCGAAGGCCCTCGCGCTCGGCGCCGACGCGGTCTCGATCGGAGTGGCGGCATTGATCGCCTTGGGCGACAACGCCCCGGAGCACGATCCCGGCTACCGGGAGATCGGCTCGGCCGCCGGCTACTACGACGACTACCAGGCCGGGCTCGATCCGGCCGGAATCTCGACTCAGGATCCGGCGCTGGCCGCCCGACTGGATCCGGTCGAGGGCGGGCGGCGACTGGCCAACTACCTGCGCACGCTTACGCTCGAGACCCAGACGCTGGCGCGCGCGTGTGGCAAATCGCACGTCCACAACCTCGAGCCCGAGGACCTGGTGGCACTCACCATCGAGGCCGCGGCGATGGCGCGCGTGCCGCTGGCGGGTACCAGCTGGATACCAGGTACGATCACAACTCCATGAAGTTTGTGATCGCCGAGCCCCGCATCGAGTTGCCATGACATACGTGATCGCCGAACCGTGTATCGACCTGAAGGACCTCTCCTGCGTGGAGGTCTGCCCGGTCGACTGCATCCATCCCACAGAAGACGAGCCTGGTTACGAGGACGTCCGCCAGCTGTACATCGACCCGGAGGAGTGCATCGACTGCGACGCCTGCGTCGAAGCCTGCCCGGTCGACGCGATCTTCGCCGAGGATCAGCTCCCGGAGGAGTGGCGGAGCTTCACCCAGATCAACGCGGACTACTTCGCCGCTCGCGCCTAGTCCTTCCCGCGGATCTGGGTATCCACTTCGCTCCCCCGATCGCGAGCCAGCCGGCGATCCTGGGATTCGCCGATGGTGGGAGCCTCGCGCGGACGCGGGCCGGCCGCCATCCGCCTCGTTGCTGCCCCCGGAAGCAGTGGGTGGATCACCATGCTCGCGCGCCCGGGAACGAGGAGCCACAGACCTGGACGCTCGAGCACGCGTATATGACGTACTCAAGCGACCAGGTCACCCCAGGGTGACCCCGCAGGTATTCGTCGTTGGCATCTCCTCACAGATCCGGGGTCGGCCGCGTTCACCCGCGCACGCCCGATCGCCCCGATCGCCCCGAGCACAGGCAGGGGGACCGAAATTGATAGCCCATTTCGCGGAAAAGCTGCCATAATCTAAGTCACACAGACTTAGATTTCTCGCTTACGACCCAGGAAACCATATGCAACCAGACCGTTTGACGATCAAGGCCCAAGAGGCGTTTCAGGCCGCCCAGCGGCTGGCCGACGACCGCCGCAATCCGCAGACCACCCCCGAGCATCTGCTTGCCGTTTTGCTCGAGCAGCAGGAGGGCGTCGTCCCCGCCGTGCTGCGCAAGCTCGGCGTCGACCCGGCCGCCGTGAGGCAGACGCTGACCCCCGCGCTCGACTCCCTTCCCAAGCTCACCGGCGGCGCCGCCGGCGACCCGGCCGGGGGCTCGAGCGAGCTCGTGCAGGTGCTCCGGAAGGCCGAGGACGAGATGCGCG
>JAFASF010000141.1 GCA_019244745.1 Solirubrobacterales bacterium | reverse complement strand
GCCGCGGCGAGGGCGGCGCGCTGACCCGCCAACCCGGCTCCAATGATCAAAACGTCGTGTGAGGGCATGTATTGGAGATTCTATTTAAGGGCGGGCTTATCGCCCGCCCGTGGGTTGCGGTTCGGGCCGTCCGAGCTGCGCGAGCCTAAGCGCTCTACGCGGCCGGGGAGCCGAGAGCCGTCTGGAGCGCGCGGCGTACCTGCTCGATCGTGACCACGCCGCGCAGTACTCCCTCGCCGTCGACCGCCATCAACGCGCCGAAACGGCCGAGCGGCTCGGAGGACAGGAGCTCGGTCAGCGGCCGGTTCTCGTCCACGCGCCAGCTCGAGGTCTCGGCGGTTTCGAGGACCGCCCCGACGGTCAGCCAGCCCTCGCCGCCGTCGTAGGTCTGCTGTAGGCGCTCCTGGCGCGCGATTCCAACGAAGTGACCGCCCTCGTCGACCACGGGAAACCATGACCACCGGTAGCGCGCGAAGAACTCGTCGAGTGCGCCGGTGACCGGCGTCTGGGCGGGGATCGCCACGGGCTGGCGGTCCATGATGTCCGCCACGCGCACGTCCGCGATCCGCTGGGTCAGGGTCGTCTGTATCAGCGCGCCCCGAGCGGATTGGCCGAGCAGGAACGCGAGCGCCACGAGCCATAGGCCGGTGAACACCGCCCCGTCCAGCGCCAGCCAGATGCCGACGCCCGCGAGGATGACGGCAAACGCCTGTCCGAGCTGAGCCGCGGCGCGCGTGCCGCGGACTTTCTCGCCGGTCACGCGCCAGACGATCGCCCGCGCGATCCGCCCGCCATCGAGCGGGAACGCGGGGACGAGGTTGAAGGCCAGGAGCAGGATGTTCCAGAACAGCAGCCAGCTGATCGACAGCAGCACCGGCGTGATCGGCACGGTGCCGTCGAGCTCGATCGCGTGTACGAGGCGGTGCGGGCCCACGATCGCCAAGGCGACCGCCAGACATACCAGCGCGAACAGGAACGTGGCCAGCGGCCCGGCGGCGGAGATCTTGAAATCCTCGGACGGTGTCGCGGCGTCGCGGCTCATCTGCGTTATGCCGCCGAACAGGAACAGGTCGATTCGCTTGACCTCGATCCCCTGGCGCCGCGCCGCGATCGCGTGACCCAATTCGTGGACGATCAGCGAACCGAACAGCACCAGTACTGTGACCACCGTCGTCAGGTAGGCAACGCCGTCCGAGCTGTGCAACGCCTGACGAAACTGTCCCGAAAGCCAGAAGATCATCAGGAACAGGATCAAGAACCAGCTGCGATCGACCCCGATCCGAAAACCGAAGAGATCGAACAGCTTGATCGAGGGTGGCCGCCTCAGCATGGTGCAATGGTCGCACAGGCGCGGCACCGAATCGAGCGTGCGATTCGACCGGCTCTGCGGCTCGAATGTAAGACTAGGAGGGAGCCTACGATGAGAAATGAACTCGATCAGCTTCGGAGTCGGATGGCGGAGATCACCGACCTCCGGAACACCGCCCACCTGCTCGAGTGGGACCAGCAGACGATGATGCCGCCGCGCGGCGGCGCGTCGCGGGCGGAGTCCATCGCCACCCTCGAGCGGATCCGTCACGACATGTTCGTTTCCGCGGAGACCGGCCGGCTGCTCGACGCGGCCGCCGGCGAGCTCGACGGAGCTGATTCTGCCTCCGACGATGCCGCGCTGGTGCGCGTGGTTCGCCGGCGGTGGGATAAGGCGCGGCGGGTCCCGACGGAACTCGCGGCCGAGATCGCGCGCGCCGGGTCGATCGGACAGGAGGCGTGGGTCAGGGCCCGCGCCAACAACGACTTCGACGCCTTCGCCCCATATCTGACCCGCAACCTCGAGCTCGCCCGCCGCTACGTCGACTGCTTCGACACCTTCGATTGTCCTTACGACGTGTTGCTGGACGACTTCGACCCCGGGATGGCAACCGCCGACGTGACACGCCTCTTCGACGAGCTCAAGGCGGCGCTCGTTCCGGTGATCGGAGAGGTTGCGCAGCACGCCGACCGGGTGGATGACGGCCCTCTACACGGGACGTTCCCGGTCGAGCGCCAGCGGCAGCTGGTCTTCGAGGTCGTAGAGCGGATGGGCTTCGATCGCGCGGGATGGCGCATCGACGACGCCGTTCACCCGTTCGCCACCGGGCTCGGCTCGCAGGACGTGCGGATCACGACGCGCTGGGACGAGCACTTCTTCGCCTCAGCCCTATTCAGCGCCATGCACGAATGCGGCCACGGACTGTACGAGGCCGGGATCGATTCGTCGCTTCAGCGGACCCCCCTGGGGAGCGGCGAGTCGCTTTCGGTGCACGAGTCGCAGAGCAGGATGTGGGAGAACATGGTCGGCCGCGGTCGAGCGTTCTCCGGCGTGCTCGCGCCGCGGATAGCCGAGCTGTTCGGCGGGTCGGTGGCGGATCTGGATGCGACGTCGCTGTATCGCGCGGTCAACCGGGTCGAGCCTTCGCACATTCGCGTCGAGGCCGATGAGGCGACATACGGTCTGCACATCGTGCTGCGGTTTGAGCTCGAGCAGGAGATGATCGAGGGGCGCCTGCCCGTGGCCGAGGTACCCGAGGCGTGGGACGCCCGCTTCAAGGAGTACTTCGGGCTCGAGGTCCCCGATCCCGCCCACGGCGCGCTCCAGGATGTGCACTGGTCGGCGGGGCTGATCGGCTACTTCCCCACGTACGCGCTCGGAAACTTGATCGCCGGCCAGCTATGGGAGAAGGCGCATGCGGACATGCCCGACCTCGAGGCGGCGATCGGGGCGGGCGAGCTGAGCGGCCTGCGCGAGTGGCTGCGCGAGAACGTGCATCGCCACGGCGCAAAGTTCTCCACGCCCGAGCTGCTCCAGCGCGTGGTCGGCCACCCCATCGAGGTGGCACCGTTCGTGCGGTACCTGAGGGCCAAGCTCAGCGACGTATACGAGCTCGACCTACCGTAGTACGTCGCCAACCGTGAAAGGACAAAAGGACTGACATGGCTCACGAAGTCACGCTGATTCCCGGCGATGGCACCGGACCCGAGCTCATCGAGGCGACCCGGCGCGTGCTCGAGGCCACCGGCATCGAGTTTCAATGGGACGAACAGCCGGCCGGCGAGGATGTGTACGCGGAGGAGGGAACACCATTTCCCGACCGCACGCTCGACTCGATCAAGCGCACCACGGTGGGGATCAAGGGACCCACCACGACGCCCGTGGGCTCGGGCTTCCGCAGCGTCAACGTCCTGCTGCGCAAGGAACTCGACCTGTACTCATGCATTCGTCCCTGCAAGGCCTACGAAGGTGTACGCACGCGTTACCCCGAGACCGACATCGTCATCGTGCGCGAGAACACCGAGGACCTGTACGCGGGCATCGAGTTCGAGGAGGGCACCGATGAGGTCGCGAAGTTGCGTGACTTCCTGGCTTCGCTAGGCGCGCGCGTGCGCGAGGACGCGGGGATCTCGATAAAGCCGATCTCGCGGTTCGGGTCCGAGAGGATCGTGGAGTCCGCGTTTCGGTACGCGCGCGACAACGGGAGCGGCAAGGTGACAGCCGTCCACAAGGCCAACATCATGAAGTTCTCCGACGGTTTGTTTTTGGAGGTCGCGCGAGAGGTGGCCGAGCGCCACCCCGAGATCGAGTTCGAGGACCGCATCGTGGACAACCTGTGCAACCAGCTCGTCTCGCGCCCGGATGAATACGACGTGATCGTGCTTCCGAACCTGTACGGCGACATCGTGTCCGACCTGGGCGCGGGCATGATCGGCGGACTCGGCCTCGCTCCGGGAGCGAACATCGGTACCGCGGCGGCGATGTTCGAGGCCACCCACGGCTCGGCTCCGAAGTACAAGGGACAGAACAAGGTCAACCCCACGGCCCTGATGTTGTCCGGCGTGCTGATGCTTCGCCATCTCGGCGAGCGGACGGCCGGAGACCGCCTCGAGCGCGCGATCGCCGGCGTGATCCGCAAGGGAGAGAAGGTGACGTATGACCTCAAGCCAACCCGTGATGACCCGACCGCGGTGGGAACCTCACAGTTCGCCGACGCGGTCATCGAGGAGATGAACCAGTGACTGATGCCCCCGTACGAGTGGCCGTGACCGGCGCCGCCGGTCAGATCGGCTACGCCCTGCTGTTTCGCCTCGCCAGCGGTCAGCTGCTCGGTGCAGAGGTGCCCATCGCGCTGTCGCTGCTCGAGATTCCCGATGCCATGAAGGTCGTGGAGGCCGTCGTGATGGAACTCGACGACTGCGCGTTCGGGCTCTTGGAAAGCGTCGATATCAGCGACGACGCGGCCCGCGCCTTTGATGGCGCGAACGTTGCTTTGCTGGTCGGCGCCCGTCCCCGCAGTAAGGGCATGGAGCGCAGCGATCTGCTCGAGGCCAACGGCGCGATCTTCAAACCGCAGGGACAGGCGCTGAACGAGCACGCCGCCTCCGACATACGCGTGCTCGTGGTCGGCAACCCGGCCAACACGAACTGCTTGATCGCCAAGAGCAACGCTCCGGACATCCCGGCGGAACGGTTCACCTCGATGATGCGCCTGGACCACGATCGGGCGCTCGCGCAGGTCGCCAAGAAGACCGGTGCCGCGGTCCGCGAGGTGACCAACATGACGATCTGGGGCAACCACTCACCGACCCAGTACCCGGACATCTTCCACGCCAAGGTGAACGGTCGGAATGCTGCTGAACTGGTCGGCGACCAGCGTTGGCTCGAGGAGGACTTCATCCCGACCATCCAGAAGCGCGGCGCGGCCGTGATCGAAGCCCGCGGCGGATCGAGCGC
>JAFASF010000126.1 GCA_019244745.1 Solirubrobacterales bacterium | reverse complement strand
GGCGTGATGGGGCGAACCCCCGACTACCTGAACGTCACCTTCGCCTGTTTCGCCGGCCGCCCGGACGTGTGGGCGCGGCGCGGCAACGAGCAGGGCGCCGCCAACCTCGTCGCCTACCAGGCCTACATGCGCGACCGCGACCTCTCGACTACGCACGCGCTGATGAACCCGCAGGTCGACCGCACGAAGCCCGAGGCCGAGCAGGCGATGGGGCAGGTGGCCCTCCACAAGGTCGGTGACACCTCGGATTCGATCGTCGTGCGCGGGGCCCGGATGCTGGCCACGCTGGCACCGTTCGCCGACGAGCTGCTCATCTACCCGGGCTCGGACATCCGACCCCAGGATGGCCGCTACGCCCTCTCGTTCGCGGTGCCGATCGCCACTCCCGGTCTGCGCTTCATCTGCCGTGACAGCTACTCCAAGCAGCGCGACGGCTACGACTACCCGTTGTCCTCGCGTTTCGACGAGATGGACGCGGTGGTGATCTTCGACGACGTCGAGATCCCCAAGGAGCGAGTGTTCCTGGACGGGGACACGATCGGCTACAGCGAGGTGATCTCGGACACCGGCTGGCGCGGTCACATCATGCACCAGGCGTTCACCCGCGCGTACGTCAAGCTCTGCTTCGCCTTCGGCCTCGGCCACGTGATCGCGAACACCACTGGCGTCGTGCGGTTCGACCACATCCAGGAGAAGCTCGGCCAGATCTGGGCGATGTGCGAGCTCGCCCGCTCCGCGATGGTGGCGGCCGAAGCGGGCGCGTCGCTGGACGAAGGCGGAGTCATGTACCCCGACGACCGCCCCTTCCTGGCCCTCCGCGGGGAGATGCCGAAGTGGCTGCCGCGTTGCAACGAATTCCTGCAGCTGATCGGCGGGGGCGGGTTCATGGCCACCCCTGCCAAGGCAGACGTCGACGGTCCGCTCCGCGAGCAGATCGAGCAGTACTTCCAGGCCGCGGGCGCCGGCGCCGAACGCCGGATCCGCCTGTTTCGCCTCGCCTGGGACTTCCTCGGCTCCGAGCTGGGCGGACGCGGTGAGCTCTATGAGCGCTTTTACCTCTCCGACTCCTGGCGGATGACCGCGCTCGCCTACCAGCTCGCCGACAAGGCGTTTGCCGAGTCGCTGGTCGAGCAGTTCCTGCGCGACTGATGGAGGAACGCGCGCCGACTCCGAGCGTGCTGATCACGGGGGGCGGCACGGGCATTGGCGCGGCGGTGGCTCGGCGGATGGCGCGCGACGGTTACCGGGTGTGCGTGGCCGGCCGCCGGCGAGAGCCGCTCGAGCAGGTCGCCGGCGAGGTCGGCGGGAGCTGGGTCGCGGTCGACACCAGCAATCCCGGGGACGCGCGGCACGCGGTCGAGCGGTGCGTCGAGCGCTTCGGGCGGCTCGACGCGCTCGTGGTGAGCGCGGGCGTGGGCGCGTCCGGGACGGTCGTGGAGCAGACGCTCGAGCGCTGGAACGGGGTCTTGGCGACGAATCTGACCGGCGCGTTTCTCGCCTGCCAGGCGGCGCTCCCCCTGCTCGCCGAATCACGTGGCGCGATCGTGACCGTGGCCTCCCTCGCGGGGTTGCGCGCCGACCCCGCGTCGGCGGCCTATTGCGCTTCCAAGGCGGGGCTGATCATGCTCACCCAGTGCATCGCGCTCGACTACGCGCGAGCCGGGATCCGCGCCAACTGCGTGTGCCCGGGCTGGATCCGCACCCCGATGGCCGACGCGGCCATGGACGAGCTCGGCGCCGAGCGCGGGACCGACCGCGAGGGCGCGTACACGCTCGCCCACACCGAGGTTCCCGCGGGACGCGCCGGCGCCGCAGAAGAGGCCGCCGAGGCGATCGCCTGGCTGGCGTCCCCCGCGGCCTCGTACGTCAACGGCGCGGTGCTCACGGTCGACGGTGGCGCCGCCGTCGTCGACGTGGGTACGCTGGCCTTCGCACACCCGGAACTCAGAGGAGAGTCATGAGCCACGATCTCGACGCGCGCGCGGCCGCAGGCGGCGATCTGGCGGGCAGCCTCGCGGACCTGAGCGAGGTGGGCATCCGCGCCGTGCGGCTCCAGTACGCCGACCTGCACGGCGTCTGCCGCGGCAAGGACATCCCGAGCTCGGCGTTCGCCCACGCGGCCGAGGAGGGCATCGGTTTCGTGGCCGCGACCATGACCGTCGACCTCGCCCACAACGTGATCGCGGGATTCGAGGAGGGCTTCCCCGACCTCCTCGCCCGGCCGGACCTGAACACGCTCGTGCGCCTCCCGTGGCAGCCGGGCGTGGCGGCGTGCATCGTCGATCTCGAAGATCCCGTGACCCACGAGCCGTGGCCGGTGGACTCGAGAGGCGCGTTGAAGCGCACGCTCGCGGAGTTCGCCGGGCTCGGGGTCTCGCCGGTAATCGCGCCCGAGCTCGAGTTCTACCTCTGCGAGGCCGACGCCTCCGCGCCGAACGGCTATCGAGCGTATGCCCGCCAGGAGAGCCCCGTCTACACGGTCGGCGAGGTGGCCGATCCGAAGGGGACGCTCTCGCGCATGCTCGACGCCGCGGTGGAGCTGGGCTTGGGAGCGATCGCCGCGGCCCACGAATACGGCCGGAGCCAGTTCGAGATCAACCTCCGGCACACGCTGGCCCTCGACTCCGCCGACCGGGCGTTTCGCTACAAGGCGCTGGTCAAGGAGCTGGCCGCGCGCGACGGACTCCTGGCCACGTTCATTGGCAAGCCATTCAACGACGACGAGGGCTCCGGTCTCCACCTGCACATCTCGCTCGTGGACGGCGATGGCGCCAACGCGTGCGAGGACCCTGCCGGCGCGCAGGGGCTGACTGCGATCACCCGCCACTTCATCGCCGGCGTGCTCGACCACGCTCCCGCGATGATGGGGTTCTTCAATCCGACGGTCAACGCGTACCGGCGGATCAGCGCCGAGGCGCTGGTGCCGACCCGCTGCTGTTGGGGCCACGATCACCGGATGACGCTGGTCCGGGTCCCCAAGGACCGCGGTCCTGGAACCCGTGTTGAGATCCGCCTCGGCGACGGCACCGCCAACCCATACCTGGCCTACACCGCGGCGCTCGCGGCCGGGCTCGACGGCATCCGGCGCGAGCTCGAGCCTCCCGAGCCCCTGGAGGGCATGATCTACGAGCTGCCCGAGGAGATGCTGGGCGAGGCGCTGCCGGTGTCGTTCGAGCGGGCCCTGGCCGCGCTCGAGGACGATCCGGTGATCGCGGAGGGCGTGGGCGAGAAGCTGGTCGAGACGTTCAAGACGATCAAGGCGGCCGAGCTCGAGCGATTCAACGCCTGGGTGACCGACTGGGAGTTCGCGGAGTACGCGCCGCGGCTGTGAGTGACGGATCCGCAATTCCGCCGCGCGCGTATCGCGACTGCGCCGGCGAGTTCGCGACCGGCGTAACCGTCGTGATCGCCGAGCACGATGGCGAGGCGGCCGGGATGACGCTCAACTCCTTCGCGTCGGTGTCGCTCGATCCGCTGCTCGTGCTGGTGTCGCTCGGCCACGGCTCGCGAACGCTGTACGCGGTGCAGGCGAGCGGGCGCTTTACGATCAGCGTGCTCGGCCGCGAGCAGCGCGAGGTGGCCATCGACTTCGCCACCGCCGGCGCGCCGTTCCCGCGGCGCCACGTGACCCGCGCCTACGACGGCTTCATGGTCGTGGCGGGTGCGGCCGCCACGCTTCAGTGCATTCTGCGCCAAGTGGTCCGGGCCGGAGATCACGACCTCGTGCTCGGGATCGTGGTCGGGATCACCCACCATGGCGGCGAGCCCCTGATCTTCCATCGAGGGCGCTTCGGGGGACTGGTGGCGGATGCCGCCGTGCCGCCCGGACACCCCATCGCGTTGGTAGAGGGCGCCGGGTGGTAGACGACCGCGCGGCGCGGTTGGGAGACGACCGCGCGGCGCGGCTAGGAGACGACCGCGCGGCTCAGCTTGAGCCGGCGTCGGCGGGCAGCGGGATCGGCTCGTCGAGCGCCGGCACCCCCTCGTGCTCGACGGCGTGGCGAGCGGCGAGGCGCACCTGCCGCGGACGCGTGAAGTGGAGGATCCCGTACCAGACCGCCGAGAGCACGATGCACCCGATCGCGAAGAACACGCCGCGGTTGTTGGGGAAGGTCGGAAACGGATCGAGCGCGCCCTTGAACGCGAGGATCGGCGTCGCCAGGCCGAGCAGCACCGCGATCACCTTCCACCACAGGCCGCGTTCGTCGTGGCGGCTGTCCCACAGCAGCTTCAGCGCGAAGATCGCGAGGAACACATAGATCAGCTCGACGAGATAGCTCCCCGCCGCCGTGGTGATGTTGAACGCCTCGATCGGGTTGGGCAGCGGGACCGTCTTGCCGTAGTTGGTGGTCCCCGCCCACACGAGCAGCGCCGCGCTCCAGACGACGATCACAAGGTTGCCGACGACCGGCGTGTCGTAGCGCGAGGTCCGTGCGGCGACCTTGGGGAGCAGCCCGTCGCGGCCGAGCGCGAAGATGATCCGCGAGGCCGTCACCATGATCGCGATGCCGAGCGACAGCGCGGCGAAGATGATCACGAGATCGATCAGCACGCTCAGCCATTTGCCGACGTAGGTGGTGGCGAGCACTCCCATCGGACTGGGGGCGGAGAACCAGGCGTCCTTGGCCAGCGCGGCCTTGCCGAAGCCGATCGTCGCGGCGTAGGTGACGAGCAGGTAGAGCGCCGCGCTGAGCGCCACGGCGCCGACGACCGCGATCGGGATCGACTTGCGCGGGTTCTCGGTCTCCTCGGCGATCGACGCCGCCGCCTCGAACCCGATGAACAGCGTCACCGCGAACAGGATCCCGTTGAACACCGTGTTCCACGAGGTCACGTTCGGGTTGAACACGCTCAGGGTGTTCCCGCCGACGCCGCCCTTGGCGATGATCACCACCGCGAGGATCAGGAACGGGATCGTCGACACGCAGGCAAGGGTCAGGACCCCGCGAATCGCCAGCCGCACCCCGAAGTGGTTGAGCAGGAACGCGATCGCCAGGCAGACGGCGCCGCCCGTCCACCACGGGATCGTGGTGTGGATGTGGGTCTGAAAGAACCCCTGGATGAGAAACCCCAGCCCGATGTAGATCCCGCCGGCCCCGAGGAACAGCGTGCCGAGGAAGTACACGCCGGCGGAGAAGATCCCGAACGAGTTGTGAACGGCCTGAGAGAGATACTCGAAGATCGCGCCGGCGCCGGCATAGCGACGGGCATAGATCGCGATCACGTAGCCGAGTCCCAGCGATCCAATGCAACCGAGGAGGATCGAGATCGGGGTCGAGTAGCCCGCCACGTGCGCGACCAACCCGCTCACCAGGCCCACCGAGAAGATCGGCCCGATTGCCAGCGCCTGGCCGATCGCGTGCGTGGTGGTCAGGTGCGCCGCCCCCAGGTGCTCACGTGACGCTCCGCCGAGCGCGCCTGCCGATCCGCCGACAGCCTCAGTTGCCATTGCCTCTCCTTACCACCCGGTCCGACGTTTCGGATACATTACTCATACGCTGCCGGAGGAGTCAAGGCGAGCAGCGCGAGCGGACGTGGTCGCTCGAAGTCGAGCGGACGTGGTCGGATCGAAGTCGCGCGGACGTGGTCGCTCGAAGGGGTCATATAGCGCCCATTCGAGCGACCAGGTCCGCTGGCACGGCGCGTATAAAGCACTTTTGGATACATTACGCACAGCGTGGTACGCTCCCCCGGGAATGGGAGCGAGCGCGGCGGACCTCACCTCGGTCGATCTCCTCGACCACGACCTGTTCGCCGACCACGAGCCGTGGGAGGTGTTCGATCGCCTCCAGCGCGAGGCGCCGGTCTATTTCCACCCCGAGCCCGAGGGTCGCGGGTTCTGGGCGCTGACCAAGTACGACGACGTCCTCGCGGTGCTGCGCGATCCCAAGACGTTCTCTTCCGAGGTCGGCGGCGCGGCGACGATCGAGGACCTGCCCGAGGATGTCCTCGACGCTCGGCGAAACTTTCTCGAGTTTGACCCTCCCAAGCACGGCCGCTACCGGCGGCTGATCTCCACGAACTTCACGCCGGGCGCGGTCGGCCGCTACGAGGAGTGGCTCCGCGCGCTGATCACGAACCTGCTCGAGCGTACGCTGCCGACGGGGTCGTTCGACCTCGCGCGCGAGCTCGCGGCGCCGATCCCGATCCGGGTCCTGGCCCACGTGCTGGGCCTGCCCGAGGAGATCCTCCCTCACCTGATCGAGCTCGGAGACCGTCTGCTCGTCGACACCGACCCAGCGCTCGTGGGCGAGCTGGCGTTCGCGGCCGAGCGCGAGGAGGATCGCTACAAGCCGTTCGGCTCGCCCTGGGCCGACGAGATGTGCCAGATCGGGCGGGCTTTCTACGCCGACCGGCGCGCCTGCCCGCGCGATGACGTCCTCACGCTGCTGGCCCGCGCGGAGATCGAGGGCCAGCCGCTGTCCCAGCGCGACCTCGACAACACGTTCGCCCTCCTGATCGTCGCCGGCAACGAGACCACCCGGCAGGCGATCAGCCTCGGCACCCTGGCCCTGGCCCGCAACCCCGACCAGTACGCACGACTGCGGGCCGACCCGACCCTGATCCCGTCCGCGGTCGAGGAGCTGCTGCGCTACTCCTCGCCGGTGTGGTTCTTCCGGCGCACCGCGACCAAGGCGGTGACGGTGCGGAGCACCGAGATCGCCGCCGGCGACAAGGTCGTGGTGTGGTTCGCAGCCGCCAACCGCGATCCCGAGCACTATCCCGATCCCCATCGCCTCGACATCGGGCGCAACCCCACCGACCAGCTCACGTTCGGGCGGGGAGGGCCACACCACTGCCTCGGCGCTCACCTCGCGCGGCTCGAAGTGCGGGTGTACCTCGAGGAGCTGGTCTCCCGGGTGGCGCGGATCGAGCTCGCCGGCGATCCGGTGCGGCTGCGTTCGAACTTCGCCAACGGACTGAGGCACCTGCCAATCGCGGTCGCACCCGACTAGCACGAGCCCTCGAGATCGCGCCCGCGAGCCCGCCCAAGATGCCACCCCGGTTCGTACTCGTCCTCAGCGAGAACTGGACGATGACCTCCCCGCGCGACCTGCGGGCGCTCGTCAGGATCGCCCAGGATGCCGAGGCCGCGGGCATCGACGGCGTGATGCTCAGCGAGCACGTCGTGCTCGGAGCGAGCGCCGGCGCCCGAGGCCGACCCGCTAACCCGCGCGACTACGCGGCGCCGGGCAACCAGGACCCGGCGACGCCATGGCCGGACTCGATCGTGTTGATGGCCGCGATCGCCGCGGCGACGAGCACCTTGCGACTGGTCGGGGCGGCGATCATCGCGCCCCTTCGCCATCCGCTGTTGCTGGCGCACCAGCTGGCCACGCTCGATCTCCTGTCCGACGGGCGCTTGGTCGTCCAGCCCACCGTGAGCTGGCATCGCGAGGAGTACGACGCGCTGGGGGTGCCGTTCGAGCGCCGCGGAGAGCTCCTCGACGAGCACCTGAGCGCCTGGAGAGAGCTGTGGCTTCACACGCCGGCCGGCTTCGAGGGGCGCCACTACCGGTTCCACGACGTGTACCTCGAGCCGAAGCCCTTCCGGCCGCACGGACCCCGGCTGTGGTTCGGCGGGAGCTCGGTTGGGCCGTGGATCATCCGGCGCCTGGTCGCCTATGGCCACGGCTTTCATCCGTTTGGTCAGCCGACGGCGGAAGAGATGCGGCCGCTCGCCGAGGCGATGGGCAATGCCGGGCGCGACTTCGCCGAGCTCGAGGTGGTCGGGGGAATCCGGGGGCGGTTCCCGGCCGCAGGAGGCGTGGCCGATCTGGATGAGGCCGCCGAGGCCATACCCGCCCAGCTCGAGGCTGGCTACACGACGATCTGCTTCAAGCCCTCGCAGTTCACCGACGACCCGGCGGAGGTTGGACGGCTTTGCCGGCGGCTGGTCGGCTCATTCAGCTGACGAGCCGGACCCGGTATCCCCGCCGGTGAACAGCACCGTGCGCTCGCATACGGTCTTGACATCGCAGTAGAAGTCGAACGAGTGGCGGCCGCCCTCGCGCCCTATTCCCGAATGCCGGGCACCCCCGAAAGGCGTCTCGAGGTCGCGGACATAGAAGCAATTGACCCACACGGTGCCCGCCACGACCGACGCGCTGACCCGGTCCGCGCGGGCTTCGGAGCGGGTGTAGACGGTGGCGGCGAGGCCGTACTCGGTGGCGTTCGCCAGCCGGATGGCCTCGGCCTCATCGTCGAAGCTCTGGAGCGTCAGCACCGGACCGAACACCTCGCGCTGAAGAATCTCGGCCGAGTTCGGAACATCGACGAACAGGGTCGGCGCGTAGTACAGGCCGCCGAGCGAGTGGCCGCCGAACGCGAGCTGCGCGCCGGCGGCGATCGCCCGCTCCACGTGACCGGTCACCCGCTCGAGCGCGACCGGGTGAATCAGGGGTCCGTACGTCGTCTCCGCCTCGCGTGGATCACCGACTCGGATTTCCCCGACGCGGGCCTTGAACCGCTCGAGGAAGTCGTCCAGGACCGAGCTCTGGACCAGGAGACGCGTGCCCGCGAGGCAAACCTGGCCGGAGTTGTCGTACTGGTAGCTCGCGGTGCCCGCGGCCGCGTCGAGGTCCGCGTCCTCGAACACGATGAACGGCGACTTGCCGCCGAGCTCGAGTGACACCGGCACGAGATTAGGCGCGGCGTCGCCGTAGACGATTCGCGCCGTCGTCGGCGAGCCGGTGAACGCCACTCGGTCGACTCCGGGATGACCCGTGAGCGGCGCGCCGGCGCCGATGCCCGTGCCGTGGACGATGTTCAGGACCCCGGGCGGCAGTCCCGCTTGATTGGCTATTTCGCCGAGCAATGAACAGGTCAGCGGCGCCCAATCGGGGGGCTTGAGCACCACCGTGTTGCCGGCGGCGAGCGCCGGTCCCACGCGCCAGGTCGCGAGCATAAAGGGCGCGTTCCATGGCGTCGAGACCGCCACCACCCCGCAGGGGTCGTACCGGACCCGGTTGCGTTCGCCGCCGGGGAGCGTGCGATCCGGCTCCCCGAGGCGCTCGACGGCGTAATCGGCGAAGAAGCGCAGGTTGTTGGCGGCGCGCGGCAGGACGCGCAAGCGCATGGCCTCGTAGAGGGAGCCGTTGTCGACGGTCTCTACTCTTGCCAGCACGGGGACCTCGGCGTCGATCGCATCGGCCAGCCGGGCGAGGACCGAGTGGCGTCCTTCCGGTCCCATCGCCGCCCACGCCGGAAATGCGCGGCGGGCGGCGGCGACAGCGGCGTCGACCTCGAGCCGCCCGCCGGCCGCGACGTCGGCGAGCTTCCACCCGTCCCAATCGATCGGGCTGCGAACCTCGAAGCGCTCCTCGGAGCGGACACGCCGGCCCTCGATGAAGTGCTCGAGGGGCACGCTCACGCCCTCGACGTCGACCCGGCCGCGCGCCTGGCTGACCGCCCGCCCACTCACCGCCGCACCTCGGCCGTGCCGGCCATAGTCTCCGACAGCTCTCCCACGACCTCCGGGATCGCGTAGACATCCCCGTCGGTGGTGCGGTGGTTGACGAAGCACGCCCGCAGCCAGATGCGGCCGTCGACCTCGGCGGGCGCGAGCAGGATCCTCCCGTCCGCTGCGACCGCGCGCGCCAGCGCCTCGTTGACCGCGTCCGGCGAGAGCCCTGTGGGGGTCCGGCGGCGGAAGCACACCGCGGAGAGCTGCGGTTCGGCGAACAGCTCGAAGCGCTCGTCTCCAGCGAGCAGCGACGCGAGCAGCTGGGCCTCGTGGAGGTTGCGCTCGACGGCGGTGCGGATGGCATCGGCGCCGTGCACGGTGAAGGCGAGCCAGAGCTTCAACCCATTCAGCGGGCGGGAGTACTCGAGGGTGCGGTCGACGGCATGCAGCTGCTCGCCGTGAGGCAGGTAACCCTCGTGATGCGAGAAGGCGTGCTCCAGCGCCGCCAGATCGTGCACCAGCAGGACGCTGCAGGCCTTGGGGACGTAGAGCCACTTGTGAGCGTCGACGGTCGCGGAGTCGGCTCGCGACAGCCCTTTGAAGAGGTGGGCGGCCGTCCGGGTGGCCGCAGCGGGCAGCCCGTAGGCGCCGTCTACGTGCAGCCACACGTCGCGCTCGGCACACGCATCGGCCAATCCCTCGAGGTCGTCGACGGCGCCGGTCAGCGTCGTCCCCGCGGTGGCCACCACCGCGACCGGAACCATGCCCGCCCGGCGATCTCGGTCGATCGCCTGCGCGCAGGCGGTGATGGCCATCCGGCGCTCTGAGTCAAGCTCGATCCCGCGCACCTGGTTTCCACCGATGCCCAGCACCTCCGCCGCCCTGCGGACCGAGTAGTGGGCCTCGGCCGAGCAGTACAGCGCCATACGCCGTCCGCCCGCACCCTCGTGGCGGAATCCGGGAATCGCACGCTCGCGAGCGGCGGTCAGGGCGGTCAAGTTCGAGATCGTCCCTCCGGACGCCACCAGCCCGCCGGCCTCGTCGTCGAACCCCACGAACTGCCCCACCCACCGGACCGTCTGGGCCTCGAGCAGGTCCGCCGCTCCGGAGCTGACCGCGACGTTCACGTCGTGTGAGGCCATCAGAGCGTCGGCGAGCACCCCGATCTCCAGGCCCGATGACCCGATGTAGGCGAAGAAGCGCGGTCGGGTCTGCGCGATCGAGACGTCGAGCACGTCGGCAGCGGCGTCGAGCGCCGCGATCGGGTCTGACGGAGCGGTGGGGACGGGAGCGCTCAGCAGCTCGAGATGCCGGTCGTCGGGAAGAGGCTGATGGGGACGGAAACGGTCGAAGCTGCGCCAGGCGGAGAGGATGAGCTCCTCAGCGTGCTCGAGCACTCGCTCGCGATCCGGGAGCGGAAGCGCCGGGCCCTGCTCGGTCTCCGGTTCGGTCGTCATCCCCCGGCAACGATACGGGCTCCATCGTCGGGCGCGGCCCGGCAAAGGGTGGACTTCGGCCGCGCCGCCTGGCGGTAGCGGCGCGGCCGATGTGGCGGGCTACGCCGCCTCTTCGAGTAACACCGGGTCGGGCTCCACGACCGGGTGCTGGGCGGGTTCGGCAGTCTGGGGGCGCAGGACCGCGACCGCCAGCACGAGCGCCACGATCACCAGAATCGCCCCGATCGTGAACGCGAGGTGATAGCCGCTGGTCAGCGAGGAGGCGAACGAGCCACCGTGCGCCAGCAGGTGGTTGGTCCTGGTCGTGGCCAGCGTCGCCAGCACCGCAAGCCCGAGTGCACCCCCGACCTGCTGAGTGGTGTTGACCATCCCGGAGGCGAGCCCGGAGTCCTCGGGCGTCGCCGCCGACATCGCGAGCGTCATCACGGACGGGAAGGCCAGCCCGGCCCCGATCCCTAGCAACACCATCGTCGGCAGCAGGTCGGCGAGGTAGTGGGCGTGCACCGGCGCGTCGCGGAACAGCACCAGGCCCGCCACCGCCAGGGCGGTGCCCACGATCAGCGTGGGCTTGGCGCCGAATCGCATGATCAGCCGCGCCGAGAAGCCGAGCGACAGTGCCGCGATCCCGAGTGCGACGGGCAGGAAGGCAAGGCCGACCTCTATCGCGTCGTAGTGGAGGACTCGCTGCATCTCGAGCGCGCCGAGGAAGAACATTCCGAACAGACCGGCGACGAACAGCGCCTGGATCAGGTTCGCCACCGTGACCGTACGCGAGCTGAACACGCGCAGCGGCATCAGCGGGTTCGCCGCCCGAGCTTGGCGCGCGACGAATGCCGCCAGCAACCCGACCGCGACCGCACCGAGTCCCAGCGTGTGCGCCGAGCCCCAGCCATAGTGGCTGGCCTCGACGATCGTGTAGACGGCCAGCATCAACGCGCTCACCAGCAGCACCGCTCCCGGCAGGTCCGCGCCCTCGCTGAGGCCGATCCCCTTATCGGAGGGCAGCAGCCGGAGCGAGAAGAAGCCCGTCACGATCCCGATCGGAACGTTGACGAAGAAGATCCAGTGCCAATTGATCCCTTGGGTGAGGACGCCGCCGAGCAACAGGCCCAGCGCCCCGCCCGCCGCGGCGACGAAGCTGTAGACGCCGATCGCCTTGGCCTGCTCCGAAGGCTTCGGGAACATCGTCACGATCATGCCGAGGATCACGGCCGCCGTCATGGCGCCGCCGGCGCCCTGTACGAACCGCGCGCCGATGAGCAGGCCCTGGCTGGAGGACAGGCCGCACACGAGCGACGCGACGGTGAAGACGGTGAGGCCGACGAGGAAGATCCGCCTGCGTCCGATCAGATCGCCGAGTCGCCCGACGAGCAGCAGCAGGCCGCCGAACGCGATCAGGTAGGCGTTGACGACCCAGGCCAGATTCGTCTGCGAGAAGTGCAGATCGTTCTGGATCGTCGGCAGGGCGACGTTCACGATCGTCTGGTCGAGGATGATCATCAAGAAGCCGGCGCAGAGCACCACGAGCGCGATCCAGCGCTGGCGATCGCTCCGGCTTTCCAGTTGGTTCGGGGCCGTGGCCGCCGGTGAGGTCATCGAGGTCCTCCTGTGTCTTGGTCGGATATCGAGAAAGAACCGTAGCAGATCATCTGTTACGAGATAATCTCGACAAACGTCTTCCAAGAGGATGCGCTGCGAAGGGGCCCGGCGCATCGGCAGTTCGGTGCCGATGTCGTTGCCCGAGGCCTTAGCCGGAGAGCCGGCGGGCCTTACCTGCTTACGCGCGCCGGCGCACCGGATGCGCGCAGGGGACCGGCTCCGCGAGCCGGCCGCGCGCGAGTTGCCCGAGGGCCCGGAGGAACACCGTGCGGTCGGATTCCGGGAGCGTGGCCAGAACTTCGTCGCGGACGCGATCGAGGACCTCTTCGGCCTCCTTCACCTTCTGCACGCCGGCGTCGGTCACGGCGATCACACGTGCCCGGCGATCGGTGCTCGACTGGCGCCTCTCGGCCAGGCCGGCCGCCTCGAGCTCGTCGACGGTCACGACCATCGTGGTTTTGTCCAGCCCGACCATGCGGGCGAGCTCGGTCTGGGTGAAGTCCCCGGTCAATGCCGTGGCGAGAACCGAGTGCTCGCGCGGTGAGATCCCCGATCCCTCGAGGGCGGCGGTCAGTTCGGTCATCAGCGCGTGGCTCGCGCGCGCGAGCAGCCAGCAGAGATCGGACGCCAATGGCTCCGGCGCGGACGTGGGGAGGTTGGCGCCGGCGGCGGAGCGAACGGATGTATCGACCATCGAAGCCACAAAGCCATCCTAGCGCAAATAGTTAGCTTGCTAGAAGTTCTGCGGCAGACGATCTCGTCGCGGTGTCCCGCGAGGCGCTGCGCGGAGCGCTCGAGTCAGAAGCGATGACGATCCCGGCCGGCCACGCGGGCCGGCCGGGATCGCAGGCAACTATCGCTGCTGGTCGCTCACCCGAGCGACCCTTGCGGCGGTGCGTCTGCCTCTACCTCTCTCAGCGGGCGGCCGCCCCGAGGCCTCAGCCCTACCGAATGTGAACATGTCGAACAGATCGCCAATCGCCGGACGGTTCGCGGGCACGTACGCGTTCGAGCGGCGGATGATCGGGTCGGGGAGGTTGTCGAGGCTGCGCGGCGAGAGCGAGGGGAGCTGCCAGTTGCGCTCGATGAACTTCAGAATCGACACGTGGTCGGTGTAGGTGTGGCTGACATAACCGGGCTTGGCGTACGGGGAGATGAGGATCATCGGCACGCGGGTGCCGTCGCCGAAGAACGACACCGGCTGGATGTAACCCGAGTCGTAATAGCCGCCGCCCTCGTCGAACGTGACGAAGATCGCGGTGCTCCGCCACAGCGCGGGGTTGTTCTGGACCTCATCGACGGCGTGAGTCACGAACGCCTCGAACGCCGCAAGCGTCGAATAACCGGGATGGCCATCGTCATCGCCCGGCTTGAGAAACGTGACCGCGGGCAGGTCGCCGCTCGTAGCGTCGGCGTCGAAGTCCTCCGTTCCATGCTCGATGTTCGCGCGCTTCGCCGCGTTGGTCATGATCGAACTCGCGTACTGCATGGGGTCACAGATGCCACAGTAATTCGGCCCGGGCTTGCCATTGTCGAACCCCTCGCCGAAGTAACCCCAGCTGATGTTGTGAGCCGAGAGCTCATCGCCGATCGTGGGCCACGAGTGCTGCGGCGGGACGGTGAACGTCGAGGTGTTGAGCGAACCATCGACGTTGTAGCCCGGGTTGTAGTTGTTCAACAGGTAATAGTGGCCAGGCGCGCAGTCACCGTTGCGGAAGGTGCTGTACGAGAGGCTGTCCAGGTAGTCGAACACGCCTTTCACGCCCGGCGCCGAATGATCGGAGCAATTCGAGTAGCTGCCGCCGTTGGTGGTGCCGCTCTGACCGTAGCCGTCCTGCGTGTAGAAGTTGTTGGTGCCCGGCTGCGGATTGGGGTTCTCGATCTCGCCGGCGGGAGGTGAGGTCGGGTTGCCGCCTGAGTCCTGGTAGAAGGCCGCGTAACCGGTGCCCAGCGCGATGTGGTTGGCGCCCGTGCCCCCCATCACCGCCTGGTGATAGTTATCGGAGATCGCGTAGTGCCGGGCCAGGAAGTTCAACGCGGGAGCGTCGCCCGCGGCCATGTTGTAGAAGCCCATCTCGAGCGCGCCCTGATTCGTCGACTCGTCGGTGAAGGGGCTGGGCGGTGGCGCTCCGTTCGAGTCACCCGCGGTCCCGTGCACCCAGGTCCAAAGATCGCTCCTGCCGTTCGAGACCTCCTGGTACATCTGATAGAAGCGATGGAGCGGATCACCGACATATGCCCCGTTGAATTCGCACGTCCCGAACTGGTTGTACTGACCATGGGAATCGAAATACGGGACGTACTTGGTGATCTGATACGGCGCGTTCGGCAGATCCGAGGGGAAGCGCGCGTCCGGGACGTCCTTGGCCTGACCGCTACAAGCCTGCGAGACCGACGTCGTGTTGGGCTGAGGAAGCGTTTGATAGGGGCCGGTATCGGTGGGGTCGATCTGGTAGGTGGTGCGGTCGCTCGCCGTCTGCTGGAGCGCCTTGGAGACATTCGGCCCCGGGGCGCCCGACGCCGTCACGATCCCTTCCGCGAGAAGGTTCTTGACGTGCTGGCCGGAGGGCGCCCGATAGGTCGCGAATACGTTGTCGAACGTGTGGTTCTCGCCGATGATCACGATCACGTGCTTGATCGGCGAGGTGGTCGAATCCGAGGCGCCCCGCACCGCCGGCGCGCGTCTGTGGCCGGATGCCGCCGCGCCCGTGCCAACCAGGGCGAGGGCGCCCGCGAGCGCCACCGCCGATGCCGCCGCAAGTGCGCGACGTCGTACCAAACCAGGCATCGTCACTCCTCTCGTAGACCGTGAGCTCCTGGATGCTTGCTCGCGGCTCAGCCTAGGCGAGCCCTCAGCGCCGGGTGTTGACGAACTGTGAACTCAAGGAGCCTGGTGAACATCGGCGGGCGCGAGCTCGTCGAGCGCCGTATCGGGATCGCTCAAGCGGCGCGCGTCAACCGGCGCTCGGTGTCGGACCAGGGCGGCGATCTGGTCGCCGGCGTCCCAGATGTTGACGTTCATTCCCGCGAGTACCGTTCCCGCTCTCAGCCAAAACGCGATGAACTCGCGGCTCGCGGGATCGCCTCGGAACACGACCTGGTCCCAGTCGGAGGCATACCCGCGATACTCCATCCCGACGTCGTACTGGTCTGAGAAGAAATACGGCGTGCGGTCGTAGACGGTGTCGCGGCCGAGCATCGCGCGGGCCGCCGCGGGACCCTGGTTCAGCGCGTTGGCCCAGTGCTCGATGCGGATCCGCCGGTCGTAGAAAGGGTGCCAGGCGTTGGCGACGTCACCGGCGGCGAACACACCCGGGGCACTCGTCTGCAGCGACTGGTCGACCGCGATCCCGTCGTCGATCTCGAGGCCAGCGGCCTCGGCCAGCTCCACCCGTGGGGTCACGCCGATTCCCACCACCACGAAATCGCACTCGAGCGAGCGCCCGTCGCTGGTCCTCACGCGCTGGACCGAGCCGTCGCCCTCAAACGCCTCGACGCCGGTGCCGAGGAGAAACTCGACGCCGTGTTCGAGGTGCACGTCACGGTAGAAGGCGCCCAGCTCCGGGCCGAGTACGCGCTCGAGCGGCACCTTCATAGGCTCGACCACGGAGACCTTCGCGCCGAGCTGCCGCGCCGATGCGGCGACCTCGGCTCCGATCCAGCCAGCACCGACGACCACCACGCGCTCGCTTTCCTTGAGGCGCTCCCGCAGCAGGTCGCAGTCGGCGAACGTGCGCAGGTAGCAGACGCCGTCGAGATCCGCGCCCGGGACCGAGATCTGGCGCGGCGCGGCCCCGGTGACGAGCAGCAGTCGGTCGTACGAGAGCTCGCCCCCGTCCGCCAGCGAGATTCGCGAGCGTCCGGGATCGATCGCGGTCACCGGAGTCTCGCCCAGGAGATCGATCTCCTGCTCGGCGTAGTACTCCGGGGGGTGCACGAACGCCTTCTCGCGCGGTGCCTCCCCGCGGAGGTACTCCTTGCTCAGCGGCGGGCGCTCGTAGGGGAGCTCGGGCTCTTCGCCGATCAGGAACACCTTGCCGTCGAACCCTTCGCTGCGCAGCTCTTCGGCGGCCTTACCGCCGGCCAGGGCAGCGCCAACGATTACAAAGCTCTGTGTGGTCATCGATCCCTCCTACGCTTCGGTTCAGTGAACGCAAGCACCCGGATTCTCAAGCCGCGCCGATGCGCTTGTCGCGACCTGCCCACTCGCGTTCGCGCAGCACGAACTTCTGCACCTTGCCGGTGGATGTCTTGGGGAGTGGGCCGAACTCGATCGCGTCGGGGCACTTGTAGTGGGCCAGGCGCTCGCGACAGAAGGCGATGATCTCCTCCGCCGTGGGCTGTGGCCCGTCCTTCAGCGTGACAAACGCCTTGGGCCGCTCGCCCCAGAACTCGTGCGGAATGCCGACCACCGCACACTCGAGCACTGCGGGATGAGCAACGATCGTCTGCTCGACCTCGATGCTCGAGATGTTCTCGCCGCCAGAAATGATGACGTCCTTTCCCCGATCTCGTAGCTCGATGTTCCCGTCCTCATGCCACACGGCGAGGTCTCCTGAGTGAAACCAGCCCCCGGCGAACGCCTTGTTCGTGGCCGCGTCGTCATTGAGGTAGCCGCTCATCACGTTGTTGCCGCGCATCAGCACCTCGCCCATCGTCTCACCGTCCTGGGGGACGTCGTTCATCTGTTCGTCGACCACACGCACCAGATCGGAGGAGATGTAGCCCTGTCCCTGGCGCGCCAGCAGCTTGGCGTACTGCTCGAGCGGTAGTGCCCGCCACGCCGGCTGGTCGGGGCATACGGTGACCGGACCGTACGTCTCGGTCAAGCCGTACACGTGCACAACGCGGAAGTTGAGCTCGCGCATCCGGGCGAACAGGGTGGGCGAGGGCGGGGCGGCGGCCACCATCACTGTTACCGGCTGCTCCAATCGGTGTGCCTTGGCGTGGTTGATGATCATGAGCTGCACGGTGGGTGCGCCGTTGTAATGGGTTACCCCCTCCTCGTCGATCAGCTTCCAGACGAGTTCGGGGTCTACGGCCTTGAGTGTCACATGTCGGGCGGCGACCGCGGTCACCGCCCACGGGAAACACCAGCCGTTGCAGTGAAACATCGGCAGCGTCCAGAGGTACACCGAGTCGGTCCCCATACCGGCGTGAACGACTTCGCCAAGCGCATTGAGGTAGGCGCCGCGGTAGGTGTACTGAACGCCCTTGGGACGTCCCGTTGTCCCAGAGGTGTAGTTGATCGAGATCGTTTCCTCCTCGTGCTCCAGCCAGCTCGCCGGCACCTCGGGGGATGCGTTGGCCAGGAACTCCTCGTAGGGGTCGCCGGGGCCCCCTTCGTTCACGGAGCGGATCATGGTCACGCCGGGGAGCTCGAGCGGCGCGACTAGAGGCTCCAGTTCGGTGTCGAGCAGCAGGAAACGTGCGCCGCTGTGCTCGAGGATGTATCCGATCTCGTCGCTCGAGAGGCGGTTGTTGACCGCGACCAGAATTCCGCCGGCGGCCGGCACTCCGTGATGAGCCTCGAGCATTGGCGATGAGTTGAAGAGCAGCGTCGCGACGCGGTCCCCCTTGCGTAGCCCGGCCGAGCGCAGAGCGTTGGCCAGTCGCCAGGATCGCTCCGCGAGCTGCGCGTAGGAGAAGCGTCGCTCTCCCTCCACGACCGCGATCTTCGTGGGATACATGTACGCCGTCCTATGAAGGAAGTCCACAGGGTTCAGCTCCGATCGAAACACCTTGCCGGGTACGGCGGCTTGGCCCCCGGGTGTCTCCGGAGTCTGCGAGAGCACGTTGGTCATTGTCCATTTCCCCCTCGGTTGAAGTCAGCGGCACCGAGCGGCCGCATCAGCACTCCTGGGTTCATTATCCCGGCAGGATCGAGCTCCGCCTTAGCGGTGCGGAGCGCGCCGGTGAACAGCTCGGGCACCCCGCGCAGGTACCACGGGCGGTGATCGCGCCCGACCGCGTGGTGATGAGTGATCGTCCCCCCCAGCCTGAGGATCGCCTCCGCCGCCGCGGCCTTGATCTGATCCCATTGCTCGAGCTCCTGGCCGGGACGGCCGGGTGCGTAGACCGAGTAATACGGTGCCGGCCCATCGGGGTACACGTACGCGAAGCGAGACGAAATCGCGACGCCACCGCACACCTCGCGCGCGGCCTGGCGCGCGGCGTCCTGCACGCCCTCGTGAAGGTCCCAGAAGCGGTCCCATGTCACGGCGGTCTCGAACGTCTCGTGGATCAGGCCCAGGCGCGCGAAGGCGTCGCGCATGTGGGGACCCCGCAGAAACGAGGCACGCCACAACGCCGCCGGGTCTTCCGCCTCCTCGCGCTGCTCGCCTTTGTGCCCCCTGCAGATCTCGAGCGCGCGCGAGATCCACGGCCCGAGCTCGTGGTCGGCCGACTCGAAGCCGAGCACCAGGATCGAGTGCGATCCGTCGCCGCTTGCCGACAGAAGCGCCTCGTCGTGGTCGAGCAATCGACAGTTGCTGGGATGCAGGCCAGACTGCGCGACCTCGCGGGCGGCCTCGACCGCGTCCGCGAAATCCGCGAAGTACACCGAGGCGCCGGCGCGATATCGGGGCCGGGGCTGAAGCCGCATCCACGCCTCGGTGATCACCCCGAGCGTGCCCTCAGAGCCGCAAAACAGCCGCTCGACGGACGGGCCGGCGCCCGAGGCCGGGAGCCGTCTCGTCTCGAGCGCCCCGCGCGGCGTCACCACGCGCACCGCCTCGACGAACTCATCGATGTGGGTGTAAAGGGTCGCGAAATGACCCCCCGACCGGGTCGCGATCCACCCTCCGAGGGTCGAGAACTCAAACGACTGGGGGAAATGGCGCAGCGTCAGCCCGTGCGGCTTCAGCTCCGCCTCCAAGGCGGGGCCGAGCGTTCCCGCCGCGATCCGCGCCGCGCGGGAGACCTGGTCGATCTCCAGCACGCCCCCGAGGTTGCGCAGGTCGACGCTGACGGCCCCCCGGTAGCCGTCACCGACATCGGGCTCCACGCCGCCAACCACGCTCGAGCCGCCCCCGAACGGAATCGCCGCGGCGCCGATGCTGCTGCACCAATCGAGGATCGCGACGAGCTCGTCCTCGTCGCGGGGGAAGGCCACTAGATCGGGAGCATGCGCGTAATCACGACGAAAGGCGCGGATCAGATCGCGAAACGACCGGCCATAGGTGTGAGCGGCCCGTTCGTACGGATGGGCGCTGAACGCCGCTTGCAGCGACTCGGGCGGCGCCAACCGCGGCGGCGAGAGCTCCAGCTCATCGACTCGAGGCGGTTCCTGCATGCGGACACCATCGATGGCGAAGCGCCGCACAAACGCATTGCCGAGCTGCTCGACCTCGGCGTCGTCGAGCCCCTCTCCCTCGAGGCCCCAGCCCCAGAACTTGCGCCGTGTCGGGGTGACCATGCCTGGAGGATCTCGCTTAAGCGGCCGCCGGTCCACCCCCTCGTGTCCTTTGGGGAACTACCGCCCGCGGAGAATTGTCCTGATGCCAGAATTGCTCGGCGCGTGTCGAATCCGCGCGTCTACCCGACTGCCCAGGGACCACTCGTGCGCGTGGCGGAGCGGTTCGCACAGCCCGCGCGGCGTCGCCGCGTCGAGCAGTTCGTCCGTCTGGCCGCCATCGGTCCAAGCACCCGGATCGTCGACATCGGCTGCGGCAGGCTCGGTCTGAGAGAGCTTGCACCGGACCTCGACATCACCGGTGTCGACGTGAACGAGCATCCTGAATACCCGGGGCCTTTCGTGTGCGCGGACGCCACCGAGCGCCTGCCTTTTTTCGATGACGAATTCGACCTCGCCTACGCAAACAGCGTCATCGAGCACATCGCCCCCGACGCCAGAGCGGCTTTTGCGCGCGAGGTTCGGCGGGTCGCGCGCGGCTGGTACGTGCAGACTCCGGCGTTTGGCTTCCCGGTGGAGCCGCACTCGCTGCTGCCAGGGGCGCACTGGTTGCCCCCGCCCTGGCGGCGACGGTACTGGCGACTGGGAGCGTCGGGAAGCGACCCGGACGCCATTTCCCTACTTGGACGTCGTGAGTTCGAGGCGCTCTTCGGGCCGGCATTTGCCGAACGGTTCGGTCCGCTCGCGAAAAGCTGGATCGCGTTTCGCCGACCCGAGTGATGCGCGCGAGGTCTGCGCGCTCGGGACCCGTCAGCTCGCGGCGTGGCTGCGCCAACGAGTACCGCGACGCTGACCCGATCTGCTTACGCGGCCCGCTTGCTCGAGCTGCTCGAGCCGGTGGCGCACTACAGCAGTTGACACACCAAACTCTTTCGCGATCACCGCCGCCTGATCGCTGCCGTCGTTCAGGGCACCAAAGACCGCCTCGGTCGAGACTGCCGCGCGCCGACGGCGGGGAGCGCGACGCCGGCGGGCGCCGTTGGGGCTCGGTTGCGCACCGGACTGTGGTTGTTCGAGCACCGCCAGCGCGCGACGGTGAGCTTCGAGATCGGATTCCAGCTCGCTGATACGAGCGCGAATTTGCTGTGCCAGCTCCTGAGTGTGCTCCATCAGATTCCTTTCGATAGCAATAGGTGGCAGTCATGAAAGCAGACAACGCATCCGCCGATGTGTTACTCAGAGCGCACCAGTCGTTCGGAGACCAAGGAGACGACCAATGAGTTCGCGAGTCAGGAGCGATCTGCTGCTCGTCGGCAGCCTGCCCGCCGATTCCACGGAGACGGCACTGCGTGCCGCCGGCGAGTTGTTCGGCGACATGGTGTTCGCGCTTCCCGACGGCGAGACGGGCCCGAGAGCCGCATGGGTTGGGTATGAGCGCGAGCGGCTTGTCCGACCGCATCCCGACGTAGAGACGGTCGCGGTTACCGAGTCGCCGACCGGCATCCCACGACACGCCTACGAGACTCCGATCTTCCGCATCCGCGACGGGGTCACCGATCTTCGGTGGGATTCATGGCCCCGAATCGATGATGCGATCGCGTCCTACCGGCTGTTTCGGGCCCTGCGCGATCAGTCGGCAATTCCGGACGGTCTCCGCTTCCAAGTCGGGCTGCCGTTCCCGGCCAGCGCGCTCAACGGCTTCAAGGCGAACTTCGGCGCCGATTACCCAGTGGCCGAGCGCGCGTTCGCGGATCTGGTCCGCCGGGAGCTCGAGCGGCTAACCAGCGAGATCCCGCCCAAGGATCTGGCGATCCAGTGGGACGTGTGCTACGAGGTGCTCGATCTCGAGGGCGTGTTGGCGTGGACCTCGGACGGGGCGTGGGAGCGGTTCACCGGCCCAGTCGCGAGCCTGACTCACCTTGTACCCGAAGACGTGCTGCTCGGATACCACTTCTGCTACGGCACGTTTCCCGAGTGGCCCATGTATGAGGCCAGGGACATGAGCCTCCTGGTCCGGATGGCAAACCATGCGGTGGCTCAATCGGGGCGCGCGGTCGACTGGGTGCACATGGCCGGGCCCCGCTACCTGCGAAGCGAGGATGAGAGCTTCTTTCGGCCGCTGAGCGATCTGAACACTCCTGACACGCGTGTCTACCTCGGCATCGTGCTCCCGCTCGACGGCATCCCGGGCTTGAAGCGCCGCCACGCCACGGCCTCGCAGTACCTCTCGGACTTCGGCGTCGCGATGTACTGCGGGTTCGGGCGTCAGCCGGGCGCGAATGGGATGGAGACGATGCGCGAACACCGACGCATGGCCCGCGCGCTCCGGGACTCTGATATGAAGGAGGAGAGGAATGGACCCTAAGACGCCGACCGTCTCCGACCTCGTCCGGCGCGCGGTCGAGATCTGTGATCCAGACGATCTCGATCCGGACTTGGGCCGGTTCGAGGAGCAGTTCGAGGATGACGATGCGCCGATCACGGCCGTCCAGAATCTCGAGGAGCGCCTCGCCTGGGCGAGCGAGGGTGTCGACTATGAGATCGAGAACCCCGCCGTCTCCATGGCCAACGCGTTGGTGTTGTACCTGGCCTCTAGGCGGGGCCACGGCGCGAGCGAACGCGATCCTCAGGAGGTGTTGCGACTAGCCGCGAGGGCTGAATGGCACGGGGATCCGCCGGCCAGCGTGGTCGAGTGGCTCGCCGACCGCGGGGTGCGTGTCTGAGGCTCGCGATCGACGGATCGTCTGAGGCTCATGATCGTTGGGTCCTAAGGGTCCGACGATGAATAAGTGTGCGGATGAGGGGTCCGAGGAGCGAGCGGGGCGAGGACGCAGGATCGAAGCTGTAGCAGCGCTACAGCGAGATCCGAGGACGAAGCATCCGCGACGCTCATCGGGCGCCTCAGATCACAGTTATTCATCGGCGGGCCCTAAGCTCCTCGGGGCTCAGATCCGACGGGAGCGGGAGCTCCTGCGGCGAGAGCGGGACGTCGCCTTCCCAGGATGCGAAGGCCTCGCCATCGCGCCCCTCGTGCTCGCCCGCGCCTCCGAGCGCGATCAGCACCAGCCGTCCCGGCCCTCGATTGACAAGCTGTCGACGAAGTCGTGGCGCCACCCGGATCAACTCGCCCTGCTCGAGCTCTGTCTCTTGCCCTTCGATCGCGAGTGTCAGGCGCCCCTCGAGGACGAGATAGACCTCCTCCTGGCGCTGATGACGATGAATCCGCCCTCGCTGCCCGGGTGCAAGCACGATCTGGTTGAGCCCGAACGATGTGACTTCGAGCTGGCGGCGAAGCGGCAGGAACCGGTCATCGGTATCGGGATCGAGCCGCGCCCGCGTGGTGCCATCCTGCATCAGTTGGATCTTGCCACGCGATCGCCGGCCGGGGATGCCCGGCCGCGGGCGTCGCTCTATCGGGGGCTATCCCGGGACGCTAATCCTCGTGGATGTCCTCGACCGTGGGCTGGTCCGCGGAGCTCGATGCTTCTTGGGGTTCGGAGACGATCGGGCTCCGGGGTTGCGAGTTCGTCGGGGGTTGTGCGACGACCGCGGGCTTTGAGGCCGGAGCGGGCTGCGACGCCGCCGCGGTCATCGGACCGACGTGGTCTGGACTCGGCTGGTACCGGTCGGCGGCGCCGTCGGCGAGCGAGGTGAGCGAAGCGGCGATGCTCCGGATGTCCTCGACCAACCGGTCGCGTTCGCGGCCCAGCGACAGCTTCTCGGTCTCCAGATCGCGGAGCTGGCGCTGCGCGTCCGCCGTGGTCGCGACCGCGTTGGACGCAGCGTCGGCGATGCAGCGGTCGGCCTCCTCTTTGGCGCGCCGCGTGGTTTCCTTAGCCTGTTCGTGGGCGGCGATCAGAATCGCCGACGTCTGTTCTCCGATCCGCTCCATCTCCGCGGCAACGTCGCCCTTCGACGCCGTTCGGGCACGGGTGTCCGCCAGTTCCCGATCGAGGTCCATGAGCTCCTGCTCGAGCTCGGCCACATGCTCGTCCACGGCCGCGCAGTCGTAACCCTGCCGAGTGATCGGGAACCGCGGCATGGGCTCGTCCCAGTCCACAGGTCGCGGGCTGTCGAGCGTGCGATCTACGTGTGCCCTCGGCTTCGGACGCGCTCGACCCTGATCGGGCTTGGGGGAAAAGGTCCGGGTGAGGCGATCACCTAGATCGCCAAATCGTGAGCGACGTTCCGCCGGCTCCTCGAGCACCGCGCCACGCCTGTTGAAGTCGGCCACAACGCCTCCTCTCAGTGTGATTCTCAGGGACGAGGAGGACTTTTCGCCGCACGTGACGCGATCCCTATGTACAGGCGCGCCACGCCAGCGGTCTTGCAACTTTCGTTGCCGGCGCGTCAAACGCTGCGCCCGCGTGCAGGCGGGGGGAGCGCCGCTCGGGGAGCTCAATGCTCGTAATCGAGGGCGCGCAGAAACTTCTCCATCCGCTCGAGCGCCACCTCGAGCCGGTCCCGAGAGTTGGCATACGAGATCCGCAGGTGATCGGCACCGCAAGCGCCGAAGCCCACCCCCGCGAGTAGCGCGACGCCGGCCTTCTCGAGCAACTGATCCGCCAGCTCCTCAGCTCCCAGGGGCACCTTCGAGACATCGGGAAAGGCGTAGAACGCTCCCTGGGGGACTCGACTCCAGACGCCAGGTAAGGCGTTCAAGCCCGATAGGACCAGGTCGCGTCTGGCGTGGAACTCCTCCACCATCGCCGCAACCGTTTCCTGCGGGCCGGTCAGCGCCGCCACACCGGCAGCCTGCACGAACGCCGGAACGCACGAAACCGAGTTGACGATGAAGCGGGTGAGCGGCTCGACCAGGGTTTCGGGAACGGCGGCGTACCCACAACGCCAGCCCGTCATCGCGTAAGTCTTCGACAGTCCGTCGAGTAGGACACAGCGCTCGAGCATGCCGGGCATGCTGGCGATCGAGACCACCTCGGTGTCATAGGCGATCCTCCGGTAAACCTCGTCACTCAACACCCAGGCCGGCGTCTGCAGGATCAAGTCACGCGCTGCGCGCAGAACGCCAGCGGGAATGACGGCGCCGGTTGGATTGTTCGGCGAGTTGAGGATCACAAGCTTGGTTCGCGCTCCCAGACGCTCACTCAGGTCCTCCAGTGAGAACGTGAAATCAAGCTCCTCCCGGAGCGGCAACGGCACGGGCACTCCACCCGCCCAGCGAATCGCCGATTCGTAGATGGGAAAGCCGGGATCCGGATAGACGATCTCGTCCCCCGGGTCGCACACGGCGAGGATGGTGAAGAACAGCAGGGGCTTAGCCCCGTTGCTGACCAGGATCCGGTCGGGCGAGACGTCGATCGCCCGGCTGTCCGCAAGGTCGGCGGCAATGGCCTCGCGGAACTCCTTCAGCCCGGCGCTGGGGGTGTAGTGAGTCTCGCCCCTCCGAATAGCGTCGATGGCCGCCTCGGCAATGTGCGCGGGCGTCGGAAAATCCGGCTCGCCGATCTCGAGGTGAACGATCGACCGCCCGAGACGCTCCAGTTCCTTCGCCCTCGCCAGGACCGAGAACGCTGACTCGGTGCCGAGGCGAGCCGCGCTTTCGGCGAGCCCGGGCGCGGGCGTCAAGGCCATCTCGTTCGGCACGGTCGACCCAATTAGACCAGACGCGGTTTTGAGTTGTGGGCCGGCGCCGGCGCCGTCCGCGGTCTCGTTGTAGGCTCCCTCGCCTTGAGCGAGGCCACCGAGTTCGTCATTGGCAGCCAGGTCGCCTGTACCGACGGGATCTGCGGCGAGCTCCGGCGCGTCGTGGTGAATCCGGTAGCGCGGGCGATCACGCACCTCGCGGTCGAGCCGCGGCACCGGAAGGGCGAGGGTCGACTCGTGCCGATCGATTCAGTGGTCTCGGCGGGAGATGAGATACGGCTGAAATGCACGCTCGCTCAGTTCGAGGTCCTGGAGGAGGCCGACGAGACGCAGTTGCTTTCCGGGGCGCCCGGCGACTACGGCTATAGCCAGCAGGACATGCTCTCGCTCCCGTACTACGGGCTCGGCGTGTCGGGCATGGGCTCGGTGGGCGGTGTGGGACGCGCCGGCGTCGGCGAGATCGGAAGAACCATTCACCGCGAGGAGGAGACGTTCGACCGCGTGCCCGTGGGCGAGGTCGAGGTGCGGCGCGGCGAGCACGTGCACGCCACCGATGGGAACATCGGGCGGGTCCGCGGACTCGTGATCGACCCCAGCGACCATCACGTGACGCATTTCCTGCTCGACGAGGGCCATCTGTTCGGCGCGAAGACCGTGGCGATCCCGATCGGCGCGGTCACGAGCGTCGACGACGGGGTCCGGCTGAACCTGAGCAGGGACCAGGTGCGCGACCTGCCGGCGATCGACATCGAGCACGGCCCATAGTCGCGCTCATCTTGACCCGCCGTTGCCGGGCGGCGAGAATCGGATGCCACCACGATCGCACGGAGGAGACCGGTGCAGAGCTACGACTACATCATCGTTGGGGCCGGGTCCGCGGGCTGTGTGCTCGCCAACCGCCTGAGCGAGGACCGCGACGTCAAGGTGCTGCTCGTCGAGGCGGGCGGCCGCGACGACGATGACCTGATCCACATGCCCGCGGGCTACGGGTCCCTGTTTCGCAGCCGCCACGACTGGGACCTGTCCACGCACCACGAGCCGTTCGCCGACCGGCGGCGGATCTACCTGCCGCGCGGCCGGGTGCTCGGCGGATCGTCGTCGATCAACGCCATGATCTACATCCGCGGCAACCGCGTCGACTACGACGAATGGCGCGACGTGTACGGCTGCGAGGGGTGGGGGTACGACGACCTGCTGCCCTACTTCAAACGCGCCGAGGACAACGAGCGCGGAGCCGACGAGTATCACGGCGTCGGCGGCCCGCTGTCGGTTCAAGACGGACGCGCCCGCAGTCTGCTGTGTGAGGCCTGGCTCGACGCCGCGCGAGCGGTGGGTCTGCCCGAGAACCTCGACTTCAACGGCCCAAGCCAGGATGGTGTGGGCTGGTATCAGGTGACCTGCCGTGGCGGGATGCGCTGCTCGGCCGCGGTCGCCTATCTGCACCCCGCCTTGGAGCGCCCCAACCTCGAGCTCGTCACCCACTTCCAGGCGACCCGCGTGGTGGTCGAGAACGGCCGCGCAACCGGCATCGAGGGCGTTCGGCTCGATGACCTGATCCGCTTCAGCGCCGAGCGCGAGGTCATCCTCTCCGCCGGCGCCTACCTATCGCCGGTCATCCTCACCCACTCCGGCATCGGCCGGCCCGACGAGTTGATGGCCCTTCTGATCCAGCCGGTGCACGAGCTGCCGGGGGTCGGCCTGAACCTGCAGGACCACCCGAACACGGGTGTCAATTACGCCTGCGACGATCCGGTGAGCCTCAAGGACGCGGCGACCGAGGAGAACCTGGCCCTACTGCAACAGGGCCGGGGGCCGCTGACGTCCAACATTGCCGAGGTCGGTGGTTTTCACCGCACCCGCGATGGATTGACGGCACCGGACATCCAGTTCCACGCGGTCCCGGCGTTGTACATGGATGAGGGCCTGATGCCGGCGCCCGAGCACGGCTGGGCGGCGGGTGCGTGCGTGCTGAAGCCAGCGAGCCGCGGTCAGGTCGCGGTCGTCTCGCCGGACCCGCTGGCGCGGCCGCTGATCCTGCACAACTATCTCGCCGAGGAGGAGGACCGGCGCTCGATCATCGAGGGAGTACGGCTGTGCCAGGAGATCGGGCACACCGAGCCGCTCGCCCGCTACTCGCAGCGCGCGCTGTATGCGCCTGAGGGAGACAGCGACGACGAGATCCTCGAGTACACCCGCTGGTCGATGCAGACGCTCTACCACCCCGTCGGCAGCTGCAAGATGGGCCACGACCCCCTGGCGGTGGTCGATCCAGAGCTCCGAGTGCGCGGCCTCGAGGCGCTCCGCGTCGTCGACGCCTCGGTGATGCCCGCCGTGCCCCGCGGCAACACGAACGCCCCGACGATCGCGATCGCCGAGAAGGCTGCCGACCTGGTGCGCGGGCGCGCGGTTTTGCCGGCCGCGGGCGCAGCGGCGGCCGCGGCGAGCGCTGTCTAGGTGGAGTCCGGTCGGCGACTCGAACGCACTCGCGCGCTAGCGCGGGGGCGGGGGCGGCGACGGACGCGCCAGCTGGGCTAGACGTCCGCCCGAGTGAGCCCGGGCTTTCCGGGGGTCGTTGCGGGCGCCTGGGCAATGGCGCGACGCGCGTGCGGGCGATAGCTGAGCCTCGTCAGCTCGCTGCGCTCGGCTCCGCACTGGTCGCACACCAGTACGAACCGCAGTTGACCAGTCTCCCGGAGGTACCGGCTCGCCCCGCTGTAGGTCCCTGAGTGGTCGCAGTCCATGCTCCTCTACTTCTGTTAACGCACGGCGGTTCATAAAACTGCCGCGGGCGGTTGCGGCGCCGTCCACTCGGTGCTATACGAGGGCGCGGGGGACCGCTACCGGAAGCATCGAGGTCGGTTCGTTGACCACGCTTCGCCTAATCCGTCCGCCCGACAAGAGGCGGCGCTTGCCGCGACTGTGGTGGGGCGTGCTGGCTGGGCTGGTGCTGTTGCTGGCGGCGGCTGCTTACGTCGTGTATGCGCTCGTTCGCTCTCCCCCCGGCGCCACGGTGGTCCCGGTGTCGCGCGCCGCGGCGTTCGCCGGACCACGGTCGCCCCTTGCCTGGCCGAACCAGGGCGAGGCCGCGCTCGCCGTGCGCGGAGTCGGCTTCATCGGTTCTCACGGTCCGGGGCAGCCGACCCCAATCGCCAGCATCGCGAAGGTGATGACGGCGTACGTTGTGCTGCACGATCACCCTCTGCACGTTGGCGCGGCTGGCCCGCAGATCACGGTCACGCCAGCGGACGCGGCGGTCTTCGACGCCGACCGCGGCACGGGGCAGTCGGTGGTGCCCGTCCAGCCGGGTGAGCGCCTCACGGAGCGCCAGGCGTTGGAGGGCATGCTGCTTCCCTCGGGTAACAACATCGCGGCCATGCTCGCCAGGTGGGACGCGGGAAGCGAGGGCGCCTTCGTGGCCAGGATGAACGCCACAGCGGGGGCGATGGGCCTCGCCCACACGCACTACAGCGACGCGAGCGGGGTGGCGGCGAGCACGGTCAGCACTGCTGGCGACCAGGTGCACCTCGGAATGCGGGCGATGGCGGTTCCGGTGTTCGCCCAGATCGTGGGAATGGCGCAAACGAATCTGCCCGTGGCCGGGCGCCAGTACAACAAAAACGCGCTGCTGGGCCGGAACGGCATCGTCGGGATAAAGACCGGCACCACATCAGAGGCGGGCGGATGCTTCCTGTTCGCCGCGGAGGATCGGCTAGCGGGGCGCACGGTGACGATCGTGGGAGCGGTGCTGCATCAACTGGCGAGCGGAGCGCAGCCGAGCATCATCGCGGCGGCGTTCGCCGCCAGCACCGCGCTGCTCGACAGCGCCCGGCGCGTCGTCGTGAAGCGCCGCGTTCTCAGGCGGGGCACGACGCTCGCGTGGATCAAGGCGCCGTGGGCCGATCGAGTACCGCTGCAGGCCGCGGCTTCGGCCGCGCTCGTCGGTTGGCCGGGACTGCGTACCCACACCACGATCGTTGAGAGGACCGTGATCTCAGGCTCCGTCATCACCGGCCAGGAAGTGGGGAGTGCCGTGATTGCCGCCGGTACCCAGCACGACACGGTTCGCCTCGTTGCGGCGCGCGACCTGCCGTCCCCGTCTCTGCTCTGGCGCCTCACCCACCCCTAGTCCGTTGACATGCGAGAGCGGCGCGCCTGCGTGGCCGCGGGCTGGCGCCGTTGGGAGGTCGAGGGCCAGGTTAGACTCGGGCCGTGGCTCGCGGCCCTGCAACTTCGGCCCCGCTGGCCGTGCGCGGAGGCCCTCACGGGTCTCCCGGAGCCGCGACCGGCGCCGCGATCACGGGCGTCGCCATGGCGCTCCCGGCGCGGCTCGTCCCGAACCGCGAGATCGCGGCGCTGCTCGGCGTCGAGGAGTCCTGGATCACCAAGCGCACCGGCACGGGCGAACGCCCCTGGGCAGCCCCGGACGAACGGCTGAGCGAGTTCGCCGCGCGAGCCGGACGCGAGGCGCTTTCGCGGGCGGGAGTCGCCGCGCATGACCTGGACCTCGTGATCGTCGCGACCTCGACCGCGGACGACATCACCCCCAATGCCGCGCCGGTGGTCGCCGGGCTCGTCGGAGCCGACCAGGCCGGGGCATTCGACGTCGGCTCCGCCTGCACGGGATGGCTCGCGGGACTCGCCACGGCCTGCGGACAGATCGAATCCGGTCGTGCCCGGCACGCACTCGTGGTGGGCGCCGACTTCCTTTCGAGGTTCCTGGAGCTCTCCGATCGCGAGACGACGCCGCTGTTCGCCGACGGCGCCGCCGCGGCGATCGTGAGCGCGCGCGTGGAGGCCGACGGCCGCGTGGGCCCGCTAGTGCTCCAAACCGACGCCGGAGGGGCTGACCTGATCAGGCTCGAGCGCGCCGGCCGCATCCAGATGCGCGGGCAGGACACGTTCCGAGCCGCGGTGAAGTCGCTCGCCGACGTGACCCTCCAGGCGCTCGAGCTCGCCGACCTGACTATCGAGGACATCGACCTGTTCGTCTACCACCAGGCCAACTCGCGGATCATCCGCGCCGTCGGGCAGCGCCTGGCCCTGCCGCCGGAACGGGTCGTCGACTACGTGGAGCGCTATGCGAACGCCTCGGCGGCCACGCTTCCGATCGCGCTCTCGGTTGCCGAGCGAGAGGGTCGGCTGCGGCCCGGCGATCGGGTGCTGATGGCTGCGTTCGGCGGCGGATTCACCTGGGGCGCCACGACCGTCCAGTGGTGCCGCACCGCCACGCGCTGACGCTCTCGGGCGCGCGGCCGTTCCTGCTTTGCTGGACGAACTCGACAAGATCAAGCCGAGCAGGGATGTTCTTCGCTCCGCGGGACCGATCGCCGGCCGGGCCGGGGCATGCACGCAAGCTGCCCCGGCCCGCTGTCCCCTGCGGGGATTCCGATTCGTCGTAAGGGCGACAATCCAATTCTCAGGAGGTTCGAGGTGAAGTACGCCCTGTTGATCTACGCACAACCCGGCTCACACGAGGCGCTTCCGAAGGACGAGTACGAGGAGGCGTTGGGCCAGTACATGGCGTTGCGGACCGATCCGCGCTGTGTCCAGGGGGGCCAGCTACAGCCGGTGTCGACCGCCACCACGGTGCGCGTGCAGGACGGGCGGACGCTGACCACCGATGGCCCATTCGCCGACACCAAAGAGGTGTTCGGCGGATACTACGTGTTCGAGGCGGACAATCTGGATGAGGCGATCGAGCTCGCCTCGCGGGTCCCCTCGGCACGCCTCGGAGGCTCGGTCGAGATCCGGCCGCTCGTGGAGCAGTAGCGCTGCTGGATCGGGCCTTTCGCGATGAGTGGGGCCGGGTGCTGGCTTCGCTGGTCGGCTTCCTCGGCGACTTTGACCTCGCCGAGGAGGCCGCCCAGGAAGCATTCGCGGTTGCCGCCGAGCGGTGGCCTCGGGAGGGTGTCCCGGCGAACCCGGGCGCCTGGCTCATGGTCACAGCGCGTAATCGGGCGATCGACCGGATCCGCCGCGAGCGGACGCTTGCCGAGAAGACCCGATTGCTCGAGTTCGAGGAGGCAACCGTTGATGAGATCGACGAGACCGTGATCGAGGACGAGCGCCTCGAGCTGATCTTCACCTGTTGTCACCCCGCGCTGGCGCTGGAGGCCCAGGTCGCGCTCACCCTCCGGGCGCTCGGGGGGCTCTCGACGGAAGAGATCGCTCGCGCGTTCCTCGTCTCCGAGGAGACCATGAAGCGGCGTCTCTCAAGGGCAAAGACGAAGATCAAAGCGACCGGGATTCCGTTCGCGGTGCCGGCCGAGCACCTGTTGCCCGACCGGCTGGATGCGGTGCTGGCGGTCGTCTACCTGATCTACAACGAGGGCTACAGCGGCCGCGTCGACCTGGCGGTGGAGGCGATCCGGCTCGGGCGACTGATGGCGACGCTGATGCCCGACGAGTCGGAGGTTCAGGGGCTGCTGGCGTTGATGCTGGTCCAGCACGCCCGGCGCAAGGCGAGGTTCGCGCAGGACGATCTCGTCCTGCTCGAGGACCAGGATCGGTCGCTGTGGGATGGCTCGGATCTCGCGACCGGGCGCGCAGCGCTCGAGCGCGCGCTCGCGCTGCACGGCCGCGGGCCGTACGTGCTCCAGGCCGCAATCGCCTCACTTCAGAGCGAAGAGGAGATCGACTGGGCCGAGGTCGCGGCGCTGTATGAGCAGCTGGCGGCCCTCACCGGTTCGCCGGTCGTGGAGCTGAACCGCGCGGTGGCGATCGCGCAGTCGGGCGCCACCGACCGGGCACTCGAGATCGTCGAGCGCCTGGAGCTCGACGACTACCAGTACCTGCACTCGACCCGCGCCGAGCTGCTGCGTCGCCAAGGCCGCTACGAAGAAGCCCGCGCGGCCTACGAGCGCGCGCTTGAGCTCGCGTCCTCCGAGCGCGAGCGGCGCTTCCTCGAGCGGCGGATCGCCGAGTTGTAGTCGCTCCCGTCGCCGGCCGGCGCGGCCAGGTGCCATCACGCCGGCGCCCACCGTGAGCTGTCCCCGCGGCGCCCTCCCGTTCGTCGTGTGGACATGGAGGTCAAACGTTCCGGGAGGACAACGAACATGATGTATTCACAGCTTCAGCACTCGAATCCGGATCGCCTCGAGCCTGGGGGTGCGAGGACGACACGCGAGCTTGACAGCCGCACGAGCGACGGGATCGACGTGCGCCTTCTCTGGCACTCGAGCGAGAACCGCGTGTCGGTGGCGGTCAGCGACACGAAGACGGGCGAGGCGTTCGAGTTGGCCGTCCGCCAGGGTCAGTCCCCCCTCGACGTCTTTCACCACCCCTTCGCGTATGCGGGCCATGGTGGGGCCGGGATCTGGAGCGACCTTGTCCCCAGCACGGCTTCCCGTTCGTCGTAGGCACGTCAACCCTGTCGAAGGAGAGGAATCTGATGAGACCTAGCTCAGACACCCACGGCGCCCGGCATCAGCGCTGGACGCTCGTCCTGGCCGGTCTGGCCACGTTCATGACCGCGCTCGACACTCTGGTTGTGACCACGGCGCTGCCGGTGCTCCGCGCCGATCTGCACGCCGGCCTGTCGGGACTCGAGTGGACCGTCAATGGGTACAACCTCGCGTTCGCGTGCCTGCTGCTGACCGGAGCGGCGCTCGGCGACCGGTTCGGCCGCCGGCGCATGTTCACGATCGGACTGTCCGTGTTCACCTTGGCGTCGGTCGCCTCGGCGCTTTCGCCCAGCCTGCAGGCGCTCGTGATCTCGAGGGTGCTGCAGGGCGCCGGCGCGGCGATCGTCACGCCGCTCACGCTCACCCTGATTTCGGAGGCGTTCCCGGCTGAGAAGCGCGCGACCGCGATCGGCCTCTGGGGAGGGATCGCCGGGCTGGCCGTCGCGGCTGGGCCGCTCGTCGGCGGCGCGGTCGTCAGCGGGATCGACTGGCACTGGATCTTCTGGCTGAACGTCCCCATCGGCGTTGCCCTCGTCCCGACCGCCGCGAGGCGACTGACCGAAAGCTACGGTCCGCGGCCCCAGCTCGACCTGCCCGGGCTCGTCCTGGCTGCGGGCGGCGCTCTCTGTCTCACTTGGGGCCTCGTGCGGGCCAACAGCGTCGGCTGGACCGGCAGCGAGGTACTCTCGGCCCTCCTCGGCGGCGTGATCCTGCTCGCGGCGTTCATCGCCTGGGAGCGGCGGGCTGAGCACCCGATGGTTCCGCCGTCGCTGTTCCGCTCCCGCGGGTTCTCCGCCGCCAACGCCGTCAGCTTCTTCATGTACGCGGGGCTGTTCGGTGCCCTGTTCCTGATGTCGCAGCTGCTGCAGACCGCCCTGGGCAACTCGCCGCTTCAGGCTGGGCTCCGGCTGCTGCCGTGGACGTTCCCGCCCATGATCGTCGCGCCGATCGCCGGCACGCTCGCCGAGCGCTACGGCAACCGGCCGTTCATGGTGCTCGGACTCGCGCTCCAGGCGGCCGGCCTGGCGTGGGTGGCGAGCATCGTCTCCGGTGGGGTCGACTACCTCGAACTCGGCGCGGCGTTCACCACCGCCGGCGTCGGCACCTCGTTCTGCTTCCCCACCGTTGCGAACGCGATCATGAGCTCGGTCCCGGCGCAGGAGGCCGGCGTCGCCTCGGGCACCAACAGTGCGCTCCGCGAGCTGGGCGGCGTCTTCGGCGTCGCGCTCCTCGCTTCCGTGTTCATCCACAACGGCGGGTACGCGGGCCCTCACACATTCATCCACGGGTTCACTCCCGCGGTTTGGGTCGCCGTCGGGTTCTCTGCCCTGGGGATTGTCGCGGCCACGCTGACCAGCGGACACCGCCGGTCGCAACCCGACGTGTCGATCGCGGTCGCACTTCCCGAAGCACAGACCGCATAGCGGAAAACGTACGGGACGCCAAGCGGCGGGCGCGTCTAGTGGACGCGCCCGCCGCGCTTTCTGCGTTCCCCGGGGTGTCGCGGGCCGGCGCGTCTGGCGTGGATGCCACCGGGACACCGTCCGGGGCAAACGCGCGGCCTGACGCGCGCGCCCACCGCGTGCGGGCGCTAATCCCGAATGAACAGCCCGAACTCAGAGCTCGGCGCCGTGTTTGTTCGGTGGCTCCGTCGGGGCCGTCGCCGCCGGCGGCTCGCGGCCGAGGTTCCGCCGGCGCTCAGGTTCCTGCGGAGGGGGGTTCGGACGGGGGTTCCTGGTCGCCGGAGAGGGCGTCGATGATCTTCGTGAGCGCGGAGTGAAGGAGGCGCCGCTCCTGGCTGGATAACGTGCGTGTGGCGCGGCGTTCGAGCGCTGATCGCTCGCGCTGGATCGCGGTTTGCACCGAGCGGGCACGGGGGGTCAGGTGCAGACGAACCAAGCGTGCGTCCGCGCCGTCGCGTTTTCGCGTCAAAAGGCCGGCGGCTTCCATGCGGGTGGCGGCATTCACGATCGTTGGGGTGGCGAGCTGGAGGCGCCGCGCGATCTCCCCCGGCGTCAGGCCGTCCTCCTGCCAGAGCGCCTCGAGGATGATGTTCTGTCCCACGCGGACTCCGTGTCGGCTCATGGCGTCGTCGGCGGCGGCGCGCAGGACCTTCGAGGCGCGGGTGAAGAGGGTGAGGAACTCGCTCACCCGCCGGAGTCTAGAGCGATCGTTAGCTCACTAACGATTCTGGAACGATCACTAGCTCGCTAACGATTCTGATACGATCACTAGCTCGCTAACGATCTGGGAGATACCACATGATCCTCGTGACGGGGGGTCTCGGGTTCGTCGGCCCAAATACCGCGCGGGCCTTGCTCGACCTCGGCCAGAATTGCGTCCTCACGCGCCGGCACGGGACGCGGGTGCCTGCCTTCCTCGAAGACGACCTCGGCAAGCGGGTGTTCGTCGAGCGGCTCGACCTGGCCGATCGCGGCGGACTACTCGAGCTTGGCGAGCGCCACAGAATCGACGGCATCGTGCATCTCGCCGCCGAGGTGTTCGATGGAGCCGCGCCGCTCGAGTACGTCAAGCTGAGTTCCGAGACGCTGTTCAACGTGCTCGATGCGGCCCAGCAGTGGGCGGTCGGGCGCGTGTGCCTCGCAAGCACGATTGGGGTCTATGCCGGCGCGTTCGATCAGCCGAGCCCCCTTTCCGAGGACCTGCCGCTGCCGCTGGCGGCCAGCGCGCCGCTCTCGATTCCCACCGTTAAGCGAAGCGCCGAGCTCCTCGCGAGCTTCGTCGGCGCTCGCGCGGACTTCGAGGTGATCAACATGCGTTTCTCCGCCATCTGGGGTCCACTCGGTCGCAAGCAATCGCCGTTCTTCATCGCCCCGGCGATGATTCACGCCGCGGTGAGCGGAAGAGCTGCGGAGTTCGACCCGCGCCAGCAGAACCGGTACGCCGCGGACGGCATCGACCTGTGCTACGTCAAAGACTGCGCACGAGCGGTGGCGCTCCTGCAAACCCGCGGCAGGCTCGCGCACACCACGTATAACGTCGGGTCGGGCCGCGCCACCAGCAATGCAGAGCTGCTGGCGGCGATCGCCGAGCACGTGCCCGGGGCGAGGCCGACGCTGTCCGAGGGCCGCGACCCCAACGGCCCAGGCGGGGATACGTACCTCGACATCGGCCGGCTTCAGCGCGACACCGGCTACCAACCCGAATACACCACCGACCGCGCCGTAGCCGACTACATCACCTGGTTGCGAGCGGGCAACGACCGCTAGCGATCAGGCGGGCGGCCGCCTGATCCGGATAGCGATGGACAGGCGCAAGGCTGCGCCAGAGCCGCAGTCGCGCGGCGTCGCGTCGAGCGGCCGGATCCGGGGCCCTCTATGCCGTCTCCGCCAGCGTGGAATTGTTTCGCGAGAGCGGGAAGGATTTGTCACCGGTGGCGTCATAGGTGAGGACGGGGGTGGGGCCCCGAGACCGCCAACTCAGACCTCAGAGGAGGCCACACCATGCGGAGCTCCGACCAGCTCTCGACCAATGGGCGTGCGTCGTTCAGCACCGTCGCCCCCGGCGACGATGTCCAGGCCCACTGGAATCAGGTCATCAAACGCCGCTCGTTTTTGAAGGGAATGACCATTGCTGGCGCTGCGGCGGTGCCGGGTAGCGCGTTGTTGGCGTCAGAGGCCGCGGCGAGCGACCCAGCCCGGCTCACCGACGGCGACGCGGCAATCCTGCGGCTCCTGGCCGCGGCAGAGCTCATCGAGAGTGATCTCTGGGAGCAGTACACCGAGCTGGGCGGCGTCTCAGTCAACGGCAAATCCGACGGAGAGTCGCCGGGCGTGCCCGCCGGCGGGGGGAACCCGCACTACGTGGCCGCACTGCAGAGCATCGACGGTGACATGCCGCAGTACGTCACCGATAACACCGACGACGAGTTCAGCCACGCCGCCTTCCTCAACGCGTACCTCGAGGCCCACGGCAGGCGAAAGGTCGACCTGGACGAATTTCGAAAGCTGCCCAGCAGCACGGCAACCGGGGCCAGGAACAAAGGCCGGCTGACGAACCTCATGAACCTCAACGTCGACACCAGCTGGTACACGCGATATCGCAGCACCGCGAACGTGGACTTCGGCGGGGCGTCGTTCGCCCAGCTGCTGACGATCAAGAACCAGCCGGCGATCCCCCCGACCAAGGCGGACGAGAACAACCCGGCGCGGATTCAAGCGATCGCGAACACAGCGGCATTTCACTTCGCGTTCATCGAGCAGGGTGGCTCGAGTCTTTACACGACCCTGCTCCAGCAGGTATCGAGTGTCGAGGTGCTGCGAATCGTGGCGAGCATCGGGGGCACCGAGATCGATCACTTCTCGCTTTGGCACGACAAGGTGTCAACTGCGGTGGCTCCGCCCAACAACGTGACCGATCCGGTGACCGGGCTTAGCTTCCCCGATTTGAGCTCCAACACCAATGAGCTCCAGCAGACCAACCTCATCCTGCCGGAGCCTTGCACGTTCATCAGCTCAGGCCTTCCGAAGGTGTCGGTCATCCGGCCGTCCTCGACGGCCAATTCCGGGGCGGTCGCCGCGGTGAAGGCCTTCACGGATGACAACCTCTTCGATGGCCAGCCGCCAAGGTTCTTCCGCAAGCTGATGGACCTTGCCGTCCGAGCGGACGCCGCTCGTCGCGAGGTGACCTCTTAGGAAGCAATGCAGCTGTGGGCGGGCCGGTCTTGCCACCGAACGCCGGCCCGCTCACGATCTAAGGAGCAGCCGACTTGTTCACCAACATCCTTCAACCCACTCACCTACTCATCGTTTTGATCGTTGCCCTTGTCTTACTCGGCCCGAGGCGACTGCCCGACGCCGGTCGTGCCCTCGGTCAGGGACTCAAGGAGTTCCGAAACTCGATCAGCGGAGAACACCGCGAGGATCAGGTTCCATCGGTGCCACCTGCCGCCGACGGTTCCCCGGGCGCGCTGCTCGAGAGTCCGGATGTCGCCGCGCCGACGCCTGAGACCAGCCCGGTGTCGGCCGCGTCCCCGGGCCGCCGCGAGGAAGCCTCCGACTCGGGCTGGTAGCTCCCTCCGTTTGGCCGTTCGAGCCGGCGAGCGGGATTACCGTTCGATCACGACGGCCGGCGGCGAGCGTTGCCCGTGTGAACGCGCTGCCGCCACTGCTCAGCGACGCGCTCTCCCACTCGTCGTGACCGCAGTCGGCTCGACGAGGTCTATCGCATCCGTGGAGCTGTCGCGGGAGGAGCGCCGGGTGTTTTGCCTGGGCAGGCGTCCGGCGCGACGCGCCTGGTCGGTGAGGAGGTATTCGATCTGGGCGTTGATGCTCCGCAGGTCGTCGTCGGCCCACCGGCGCAGCGCCTCGAACAGGCGGGGATCGAGTCGGAGCAGAAACTTCTTACTCTCAGCCATTCTTCAGCGTCGTCAGGTGTAGAGGCTGCCGGTGTTGAGGACAGGAGTCGGTGAGTGGTCGCCGGAGAGGACGACCATCAGGTTTGACACCATCGCGGCCTTGCGCTCGGGGTCGAGCTCAATCAGGTCTGAGTCGGCCAGTTGCGAGACGGCCATCTGCACGAGAGTGACCGCGCCCTGAACCATCGTCTTGCGGGCGGCCAGGATTGCCTCGGCCTGCTGGCGGCGGAGCATCACCTCGGCGATCTCGGGCGCGTAGGCGAGGTGGGTCAGTCTGGTCTCGAGGATCTCGATGCCCGCCACCCGCAGCCGTGCCTGCAACTCGGCCTGGAGGCTCTCACGGACCTCGTCGGCGTTGGCGCGCAGGGAGATGGAGTCCTGCTTGTAATCGTCGTAGGCGTACTGGCTGGCGAGCTGGCGCAGTGACGTTTCGCTCTGCACGACCACGAACTGCTCGTAATCGGCAACGTCAAACACCGCTCTGGCGGTGTCGATGATGTGCCAAACGACGACGGCGGCGATCTCGATGGGGTTACCGCTGGCGTCGTTGACCTTGATGCGCTCGCTTTGGAAGTTGCGCACGCGCAGCGAGACGCGCTCGCGCTTGGTGAACGGGTTGCACCACCACCACCCGGCTTCGGCGACGGTGCCGACGTAGCGGCCGAAGAGGATCAGCACCCGCGACTCGTTTGGCGGCACGACGAATAATCCGCCGGCGAGCGCGGCCGCTAGCACCAGCAGGACGACACCGACGATCTTCAGCGGCGTGGTGTGGCTGGTGGTGCCCACGGTGATCAGCGCGACGCCGAGCGCGATCCCCGCGACCACTCCTCCCACCGCGGACAACCCCCGGATGACCCGAGCGGAGCGTTGCTCGTGAGCGCGGCGCGCCGAAGAGGGACTCTGGCCCGCCGCCTCGCCGACTGCATCGGTATCCGATATCACACTCATATTGTATCAGAATCAACGGGATGTGATATCAATACGCTATCGTGCGATTTCAGAGACAGACGTGCTTCGCGGGCGCGGGAACGTCAAAGCGCCGGCGGGAACGTCAAAGCGCCGGCGGGAACGTCAAAGCACGGCCGGGAACGTTAAAGCACGGCCGGGAACGTCAAAGCACCGCGGGGAACGTCAAGCTAGAGCGGCGGAACCTGGTTATTGACCTGCGGCCCGTGGTACATGTGGTCGTGATCCTCGCAGGCGGCCGGGAAGGTGAACTGGACGCTGTCGCTGCGCACGCCGTTGTAGCTTGCGAACAGCGTGACGCGGCCGAGCGCGCCGACCTTGCACCGCGGGTCGGTGCTGTTCTGCACCCGCACGATGATCTTCATGACGTTCCCGGGGACGCCCCACATCAGGGCGTGGTGCGAGTGGTAGACCAGGTGATGCTCAGCCGTCATGACGATCAGGCGATCAGGCCGGTGGCGGACACGGTCGACCTGGCAGAGGATCCCCGACACGGTGTTGGCGGCCAGGTTGATGTCACCATGGCCGCGGGCGTAGCTGCCGCTCGCTCCCGCGATCGGCGCGCCGGTGTGGAAGCCCCACGGCGGAATGCCGCCGACGATCGGAATCTCTGCGCAGTACTGAACCGAGTATCCCGCGGCCGAGCCGGCCATGCCGATAAGCGCCAGCAGCGGCGCCATCACCAAAACCGCGACTCCAGTGCGCCGCGTGGTGTGGTTCGTGCGCATCCCGGAGCCGACTATATGCCGTCGGAGCCACGCTTTGAAACCGATCCGGAGGTCGGGGCCGACCCGGCCGAGGATACGGCCGAGGGCCCCCAGACGGTGGGGTCGGTCACGAACGGTCACGGTCGTAGGAGCAGCTCGCGATCCGTTTTGACCGATCCGGTTTGACCGCCCCCCTTGTTTGTCGCATCGGTGGAGCCGGCTGTCTTGGGGCTAGCGCTGCCAGGACGGGTAGCTCGGGCCGACAGCGCTCGCGCACAATTCGGTTCCTGTTGACAGTGTGGGCGCGATCGCGGCGATCCCCGACCCTCAGGTGCTGGCGGGCACCGATACCCCTCTGGGCTTCGCACGGCTCGCGGGTGGTAGGTTGCTGCGCCATGTCCTCCACGGCCGACTACAACCAGCGGATCATCAATGAGTTTCGGGCCAACCGCGGGAAGGTGCCGAGCTGGGGCGGGACTTCGCCGCTGCTGCTGGTACACCATCGCGGAGCCAGATCCGGAGTCGAGCGCGTCAACCCGGTCGCCTACCTGGAGGAGAACGGTCGGTACGTGATTTTCGCTTCCAAGGCAGGGGCGCGGACCAACCCGGGCTGGTATCACAACCTCAAGGCGCATCCCGAGACGGTGATTGAAGTCGCCGGCGAGACCGTTCCCGTGACCGTTCGTGAGGTCAGGGGCGAGGAGCGAGATCGGCTGTTCGCCGCTCAGGTGGAGCGCTCGCCTCAGTTCGCCGAGTACCAGCAGAAGACGGACCGGCTGATCCCGGTCCTCGTGCTCATCCCTCGCTGAGTGGCGACCGTGGTCCGCGTCAGCGCCACGCGGCGACTTTCCCCCTAGCCCATTCCGCGGAGGAACGCAAGCAGGTGCGGCCATCCCGCGTCGCGGGCCTGCTCTGTGAGGACTTGCGTGCTGGTAGCAAAATGATATCATTTGACTATTACATTCAAATATTCTCTGGGAGGGATCATGGACTTCAGATGGCTGGCCGAAGCTCCGATGAGAGCGCTCGAAGCCGCAGTCGTTCGCCTGGGTGCGATTCGCCGGCGGTGTGTGCCTACTCGTCCTCGTCGCGCATTCTGTTGGACTATCTCACCGCCGGCGGGTGGCCCGTCGTGCTGGTAGCGCTAGCAGCGCTGCCCTTCCACGTCGCCTATCGCCGACCACGAACGATCAGAGCCACGAACGCGTCGAGGGACGCGACGTGACCATCGTGCCGATCGAGTGCCGGCTCCGTGCCTGGCAATCCATCCCGCGCCGCGGCGGTCCTGAGGCGGAGCGAGAAGCGCAGCTGAATACGGGCAAGTCGATGGAGGATGGCGCGACAACCCCTTCGCGGGTTCGGAAGCCCGTCCGCGAAGCCGCGTCGCGCCCGACACCAATACAGACGCGTTACGCGACCTGATCGGCGGGCTGTACACACCTGACCCATTGTCATCGTGCACGACAGGCGCGCTGGCCTTACATCTTTAGGAGCTGAACGAGATGAAAACGAGCACGAATCGTCGCATCACGCTCCGCGCGGCCCTGCTTGTGGCGGCGGGGTTGCTGGGTACGGCTTGCGGCGGGAATGGGACCGCGGGCGCGAGCTCCGGCTGCAAGACGGTCACCACGAACGTGGCTGCTTCGGCGGTGCGCTTCTCTGGCTCGTGGCCGTACTCAAACGCCGACCTCGCGAACACCCGGGAGGCCACTGGGTCGACGATCTCCTCGGCAAACGTGTCCAGGCTCGCGCCGTCCTGGACGTTCAAGCTCACTGGGAAGGCCGCAGCTGGCGTGCGCCCGTACGGGTCGTTGACCGCGAACCCAATCGTGCAGAACGGGGTCGTCTATCTCCAGGATCTCGACTCCAACGTGTACGCGCTCGCGCTCGCGACCGGGAAGCTCCAGTGGGAGTATCGATGCGATCAGCCGGAAAGGAGCGGGCCGGGCCCGAACGGCGTGGCCGTCGCCGACGGAAAGGTGTACGGGCTCACCCCCACGGCGGCCTTTGCGCTGAGTGCCACCACCGGCCGGTCAATCTGGGTCAACGACGATCTCCTCCGCACAGGCCAAGGTACGTTCGGTATCCAGCCACAGGTGGCGAACGGGCGGGTGTACCTGGCAAGTCAATACGGCTCGGGCTCCGGCGGCGGGGTGCTGCTTGCGCTGAACTCGTCAAGCGGAGCAGTGCTCTGGAGGTTCAATACGGTCGTCGGCCCAGAGCCGGGCGTGCAGTCGCTGGGCGTCGGCTCGGGCGGCGCGTGGGAGACACCGCTGGTCAGTGGCGACGGGTCGGTGACCTACGGGATCGGCAACCCCTACCAGACCCCCGCCGCGGCGATCGCGAAACCGGCGGTGGAGCTCTACACCGACAGCGACGTGAACCTCGACGCCGCAACCGGGAAGCTCCGTTGGTACTACCAGGGCGTTCCCGACGACTTCAAGGACTACGACATGCAAGGCTCGCCGATCTCGGCGCGCATCAGCGGCCTCTCCGTCGTGATCGGCAGCGGCAAGATGGGCTATGTGTACGAGATAAACGCCGGTACCGGCAAGCTGATCTGGAAGACGCCGGTGGGCGCGCACAACGGCCATGACAAAGACTCACTCCATGCGCTCGAGCATCGCAGCATGCTCAAGGCCCCCCTCACGATCCTTCCCGGGTCGCTCGGCGGCGTCTTGACCGACCTGGCCATCGCGAGCAACACCGTCTACGTGGCCACCTTGGACGTACCGCTGACGTACACCAACTTGAATCTCGCAACCCCGACCAAGGCGGCAGGCTCAGCGACCGGCGAGGTGGAGGCGCTCAGCCTCGCAACAGGCAAGGTCGAATGGGATACAAGGCTGCCACAGTTGCCGCTCGGCGCCGTCACGGTTTCCCACGATCTCGTCCTCACAACGCTCTACAACGGTGTGCTGATCGCATTGGACCGCAGCACTGGCGCCGTGGTCTATCGCCGTCACCTGCCCACATCGGCCAACTCGCCGATCGCGATCGCCGGCAACACCGTGATCGTTCCGGCGGGCGGCCCCATCGTGCGTACCGGAGCCGGAGACCCGCAGGTCGTGGCATACACGGTGAGGTAAGGAAGCCCACGCCTAGCGCGCGCTGGATGCTCTCACCGGGCAGAAGCAACCATCGACACACCAAGAAGCG
>JAFASF010000076.1 GCA_019244745.1 Solirubrobacterales bacterium | reverse complement strand
GCCCAGCCACGTGGCGAGCGCGCTCTGATTGAACTGCGGATGGCGCCTTGAGCTCGGGTACCTCCTGACATCGGCCACCAGCTTCACCTCGGCCTCGCGCAACAGCGCCAGGAGCGCGTCCGCGGAGCGCGTCGAGTGGCCGATCGTGTAGATGGTCATGGCGTCGCGCTCGCCACGGCGAGCGCAGCGTAACAACCCCGGGCTTTAACCCGCGGGTCACATTCCGTCGCCGAGACGCTTTTGCCAATCCATATCGAGAGCGTTAGAGTTGGGGAGGGGAAAACGCGCGAGTTGGGGAGAGGCGAATGTCTTACAGCCTGGAGATTGCCGACAGTCAGGATCGTGTGAAAGTCCGTAGCCCGGTCGCCGTTGCCGTGCTGTCGCTCGTAACCTTGGGGATCTACCACGTGGTTTGGTGGTACAAGATAAATCGCGAGCTCCGTGATTACGGGCGGGCGCGTGGGCGCGACCTCGGGCAGAGCCCCGGCCTGTCGACGCTCGCGGTGTTCCCCGGTGGCCTCATCATCATCCCCGCTCTCCTGACGGCCTGGGCCGGCACAAAGCGCGTTCAGGGTGCGGCTCGCATTTCGAAACTCGAGCCCTTGAACGGCTGGATCGCTCTGATCCTCTACATCTTCATCGGGATCTTCTGGGCTGCCTACCTCCAGAGCGAGCTGAACAGGGTCTGGCGCACCGAAGGGGGCCCTCTCCCGGGCGAGGCCCCGCGCCAGCTCGACGATGGAATGCCTCCTCCACTGCCATCCGAACCCGCCCGCACGCCGGAATCGACACAGCTCCCCGACCCCCGCGACCCACGCTCACCCGAGTCCTAGCGCCGGCCGTCGGCGCTGTCCTCGACGCCTAGGACGAGCTCAACGGCCGGCGATCCGACGGCAGGATCAGTCGTTCGCGGCAGGTTCGTCGGCCCGCACGGCGGTTGTGGTCGCAACCACCGTCGGGGCGCCACCAATCAGGTCCAAAATGCGCCTACGGCGAGTCCGGGACCGTGCGAACCGAGCGTCGCAACGGGTTAGCCGGCGGCTGCCGGGCCGGTAGAACCACCGAGCCCAGGGCGACGATGGGGCCGCCAACCGCAGTGCGGCTACCAGCGACACAAGAGGCACGAACAAGCCGATCAGACCCAATAGGAGCCTTCCTTTGAGGATGGCGATAAGACACAGGAGCACGTTGACCGACAGGCCCACGACGATCGACCAGCTGTTTGAGCCGGTCGCGGCGTCGAGCGGCGATAGTCCCAGCACCACCAGGCCGCCCAGGAGGGCAGCCACGATGACCGCATCGAGCGACGCTCTGCCCTCCTGGGTCCAGTACACGTCCTGCAGATGCAGCCACAACGCGAACTCATCGAGCGTAAGCCCAGCCCCGATGCCGAATCCCGCCGCCATCGCCTCACTCCACGGGCTGTGAGGTCGCAGGGTGATCGACAGGAACCCGGATGCCAGGACGAGACAGATCCCCCACACCAGATGGTGGATATGCAGGCCACCCCCGGTCTCGACGTTCCCCGGCCACCAAGGCACCTGCGCGCGGATCATCCGGGCACTCGTCCGGATGAACAGAAACGTGACCAGAAAGGCCACGATCAGCACGAATCCATTCCGCTGCCCCGTGGAACCCAGGAAGGCTGCGCTGGTGTGCTTCTCGAGCGCCCGGCCATTGAAGAGGGTGACTCCCAGCCCCTGATTCCGCGCAGGCGGTTCGGCACCGAAGAGCTCAGCGGGGATGACGTAGACCGAAGATGGCGTCAGCACGGCCCAAAACTATGCCGACGAGCCCGGATTTTTCAAGTCCCCCGGACGCACGGCCGCCACGGCCGCTGCGGCCGCCACGTCCGGCACGTCCGCCACGTCCGCCCCGTCCGCCACGGCCGCCACCGCCACCGGCGCGGGGTCACGGGCGGCGGTCGGCGAGGACCAGGATCTGTCCGCTGTAGACGGCCACCCACACGTTGCCGGTCGCCGCGTCGTAGGTGATGCCGATGGGATGGACGCCGGTGCCGACGGTCTGCAGCATCTGCAGGTCGGAGGCGCGGAGCTTCGTGATCGTGTTCGATTGATAGTTGACCACGTATAGCGATCGGCCGTCGGCGGCGATCGCCAGCGAGCGGTCCTCGTCCCCCGTGTGAGCGGTCGCGACCACGCTGTCGGTCGCGAGATCGACCTTGACGACCTCGCCGGGCCCGTTGAGGGATACGTACAGGTAGCGGCCGTCCGGCGAGATGACGATGTGGCGGGGGTTCTCACCGACGGTAAAGCTTCCCTCCGTCCTCAGCGTCATCAGGTTGACCTTGACCACGTCGTCGCTGCCCATGATCGCCACGTACGCCGTCCGCGAGTCCGGAGAGACCGCAAGGCCGCGGGGATAGGCTCCCATCGGCAGGCGGGCGATCTCCTTGCCCTTGACGATGTCCACCACGCTCAGGTCGAACGAGCACCAGTTGGAGACCAGCAGGTAGCGGCCGTTGGGGGTGACGGTCAGGAACTTGGGCACGAGTCCGACCTTGATCACCTGGTCGATCGCGAGACTCGAAGTGTTGATCCGGTACACGTAGCTGTCGGTATCGCCGGCAGCCTCGGCGCTGGCCGGCGTGCAGGCATCGTTGCCCTCCGGACCGAACCCGCTCCCGTACATCGAGTAGTTGGACACATAGACCTGCTTTGCATCCGGGGTGAATGCCGCCTCCACGGGCGCGCCATGGGTGATCCCGGGGTGTCCCCCGATCCCGAACCGCGACATATACACCGTGTCGGGGATCGTCTTCACGAGCCTCCCCGAGCTGCTGTAGACCGTGACCGTGTGCGTGTACATCATGTTCTGGGCGAACACCAGGCCCGTGTCGGATGCGGACACTGACTTCGGCGAGATATGGCCTCCGATCGTCTCCAGCAAGTACAGCCGGCGCTGATCACTGGGCGGTCCGGGGGGAACGCGCCTCAGGGGCCAGGAGACCGACTGGGAATGCGACGACCCGCTCCGGGTCAAATCCCTCGCCTCAGCTGCGCGGGACTGGCCCGCAGTGACTGCAGGCGAGCCGGCCTCGGGCCCGGACGCGGAGGTCGTAGAGGCACCGCAGGAATTGAGCAGCGCCACGACGAGCAGGACCAAGACGACCACTCCTGCCAGCAGCGTCAGCCGCCGGCGGCGTATGGTGGTTGGACTGGGCGTCCGCGGTGCGGGCCGGCGAGAGGAGGCGCGGCGGGAAGGCGGTGTCCGACTTCTCGTTGCCATTGTTGAAAGTACGCTCCCAGAGCCGATTACCCTGCCAGCCGGGGTCGGCATCGCGGTGACAAGACGCCGCTCGTCGCGTCCTGGTCCCCGGGGGATTGGCGCCCCAGAGCATCCTATCCGTATCAGGTGCAGTGGGCAGTGTCTCCCGCGAGGCGAAGGTACATTTGATCGTAAAGCGGAGGGTTTGGAGGACGAGTGCCGTTCTTTTACAGGGTCGGAACGGGAATCGGCGACGTCACCGATACCGCGGTCGGTCTGCCCCTGCAGGGCATGGCCGACCAGCGCCAGAGGGCGACTGGGGTGGAGTCGCATCTGTACGCCCGTGCGTTCCTGCTGGCTGATCCAACGACCCACGCGTGTGTGGCGATCGTCGTGGCCGACATTTGGTCGGGTACGCGCCGCGTGAAGGATGGCGTGATCCGCCGTCTCGCCCGGCTGCCCGGGACTCCATTCGCCGAAGAGAACGTCTTGCTTGCGGGAACGCATACTCACAGCGGACCGGGCGGGTTCTCGGGCCATAGGTTCTACGACTACACCGACGGCGGCTGTGTGAGGCCGTGGTGGCGTGCATCGTGGAGGGTTGTTGACCGTCTCGTCTGATGGCTCGATTTCCGTGGGCAGCTACTCGCCACCCACAACGGCTCCAACGGGAGCCGGATATCTGGCAGCGGGGTTGCCGTCCGATGCGGGATGATGCCGAGCTAGAGCGTGCTCCGACCGAAGATCAGAGCTCACGGTTCGCCCAGGGACGCTTAGGGTCGAGGCGCTCGCGAGTTCTCCTGCGATTTGCGATCGTGCTGGCGATCCTGGCGCTGTGTGCCGCTTCCGGTGTCGTTCTCTACATCGACCAACGCGACACGCTCCGCCACCAATACTCGAGCGGAGATAGCAAGTCCGCTAACCGCGTGGACCTTGCCGTCACAGTCCGGCGGGTCGATGTGACGAACGGACAGCTGGTTCTGAGCGTGATGCCCAATCCCGTGGGGAGGCTCGTAAACGATGCTGGCACTCCCACAACGCGTCTCGTGATTGGGGCGAGCTCCACCGCTACCCCGGAGCTGACCTATGCTCGGGGTCAGCCCATCCCCCCGAGAACGGTCCTAGTACCGCTGGGCGATGGCTCGATAACTGATTACCCGCTCGACCATTACACGACCGTGGTGGGGTTCAGCGCGTCCGCGGACGGCCGGGACGTGCCTCTGCACGTCGACGTCCAAGAGGCCGATCCTTTCTACCTGACCAAGGTAAAGAGCACGGGAACGCTCTCGCTTGCCGTGTTTGACGAGATCCGCGTGAGCCGCTCTCGCGGCACGCTGATCCTCGCCTGGTTCATGATGATCGCGATGTGGGCGCTCGCGCTGTCTGTGCTTGGAGGGGCATACATCATCACCATGCGACACCAAGGAATGGTGTGGCCGGCGCTCGGTTGGATGGCGGCAACGCTCTTCGCCCTGGTCGGGATGCGAAACGCGGCTCCTGGCTCGCCGCCGATCGGCTCCCTCATCGACTACGCGTCCTTCTTTTGGGCCGAGGCGATCGTCGCCGCCTCGCTTACCTACGTGGCGGTGCGCGGCATCCGCCAAGAGCACGCGACGCTGCGAACCGGCGATCGGGAGCGCCCTTAGTTGCTCGGCTGCCGCGACGATCCGCGGACGCCAGGCCCCGGCCGGAGACCTGGCATTCCTTCACTCAACTTAACTAGATCGCCGACCGCGCCGGGCCCCGGATGGCAACGTTGATGGCGCGTTACGGCGTGTTGCGGACGTCAAAGGGCTTCTGTATGCTCCCGCGGCCGACTAAGTGGGAGTCGAGGGGCCGGCCGAGTGACCCGCGAACGCGGCGCGTGTGGAGTCGATCACTCATGTGAATCGCGGTCAACTACTGAGGGGAGCGGGTTATGCCCAGTCCACGCAGTTCCAGGGGTGAGCGCTTTGGCGTTCACCGCACAGTCCGGTCCAAGGCGCTCGTCCTTGGGCTTGCCATCTTCGCCCTCGCGGCCATGAGTGCGGTCGCGGTGGCGGCGAGCACGACCCTGTCAACCGGCAAGGCGAGCGTCAATCGAAAGAGCAGGACGGTCGTCGTCAACTCCGGCGGCGCGACGCTCTATACGCTGAGCGGCGAGAGCGTTGGCAAGGTCACACGCCTGAAGTGCGTCAACAGCAGCTGTTTCAACTTCTGGCCTCCGTATAAGACCACGCGCACGGCCAAGCTGACCAAGACGGCCGGAGTCAAGGGCACCCTTGGGAAGCTTCACCGGATCAAGGGCAAGTTCTACCAAGTGACGCTGAACGGCCGTCCGCTCTACATGTTCGCTTTCGACAAGGGCAAGCGGGGCTCCGCAAAGGGCGAGGGGATCAAGTCCTTCGGCGGCGTCTGGCACGTCGCCTCCCCGTAGCAGTAGCGACGCAGTTCACAGAATCTCACGCGGCGGCCGCGCGACCGATCTGGGGGCGCGGCCGTTCGTGATGTCTGGGCGATCAATTGGCGCTCGACGCCGGCTGGGGCGGTCGGGCGATCAAATGGCGCTCGACGCCGGCCGCGGCGGCCGGACGTCAAATGGCGCTCGACGCGGGCTGGGGCGGCCGGGCGATCAAATAGCGCCCGACAACGGCTGCGGTGGCGGTTGGTTCCTCGGCGGAGGATCGTCCCGAATGAGCTGCCCAACCGTGACCAGCCGGTAGCCACGCCGGCGCAGGAGCGTGATTATCCGCGGCAACGCGGCCACCGTCTCGGAGCGGTTGCCGCCGCCATCGTGCATCAGGATGATCGCGCCGGGCGTAGCACCGCTGACCGCCGTATCGACGATCCTCGCGACGCCGGGGCGGATGTAGTCGCTCGTGTCGACGCTCCATAGCACCATCAGCATCCGTTGCGCCTTGAGGATCCCGAGCGTCTCAGCATCGAAAGAGCCGTACGGCGGCCGCATCAAGCGTGGGTAGGGAGCGCCGGCGCGCTGAATGGCCGCAGCCGCTTCGCTGATCTGTTCAGCCTGGGCCCCCGGCGAGAGCGCCGAGAGGGGTGGATGGGTCTCGGTGTGATCGCCGACGTCAAAGCCATCGCGGGCCTCTTCGGCGACGAAGTGGGGGTAGATCCCGATCGAGCGCCCGATGGTGAAGAACGTCCCGCCCGCGTGCATTCGCCGGAGAGTGCGAATGATCTCCGGGGTATAAGGGCTCGGTCCATCGTCGAACGTCAGGGCCACCTCGCGCCGTCGATGGGTCAGCAGCCGGGCGTACGATGCGTATCCGAGCGCGCGATTGACGGCGTGGGCTTCGGTGGTAGCGGCCAGCTTGGCCAAGCTGGGCCCGTGGTGAGCCGCGGCCAGGGCGACCGTCCGCTGGCCGGCCGAACCCGCCTTGGCCGAATTGGCGTGGGCCGCCGTTTGAGCGGAGGTGGACGCGGCGCCGCCATTTTTCGAGATCTGACCCTTGACCACTAATCCTCCCACGAGCACGAGCCCGGCCACCAGCACCACGATCAGGCCGGCGCGCCTGCGCGCACGCCGGCGCCGCCACGCGACTCGGCGTGCGCTTCGCTCGGCCGGGGAGAGCGGGAAACCAGCCGAGCGGGACGGGTTGCGACGCCCCCCAAGGTTCATCAGTTCTCGATTTTGCCAGCCCGAGCAGATGCTCGCGGACCGGCAGGCGGGTTACTTCACCCTCGACCCGACCGCGGCGCGACCCTCTGGGGGCCGCGCCCGATCGCCTGAGGGAAGTTGAAGTAGTGATCTGGATCTACCCGCTCGCGGATTTCCTCCAGGCGCCCGAGGTTCTGACCGTAGTAGGCCTTGGGCCAATCCTTCAGTGACGGGTCGATGTAGTTTTGATACGCCTGGCCCGACACGTACGGGCGCATCTTGCTCCAGGCCTGGTTGATCCAGGCCGCGGTGCTCCCGGCGCCGTAATACTGGATGCAGAACAGCTGATCGCGGTGGACGAAGGCGGTCGCGGTCGGGGCGACGCGATTCACCGCGCCGCCATAGCAATCGCACAGCAGCGCTCCCGCGCCGGAGGCTTCGGTCGCCGCGATCATGGCGGCCCGGCCGGCGCTCGACAGAGGCTTGGCGACGTAGTCGGACTTCGCGTTGAACACGTTTCGCGGCAGGGTGCCACCGGGACCTGCGCCCACCGTGTGGCAGGCGGCGACCGACTTGCCATAGCAGCCGGCGAGCAGGAGCTGCAGCGGAACGTAAGACAGGTTGAAAGCGCTGCTGAGAGTCGCGCCTCGCACCGAGAGCAGCGGCCCGAGCAGCGAGCGCAGGGAGGAGGCGGAGCCCAGGTATTGCCCGTTGGCGTTGATCGACGGGCCCGTGTTCAAGTGGAGGATCGAGGTGATCTTGTCGGTGGTGTGCGGTGCCCAGGCCTGCCACGCGGCGATCGCTTCATTGGCCGAGGACCAGGGCCATCTCACGTTGAAGTAGGCGGCGCTCGCCGGGAGCGGATGGATCCGGAACGTGAACTCGGTGACGACGCCGAAATTGCCGCCGCCGCCGCCCCTCAACGCCCACAGCAGATCCGGGTCGGTGCGGGCGTTCACGGTATTGAGCTGACCGTCGGCGGTCACGATCTTCACCGCGAGCAGATTGTCGGCCGTCAGTCCGAAGTACCTTCCCGCCAACCCGAAGCCACCACCGAGCGTGACGCCGGAGACACCGACCGAAGGGCACGAGCCCGCCGGCAGGGTCGCCCCTGCGTTCGCCAGCCCGGCGTATATGTCGATCAACTGTGCGCCCGCTCCCACGGTGGCCGTGCCGGCGCGCTTGTCGACGTTGATCGCGTTCAGCTTGCGGAGGTCAAGCACCGCCCCGTTGGACAGGGTCGAGTATCCGGCGTAGCTGTGACCCCCGGACCGGGCCCGCACCGGAGTGTCATGTGAGACCGTGAAGCGAATCGCGTCCCGAACGTCGACCGAGTCGACCGGGCGCGCCAGCGCGGTTGGCAGAACGCCATCGAACCGCGGGTTGTACACGTGAGCGGCCGACACGAAGCCGGGCTGACCCGGGTAGAACACATGCCCGCGGATCGCCTCTTGGAGCGTGTGCGGCGCGCGGCGGGCGAGCGCCGCGTTGACGCGTCGGGCGGTGGTCTGCGTGGCCGAAGCGCCACAGCCGGCGGCCAAAGCGAGCCCCGCACCCCCGAGCCCGGTCAGGAACGCGCGCCGGTCCAGAACCCCGTTCTCCCCTCCACCACCGTTCGAAATCGAACGCATGACGCGCGCGAGTGTAGCTCTCTGCCGGTCGGATTCCAAGACCCGCCACGAGCCCGAGACCCGCCACGAGTCGCGACCCGTACGCGACTTAACCTGGGCTGCCTGGGCGGCGCAATCAGTGCACCAGGCAATCGGAGCTCGGCGGGCGGTTCTGAGGGAACGCTCGGACGAGCCCCTTGGCGATGTCGTGGGATCGCGCCACGTACCCGGGGGAGTAGTAATGGATCCCATCGGGGATGAACCACTTCCGCTGGGCATGAGCGGCCCAGTCATACACCCGCATATTCCGATATCGCTGGCACGCCGACAGCAGCTGCTGGTTCCATTGCTGCATCCCCGCCTCCGAATATGGCCCCGAGCTGAGGAGGGTGATCGCGTCGATCCAGAGCACGGGTTGGCCGTGGATGACCCCCATCATGTGGTCGATGCGAGGCCTCAATCCGATCGGCGACGTCGTGGCGTTGTCGACGTCGTTGGTCCCGAGCGCGAGGATCCAGCACCCGTGGTAGCCGGCCGAGATGTGGTTCTGAGCGACCGTGGCGGCATTCGGGTTCCCTTCGAAGGTCTCGATGATCGATCGCGCGCCCGAGATCTCGGGATAGAAGGTATTGACGCCGACCCTCGCCAGCTGAGCGCCCAGGCGCTTGCGCGGGTTGGGGATGTAGTCGCTCGAGGTCTCGCCTTCGGATGTCGAGTCGCCGATGTAGACGACCGCGCGACACGACGTCCGAGTGGGCGGCGGGAGGGCGCGCTTGGTCGGGCGGGCGATCACCGGCGCGGCCACCATGCGCGGCCCCGTGAGCCTGGGCGGCAGGTGCGCGATCTCCTCGGGGGCGGTGTGACCGGCCGAGAGGGCCGGGAGGGCCCCGGCGAGACCAGCCACCACGAGCGCCACCGCGCCGGCGACGGTGCCGGAAAGGGCAAATGCTCGGCGACGGGCGCGAGCGACAGCGGCCCCGGAGCCAGAACGTCGCCACAAACGGCCAAGCGCCCCTTGGCGTATCGGCTCCTCGACGTAGCGCCACGATAGGCCGGCGACGACCATCGTGGCTGCGACCTGGAGTGCGGCTCGTGGCCAGTCGACCCCGGTGTGCTGCCGCCCCCAGAGCACTATCAGCGGCCACTGCCAGAGGTAGATGCCGTACGAACGAACGCCGATCCAGCGCAACGGACGGGAGCCAAGAACCTCCCCCAGCATGCTCGAGGGATTGACGACCGCGGCCACCATGGCGGCGGTGGCGAGCGAGAGCAGGATCATTCCTCGGGGATAGATGAACGGGCTAAGCGAGCTGGTTCGCCACACGAGGACCAGGATCACGATCAGACCGGCCACACCCGCCAGGTCGAGGAGCGCTGGGCTGTGGACCGAGCGCCGCAACGAGGACCGCGAGATGCGAGTTGGCCAGACCATGGCCAACGCGGCTCCGATGAGCAGCCCGAAAGCGCGGGTGTCCGTGCCCTCGTAGGCCCGCGTGGGGTCATAGCCGCGGTGATACAGGTGGCCCATCACCACCGCGGAGCCCGCCGCGCCCGCCAGGGTGAGCAGCGCGAGCAGCCGGCGACTGCGGCTGAGCCACAGCAGGAGCAGCAGCAGCCACGGCCACACCAGGTAGAACTGCTCTTCGATCGAGAGCGACCACAGATGATCCAGCGGAAGGGGAGCGGCGAAGCGCGCGAAATACGAGCCGTGCGTGGCGATCGTCGACCAGTTGGCGAAGTACAACGACGCCGAGACCACCTGCCGGCGAACCTGGGCAAGCTGCGAGGCGTCGAACAGCGCCACCCAGATGCCCACCACGATCAGCATCAGGAAGAGCGCCGGGAGCAGCCGGCGGGCCCGCCTCAACCAGAAAGTCCCCAGCCCGAGATTCCCGTACCGATCCCAGTGGGAGAGCAACAGGTCGGTGATCAGATAACCGGACAGCGTGAAGAAGACCCCAACGCCGAGCAGGCCTCCCTGGGCCCAGCGTACGTTCAGGTGAAACGCGATCACGCACAGGACAGCGACGGCGCGCAGGCCATCGAGCCCCGGGACGTACCGATGACCGGACTCAACCGGCCGGGGCACAGCCTGCCATCCCCAGATCAGTCGTTGCCATTACCACGCTCTCGCAGTCATTCAGAACCAGTCCATCGAGCCGCCGCTCGCCGAAGCACGGTCGGCCGGCCCTGAGCAACCGACCGATCCAATCGAGGCTTCGAATCGGCTCACATCGATCATCTACCGCACGCAGTCCACCAGCCTGCCCCGCGAGCGACCAAGGCACGCTGAGGATAACGAGAGCGGCGACGGCTAGGGCTGACCCCCGCCGAGGAGAGGTGAGGATCGCGAGCCGGCGGGCCGTGGGGTCGGCAGACCGGCGGCCGGATACCGGGAGTGGGATAAAGTCGAGCCATCCGAGCCCTCGCCGCGACAGCGATTGCTCTCGTCGCGCTGGCGGGGTGCGCATCGAGCGCCCCCCAGCGGCGTACGGGGTCCACGGCTCGCGACCCGACGACCGTGGCGTTGCCGAGCGCGCGACCTCGTCCCCAAGTGGTGGAGCCGGTTGCCGGGCAGGCACCGACGACGCCATCCAGCTCCCCCGTGAGCCAGCCGGTGGCCTCGCGGCCGCTCGGTGCCCCGAGCCCGAGGCAGCCGGCGACGATCACTCTCGCGCCGGCCAAGGGAGCTCCGACCGACGCGGAGGTACGCGCCGCGATCGCACAGTTCCAGGCCGCCGTGGCGCGGTATCACCTGGACCGACTCAATCTCTCGGGCGCACTCCTGAATCCAAGTCAGCTGCCCGCCGGCGAGTACAACGTGAGCATCGCATCCGTGTTCACCGCCTACGGCCAGGGGATCGCGTGTGGCGGGATCCTGCACGTCGCCACCCTCGGTGTGGCCCACAAGACGTTGCCTTGCGGAACCAAGGTCATCTTCGTCTACGGCCAGCGAGCGATCGAGGTCCCCGTGATCGATCGCGGACCGTACATCGCCGGTCGAGAATGGGATCTCACCGGGGCCACCGCAGAGGCCCTCCGGTTCCCGGGGCTCGGATCGATCGAGTGGAGGCTGGCGCCCTAGGTTAGTTAGATCTGTGCAGGCGGCGGCCTCGGCTAAGGAATCCCGAAGCCGGCGGTGCCGGCGGTGCCGGCGGTCCAGGCCGGCGGACGATCCCCTCGACCTGGCCGGCGGCCACAGACTCCCGAACCCGCCAGTCCCTGCTACGGGATTCCGAAGTATTTCTTGAAGGATTCGCCCCAGATGGTGGTGGACCCGGAGGGGGGGTTGGCGGCGCCGGGGTCGCTGACGTCGGCCAGGGTGCGGGCGTTGGAGGTCGGGGATCCCCACCCGATCTCGATCCCGGTTCCGCCGGCCGCGTAGGACGCCACCCGTTGCCCGGCCTGGAAGGTAGCGCCGATGCTCTCGGTCACCGGGTTGATCTGCTCGGCCACGTACCAGTAGTCAGACAGCGCCCCGGGCGGCTGGCTGAGGAACTGAAA
>JAFASF010000058.1 GCA_019244745.1 Solirubrobacterales bacterium | reverse complement strand
TTTCAGTTCCTCAGCCAGCCGCCCGGGGCGCTGTCTGACTACTGGTACGTGGCCGAGCAGATCAACCCGGTGACCGAGAGCATCGGCGCTACCTTCCAGGCCGGGCAACGGGTGGCGTCCTACGCGGCCGGCGGAACCGGGATCGAGCTCGGGTGGGGATCCCCCACCTCCAACGCCCGAACCCTGGCCGACGTCAGCGACCCCGGCGCCGCCAACCCCCCCTCCGGGTCCACCACCATCTGGGGCGAATCCTTCAAGAAATACTTCGGAATCCCGTAGCGAACGCGCGTGGGGAGAGGCAGAGCGGACTCATGTAGTTCGCGCCTGGCACGGGTCAGGCGGCGGGCGCCGCGTCACTTACTCACCTTTCCGCCGGTTTCCCCGTTATCCTGCACGAGATTTTCATACGCCGAGTTTTCGTCCAGCGGTGGGCGGAGACCGGGGGACCCGTTGCGGCTGAGGCCGCGGGGGCGAATCGCCGCCAGAGTGCGGCGTAGCGTGATCGGTAACGCGAGCCCGTCAGCTAACCCCGGAGGCGAGACCGAAAGGAGTGGCAGTTGACCCCTGCGCGGTTTGACGCCCTACGCGAGAACGACATAAGCGGCCGAGATCTGGCATCGGTCGAGCTGTGGGAACGTTCACTGGCCCGTTCGCGGCAGCGCCGCCGCCTGACCGAGCTGGGCCGGCGTGCCCGGCGCCGCCGCAAGAGCGTCTCGCTGGCAATGAGCGCTGCGCTCGCCGCGGGTCCCTTGCTCCCGCGCACCGTTGCCGCCGCCGACTCGAGCGCCGGTTCCGGGACTGATCCGGCCGCCGCCAGCCTGGCGAACCTGAGCAGCCTGCGAGTCGTGCTCCGGATGGGCAGCCAGGGGGCTCTCGTCGCGGCCGCGCAGCGACGGCTCAACGACGTCCTGCCATTCACGCACCTGGCGGTGGACGGGATCTTCGGGCCACTTACGCGGGGCGCGGTGTTCGACTTTCAGCTTCGCCACAACCTCCCGGCCACGGGCGCGATCGACGTCCGCACATGGGCCATCATGTTTGAGGCGCCCGTAGTGATCATGGGCGGCGCGAGTGGCACCGCCTCCGCCGCGTCGGCAACGTCGGTTTCCGGCAGCGAATCGGCCGCGACCACGCCGTCCGTTCAGGCAGGTTCCGGGACGAGCGTCGCGAGCACTCCGGTCGGGACGCCCGCGATCGCAACTGCGGCTGGCGCCGGCTTGGTTGCCGGCGCCAGCCGAACGAGCGTCTCGCCATCGTCGGCGAGCGCCGGCGTGACTGCAGCTCCTGCCGCCGTGCAGTCCGCGCAAAGCAACACCCCGGCGAGTAGCGGCGAGGAAGTCTCCACCTCGGTGACCGGCAACGCTCAGGGCACGAACCCGGGCAGCGGAAACGCGCCGAGCAGCGTCAGCTCGCCGAGCAGCAGCAGCGGGCCGAGCAGCAGCAGCACGCCGAGCAGCGGTAGCGCGAACAGTGGCAGCGGGAGCAGTGGCAGTGAAAGCGGTGCCCCGAGCACGGTTCCCCAGGCGCCTGCGAGCAGCCAGCCGGTCACGGTGGTCGCGCCCAGCACCCCCACGACGCAGCCATCGACCTACGTTCTCACCAACGGGGTGGCGCTTCCGCTACCCCGCGGATACCTCACGAACGGCTCGGTCGATCAGGGCGTCGATTATGCAGCGCCGGGCGGCACTCCGGAGTACGCCATGGGCGACGGCATCATCATCGGCGAGGGCATTGGCGGATTCGGACCCAATGCACCGATCCTCGAAATCACCTCCGGGCCCCTGAAGGGCCTCGAGATCTATTACGGACACGCCGGCCCCGATCTCGTCCACATCGGCCAGCACGTCTCCGCCGGTCAGCAGATCACGGAGGTCGGCTACGGCATCGTGGGCATCTCGACCGGGCCGCACCTCGAGATCGGGTTCTATCCCCCCGGTCCGATGGGAGCGGGCTCTCGGATGCTCTCGCTGATTAACAGCCTCCTCCGCCAGCACCCGACCGGCCAATCTTGGCCGAGCGGCGGTCCCATCGCCCACGCGAACAGAGTTGTAATCGGCGGAGGCGCGACCGGTTTGACGAACCGCGTCGTAACCGCCGGTTCGTCGAGCACCAGCACTGCGACGGCCGGCGCCGGCTCAAACGCGAGCGCTCCGGCCTCGACCGCTGCGACGGCCATGACTCCGGCCTCCACGGCTCCGACGGCCGTCAGTACGAATACCGGCGACTCCAGCCCGCAGCCGGCGTCCGCCGCGTCCTCCGCGGCCGCGACGAGCACCTCGGTCCCGAGTCAGGCGGGTGCGCCGGCGGCGGCCCCGCCGGCGGCGTCGATCACGCCGGCCGGGTCCTCGGGCTCGAGCACCTCGACGCAGGGTGGCGACGCGAGCTCGACGCCCGACAGCCAGACGAGTTCCACGCCGGCGAGCCAGCCGACCTCGACCCCAGTGACCGCGGCGAGCTCTGACGCGGCTCCGCAGTCCGCTGACGCGGCTCCGCAGTCCGCCGCCGCGGGAGCCGGTGACCCCCAGGCAGTCGGTGCCGGCACGAGCGATTCCGCGCCCGCGGCGAGCACCGTGGCGCCGGCCAGCGCACCGGCCCCAGCGTCGGCCGGCGCAACGGTCCCGGCCTCGGCAAGTGCTCCGACGCCGGATCCTGCCAGCGCGCCTGCGCCCGCGCAGGCGAGCACCTCCGCGCCCACGATTGCCCCCACGCCGGCGAGCGCCCCCGCGCCGGCGAGCGAACCGGCGCCGGCGAGCGCCCCAGTGTCGGCGAGCGCCTCCGCGCCGGCACCGGCGGCCGGCGCCCCCGAGTCCTCGAGCACGCCCGCGCCGTCGGACGCCTCCGCCTCCAGCAGCGCGCCCGTGCCGTCGCCGGCGAGTGCCGCGGCGCCGGCGGGGACTTCGCCGAACGCTGGTGCGCAGCCCGACGGAGCGAGCCAGCAAGCCGGCGCCTCCGGTAGCAGCAGCAATTAGGGGGTGCGCGAGATAAGGCCCCTCCTTGGGGCCAAATCTCGCACACCCCGCGCCGGCGCGCGTAACTTGCCCCGGGGAGCCGGATCAGCTCCGCGCCGGACCAGGCCGAACCCTGGGCCGGACCGGCGCCCAACTCCGCGCCGGAGCGGCGCCCAACTCCGCGCCGGAGCGGCGCCCAACTCCACGCCGGACCGGCGCCCAACTCCGCGCCGGACCGGCGCCCAACTCCGCGCCGGACCGGCGCCAACCGCGCGATCAGAGGCCCGTCTCGGCCTTGATCCTGCCCGATTTGACGGCTGCCACGAGCTCCTGGTAATCGCGTTCGTTCTGCTCGGCGTAAGCCTTGGAGAACTCCACGATCGCGCGGTCGAAGCCGTTGCCGTTGCCGAGGTAGGCGGCGATCGCGATGCGGTCCCCGCTGCGGGCGTGTGCCCGCGCCAGAGTCCAGCCGCACAGCCGGCCATACGCGGCCATCCCCCTCGGGTCCATCTGCTCGATCTCCGCCGAACCCTTCCAGTCCTTGAGCTGGCGCACGTAGAAGTCGCGCGAGCGCTCGTCGAGCCCGGACTCGACGTGCAGCCACCCGAGGAAGATGTCGCTGGTGGCCTGCATCAGCCGCTGTCCGGTCACCACGCGCTCGCCGTGGTTCTTGAACCGACTCTTGGGCAGAAAGTCCTCGAGCACCGACTCCTCGGCCTCCTTCATCTGCAGGAAGAGCGGGTCCTGACCGTCACGGCCGAGGAAAAGCGCGATCCACGCGCGCGTGCCGACGCTGCCCACGCCGACCACCTTGCGCGCGAAATCCACCAGCTCGAACTCCTCCACCAGCACCCGCCGGTCGAACTCGAGCGTTTCCCTGTACCGATGCACCCCCTCGCGCAGCCAGTCGAACATCTCTTCGCGCGCGTAGCCCGCCGCCAGCCGCTCGATGGGCACGATCAGCGGTGACTCATCGACGATGCGCACATGGCCGTCGACCGACTGGGTGAGCTTGGAAAAGGCGGACATGCTGTCCTTCGTGCGCGCCTTGGCCAGCGTCTTCTCGGTGCGGGCCATCTGCTTGGACTTGAACTGCGAACCGAATTCCCTGACCACGCTCTCGATGTCCAGAGACGAGTACCACACCTCGAGGTTCTGCATCCCGGCGAAGTTCGATATC
>JAFASF010000011.1 GCA_019244745.1 Solirubrobacterales bacterium | reverse complement strand
TGACGAGGTTCGTCTCCCGGAAGCCGACCATGTCGTACCCCGGCAACTCATGCAAGAAGAAGTCGTACAGGTCATCGTGCATCGGCACGCTGCGCTTCACGTAGTCGAAGTACCGCATCAGGCGCACGTAGTAGTCGGTGCAGGTCTGATGGGTGATGTCGGCGCTGCAGCCGCCCGGCATGATCGTCGAGGGGTGGGTGTGACGGCCGCCGAACAGGCAGTACATCTCCCGCGTGTAGCGCGCCGCCTGGAGCGTCTCTAGGTAGAAGCTCCCCGTGAACGGATTCAGCCCCCGCATGATGTCCGCGATCGTCTTGTAGCCGTGGATGTCCTGATGCGGCGCCGAAGTCTTTTCCGCCTTGGCCAGCAGGGTCGGATTGGTGTCCTTGACCATCTGCTCGCAGAAGTCGACGTTCGCCATGCAGTCGTTGAAGATCGCATGGTCGAAGATGTAGTCCGCCGTCTCGGCCAGGTTGAAGGCCAGGTCGCCGAGCGGCGGCGGCTTGACTCCGTAGGCCATGTTCTGGTTCAGACAGGAGCACGTGCAGTGGTTGTCACCGCAGATACCGCAGATGCGACTGGTGATGAAGTGCGCGTCACGCGGGTCGATCCCCTTCATGAAGATGTCGAACCCGCGGAAGACCATCGACGTCGAGTAGCACTTGTTGACCTGGCGGTTGGAGAAGTCGATCTCGGTGTGGATCCCGAGGCTGCCGACGATCCGGGTGATCGGATCCCAGGACATCTCCTTGACGACGACCTTCTTCTGTTCTTTGGGTCTCTCAACTGTGGCCATGTGACTCTCCTCGCGTAGCGCCCGTGACGACCGTCACCAACGCTTCTGGTAGCCGCTCGTGAGCGCGGGCCCTCGCCGCCGCCACTCGGGCTCGATGTCGAACTTCTTGTCGATGTTGCGCTTGCGGAAGTAGCGGAACACCGGTCCGTACGTGAAGCGTTGGAAGTCGGCTCCCTTCTCGCCCCAGGGGTCGGGATCCATGAACGGCATGTACTTGTCCGGGAAGCCGGGCATCGTGCACGCCATGCAGATGCCGCCAACGTTCGGACAGCCGCCGATCCCGTTGACCCAGCCGCGGACTGGCACGTTGCACTTGACCACTGGCCCCTTGCACCCGAGCTTCACCAGACACCGGTGATCGGACCCATACTCCGTCGCGAAGTTGCCCTGTTCGGTGAAGCCGGCCCGGTTGCAGCCCTCGCGAACGGTTCGATCGAACAGCCACTTCGGCCGGAGCTGCTCGTCGAGATCGGGCGCCGGCGCCATGCCGGCGAGGTGGAAGACCAGGTACATCAGCGTTTCGGTCGTGTTGTCGGGCTGGGCCGGGCACCCGGGGATGCACACCACGGGGAGCCCCGCCTTGGAGCGCCAGTTCCAGCCGAGATAGTCCGGCACGCCCATCGCGCCCGTCGGGTTGTTCTTCATGGCCGGGATCCCGCCGTACGTCGCGCAGGTCCCGACGGCCACCACGGCGGCGGCCTTCGGCGCCAAGCGGTCGATCCATTCATTGAGCGTGATGGGCTGCCCGTTGGAGGGGTTGACGCCGAAACCCGTCCAGTGGCCCTCGCCGTTGATCTCCTCATTACCGACCGAGCCCTCGACGACCAGCACGAACGGGTCGAGCTTCCCCTGCTCGGCGTCGTACCACGCCTGGATGTACTCGTCGCCGACTTCGAACGCGATCACCTGGTTGTGGATCACGACACGCGGCATCCCCGGGATCACCCCCTGGATGATGTCCTCGAGGCTCGGGTTCGTCGCCGAGGTCATCGCCACCGAGTCCCCCTCGCACGACAGCCCCGTGGTCATCCACAGAACGTGAGCGGTGATCTGCTCGGTCTCGTGCTGTCTGGGTGAGTATTCGACTGCGGTTGCCACTGGCGTCCTCTCCTTCGTTTCAGCAGATCCGCGGCAGCGGGTCACCGACGAGCTCGTCCATCACCCGCCTGCCGCCAAAGCTCGTCTCCACCAGCACCATCCCCGGCGGTTCGCGCCGGACCTCCCCGATCGCGGCCGACCGCTCGCACCCCGGCACGGACCGCAGCGCTTCGAGCGCCCGCGCGGCGGCCTGCGGCGCCACGCACGCGATCAACCGCCCCTCGTTGGCGAGGTACATCGGGTCGATTCCCAAAAGCTCGGCCGCCGCATGGACGACCGGCGAGATTGGAACGGCGGCCTCGCGCACCGTTATCGACACGCGCGAGGCCCTGGCCAGCTCGTTCAGCACCGACGCGGCGCCGCCCCGGGTCGCATCCCGAATGCAGTGAAGCTCTTCGCCCGCGGCATCGAGCAGCGCATCGACCGCGGGCCACAACGAACACGTGTCCGACTCGACCTCGGCGTCGAGGTCGAACTGGTCGCGCGCCAGCATGATCGCGGTACCGTGCTCGCCGACCGGGCCAGACACGAGCACTTGGTCGGCCGGTTTCAATGAGTCCGGCGCCAGCGCGGCCCGAACGTCGAGCGCTCCGATCCCGGACGTGCAGATGTACATGCCGTCGGCGGCGCCGCGCTCCACCACCTTGGTGTCGCCCGCCACGATCTCGACCCCCGCCGCGCGGGCCGCTTGGGCGATCGCCTCCACTTCGGCCCGCAGCACCTCGGACTCGAGGCCCTCCTCGAGGATCAGCGACACGCTCAGCGCGAGCGGGCGGGCCCCGGAGACCGCGAGGTCGTTCACGGTCCCGTTGACGGCGAGCTCGCCGATCGATCCCCCCGGGAAACGCAGCGGCTTGACCACGAAGCTGTCGGTCGTCATCGCCAGACGGGTTCCGCCCACCGCGATCGAGCCGGCATCCGCGAGCGCTCGAAGCGTCCCGCCATCGGGGGGCGAGAATGCTGGCACGAGCAGCCCCTCGATCAGCGTCCGCGTCGCTTTTCCACCGGCGCCGTGCGCGAGCGTCACCTGGTTGTCTCGGAACCGGCGCGGCTTGGAGCGCGCGGTGTCGATGATCTCGAGGATGCGTTGCTCGCGACTGGTCGGCGTCGCGCTCACACCGCCGTCCTCTCTCGCGCGAACCGGCCGAAGTTGTAGTACGCGGCGCAGGCCCCCTCAGGGGAGACCATGCACGTCCCGATCGCGTGCTCGGGTGTGCACGCGGTCCCGAACACCTTGCACTCCCACGGCTTGATCACGCCCTTGAGCACCTCGCCGCACTGACATGCCTTGGGGTCCGCGACCCGGACTCCCGGCACCTGGAACCGCTCCTCGGCGTCGAAATCGCGGTAGGCGCTCGAGAGCTTCAGCGCGCTCTGGGAGATGAAGCCAAGCCCCCGCCATTCGAAATGCGGCCGTAGCTCGAAGACCTCCGCCAGCACCTCGAGCGCGCGCAGGTTTCCCTCCCTGGGGACCACGCGCGTGTACTGGTTCTCGACCTCGCAGCGCCCCTCGGCGAGCTGGCTCAAGATCATCAGGATCGATTGCAGGATGTCCAGCGGCTCGAAGCCCGAGATCACGACGGGCCGCGCGTAATCCGCCGGGATGAACTCGAAGGGCCGCGCGCCGACGACCGTGCACACGTGCCCCGGGCCGATGAAGCCGTCCAGACGCATATCGGGCGACTCGAGGAGCGCGCGCAACGGCGGCACGATCGTCACGTGGTTACAGATGCAGGAGAAGTTCTTGATCCCCTCGGCCTTGGCGCGCTTGAGGGTCAGCGCCGTCGATGGGGCCGTCGTCTCGAACCCGATGGCGAAGAACACCACCTCTCGGTCGGGCTCCGAGCGCGCGATCCGCAGCGCATCGAGCGGCGAGTACACCATCCGGACGTCCGCTCCCTGCGCCTTGGCATCGAGCAGCGTGTACTCCGAGCCCGGCACCCGCAGCATGTCGCCGAAGCAGGTGAAGATCACCCCGTCGTGTCGCGCGACTGCGATTCCGTCGTCGACCCGGCCCATCGGGATCACGCACACCGGACAGCCGGGTCCGTGTACGAGTTCGACGTTGTCGGGCAAGAGGTCGTCGATCCCGTATTTGTAGATCGAGTGCGTGTGCCCGCCGCACACCTCCATCACCTTGTAGTGGCGCTCAGGCTCGACCCGCGCCAAGATCTCGCCGGCGAGCACCCGGCCCAGCTGAGCGTCGCGGAACTCGTCGACGAACTTCATCCGATCGCCACCCCGGCGTGGACGAGAACGCGGTCCCCCGGCGCGACTGGCTCCACGAGCTCCACGGCGACGCCCTCGTGGCTGATTCCGTCATCGTCGACGCACACGGCGCCTTCGCCCGACAGCGACACGACGCGCATCGGCACCCCCTCGTCCGAACAAGTGATGCAGCGCCCGGTGGGGTCGCAGGCGTCGCCGCTCACTCGATCACGCTCGCCTTCAGCTCTTCGAGCTCCTGCTCGTACTCGGCTCCCATCCGCTCCAACAACCTGAGCGTCGCCCGCGCCTCCTCTTCATCGACCTTGGACAGCGCGAAGCCGACGTGGATCAGCACCCAATCCCCCGGTTCGGCTCCGCTCCCGTTGCCATCCGCGAGCAGGCTGACGTTTATGTTGCGCCGCACGCCGACGACGTCCACCTTGGCGATCTGGTTGGCGGGATCGACCAGCTCGATGACCTGCCCAGGAATCGCCAAGCACATACGCCTCTCCTAAATCGCGGCGGCGACCGCGCGGACAAGGCCGCCCGGGCATCCGGCCCGCAAGCTCGTATATCACCGGTTAGGGTCTCGCTCCATGGCCCTAGTAACGGGCATGACAAGGCGTCATCGCCGGTTTGCTGCCTCATGTAACGCGGATTACCAAGCGCCCGCGACTAAGCCTTGTGACCGGTTCGCGGGCCGCGTACAGTGGCCACAGCGACCCGTGATGGCCGCCGCCCAAGCCGCGATCACATGGGAGGGTAGGTCGAACTGAGACGGGACGACGGTCACCACGTCCGTTCGCTACGGGCGACTAGGACACCCTCGGGCGAGCCTCGCAGGCTGCAGTACCGCTACCTCCTCGACCTCGATCCTGACCTGGCAGCCGGCCTCGACATCAGGATGCGGCTGGTGGCCCGCCCGGCCGCCACCGCGATCACCTTCGAGCTCGATCCCGGGCAGCTCGACCTCGAGAAATGGCGCGACGCCTCTTCGCCTGGGACGGGGCTGCTCGTGCTGGCCGGAGCGGTCGTCGAATACGCCCGTGTGTATGACCGGATCACAGCCGAGCTTCTCGGCAGGGGCGACGTAATCCAGCCCCGCGACGAGGAGCAGCGGGACGCTTTTGTGAGTTGTGAACTCATCTGGCGGGCGCTCGAGCCCGTCAGGTTCGCGATCCTCGACGTCGCCTTCGCCGACCGAGTCCGTACCTTCCCCCAGATCGGCGACGAACTGCTGCGCCGGGTGGAACGTCGTGCCCGCGACCTCGAAGTGGTGCGCGCGATCGCCGCCCAGCCCCGTCTGGACGTGCGGCTGGTCCTGCTGCTCTGGCACCTCGCACCCCGGTGGGGCAGGGTCGAGCCAGGCGGGATCCGACTGCCGCTGCCGTTGACGCATGAGCTTCTCGGCCGGATGGTCGGCGCCGAGCGGCCGTCGGTCACCCACGCCCTCGGCCGCCTGGCTGCCGCCGGTTTGGTCAGCGAGGACTCAGGCGGGAGGCACCTGCACGGGACGCTCGAGGAGCACCTGGGCACGCTCACCGGGCGCAGCCCAGACCAGGGTGAGAAGGCGCACGTCTCCACCGGTGGGCAGAGCGCGCAGTGATCGGAAACGAGCAGCGGACGCACACCGAGCGCCAGATCGTCCACGTCCTGTGGCTGACCACCGGCCTCGGGTGCGACGGCGACTCGGTCGCAATGACCGCCGCCACGAACCCAAGCCTCGAGGATTTAGTGACCGGGATCTTCCCGGGGATGCCTCGGCTTGCGATCTACAACGCGCTGCTGGCCTACGAAGCCGGCGACGAGTTCGTGGAGTCGTTTCGCCGCGCCGCCGCCGGGCAGCTAGATCCGTTCGTGCTCGTGCTCGAGGGCTCGATCCCGAACGAGCAGATCTCGGGCGAGGGCCACTGGGCGGGTCTCGGCGTGGACGCCGAGAGCGGTCAGCCGATCACCACCACCAGCTGGATCGACCGCCTGGCGCCCCGGGCGGCGGCGGTGCTGGCACTCGGCACGTGCGCAGCCTACGGCGGCATTCCCGCGATGCGCGGCAACCTCACCGGCGCGATGGGCTTGCGCGACTACCTTGGCGCCGGCTTCAGATCGCGGATGGGCGAGCCGATCGTCAACCTGCCAGGCTGCCCGGTCCAGCCCGACAACATCACCGAGACGCTGCTGCACCTCGCGCTCCATGTGGCGGGCAGCGAGTCGATGATCGACCTCGACGAGCAAGGCCGGCCTCGATGGCTATTCGAACGCACCGTCCAGGAGGGCTGCGGGCGCGCCGGGTTCGCCGAGCAGGGCGAGTTCGCCGAGACCCCCGCCGACCACCGCGGCTGCCTCGTGAAGATCGGCTGCAAAGGACCGGTGGTCAAGTGCAACGTCCCCGTCCGCGGCTGGATGGGCGGCGTCGGAGGCTGCCCGAACGTCGGCGGTATCTGCATGGCGTGCACGATGCCGGGGTTCCCCGACAAGTTCATGCCTTTCATGGAGGCGGCTCCCCTCGGGGTTCTGGCCGCCCGCGCCGCCCGGTTCACGTACGGTCCTCTCCTGAGGCGACTGCGGGCGCGGCTGATCCGCGAGCGGTTCGACACCGAGCCGGGCTGGCGGCGACCGTCCGACAGGCTCGCGAGCGGATACGAGCCACGCTGGTGACGGCCGCATGCCGGTCCGCGTCATCTTTCGCTGCGAGTTCTGCACCGCGGTGCCGGATCCCGATACTCAACGCACGCTCGAGCGCCAGCTCCGCGAGCTCACTTTCGGCCAGTACCTAGAAGCCCCACCCGGCCGCTGGCTCTCCTGGCACGGCGGCGGACCACTCGGGCCCCGCCGGTATGCCTGCGGCGCCCACCGGGGTGAGCTCACAGCGTACCTGCGGGAGCACTACGGCACGATCTCCTCCCTGCCGTGGAAGCGCCCACCGTACCCGACGTCCGTGCGCTCATCCGACACCGACCGCGCCATTGAGCGGGGCGGCTTGTCCTCGATGCCCAAGTGGGGGGTGTGGTGACCGAGGGGGACCCGTTGGCGGCGCCCGTCTATGCCGGCGAGGGCTACAAGCCGTTCGGCGAGTTCACGCTGGCCGACGTCGAGGCTCGGGCCAAAGAGCTCACGGCCGCGAGCGGGTTCGGCCCGACCGTGCGGGTCGCTTCGGTCGCGCGGGCCTGGTCCGAGCTTGCCCGCGCGATGGCGGCTGCGGGCGCTCGGACCGTAGCCGACCTCGAACCGGAGGCCGCTGCCGATTTCGCGCGACGAACATGGGCGCTGCCTCCGAGCCTCCTCTGAGCCTTTGCAGCACCGCCCTTCTTGCCGAACCCAATTCCGTTCTGCTCGAGCGCACCGACGATCCCGCCGATCGTGTGGATCACAGCGGTCAAGGCTGCTTATCGTGTATGTGGGTCGCCTGATCCATTTAGCATCGGTGCGGTGGGAGCGCCCCCCGCGGAAGATCGCGTCGAACAGCTACTTGCCGAGCAGCTCGCCTATTACCGAGCGAGAGCGCCGGAATACACCGATTCGATGCCCGAACTCAGCGCCGAGGTACAGGCAGAGGCCGCGCGGAAGCTACTCGCTGCGCTCGACACGTTTCGACCGACGGGGGATGTGCTCGAACTCGCGTGCGGCCCCGGCACCTGGACGTCACGTCTCCTTGACCACGCCGCGACCGTGACCGCCGTCGATGCGGCGCCGGAGATGCTCGCCATCGCCGCCGCGACCATCACGGACCAGCGCGTGCGCTTCGTCGAGGCAAACCTGTTCGACTGGGAGCCTGACCGCCGCTACGACGCCGTGTTCTTCGCCTTCTGGCTCTCGCACGTGCCGCTTGAACGCTTCGCATCCTTCTGGTCAACGGTGGCCGGCTGCCTCACGCCGAACGGGCGCGTGGCTTTCCTCGACGATGCCTACCGCACAGCGGACGAGCTGATCGAAGGTGACGGATCTTCAACCATCCGCCGCCACCTCAAAGACGGGACGGCATTCCGAGCCATCAAGGTCCCGCATACTCCCGACGGGCTCAGGCAGCGGCTCGCCGACCTCGGCTGGAGCTTCACAGTCACCAACTTGGTAGGACCATTCTTCTGGGGCGAGGGGAACAAAGCCTAGGCACACAGTGCGTGCTCGATCCGAAACGCGTGATAGTCGTGATCATCGACGTTTTCGACCGCGTGTGGACCTTCGGGTGCGAGCAGCTCGGTCCTGGGCAAAGCGTCAGCGCCGCTCGCGGGCGACACATCGACTCCATGTCGGTCTAGGGCGTAGTAGCGAAGCCGAGCCGGGCGATCCACGATCATCACGCTTGGGTAGCGGTGGGTGTGCTCGGGTTCGCGTGTGCCGGCGGGCACGATGACCTCGAGGACTCGGATGCCCCCCTCGTCCAGAAGGACGCGGTGGGATTCCGGCGCTGCCCTCGGACCGTCGAGGTCATCAGGCCAGGGCCAAGAGCCGGCTTCCGGGGTCACCTCGCGAAGACTACGGCGATGCGCGAGTCGGGGTCTACGCGCCGCCGGAGGACAAGCAGCAGCGGAGCGGAACGGTTAGCGCTCGACGGCGAGGGCCATCCTGCGGACGGCATCGCCGAGGTGTTCTGGACTCGTTGCGAAGTTGAGACGGACGTGCCGGCGCCGGGTTGGCCGTAATCCAAGCCTCTTCCAAGGGCAACTCGACCCTGCGTGAGGAAGGCACTTTCCGGTTCGTCGCCGAGCCCCAGGCGCGTGCAGTCCAGCCAGGCGAGATACGTCGCTTGCGGCGGGATCCAATGGACCTCGGGGAGTTGTGCGGCCAGGTCTGCTGCGAGTTGGGTTCGGTTCAGCTGCAGCTGCCCAACCACGGCGTCGAGCCATGTGTCGCCCTCCGTGAAAGCGAGCTCGGCGGCAATCATCCCGAGCAGGCTCGCGTGATCGTGCTGGGCCGTGAGGCGTGAGACGATCTCGCGGCTTCTGTCTCCCGCGGTGACGATGAACGCGGTCTTCAGAGCGGCGAGGTTGAACGCTTTCGACGCCGATGTGAGCGCTATGCCGTATTCGCGTGCGGCGTCTGACACCTCGAGCCAGGGAGTGTGGTCGGCCCCAGGCAGGACCATTGGCGCGTGGACCTCGTCGGCCAGAACCCAGGTTTCTGCCGCAGCGCACCGCTCGGCCAAGAGCGCGAGCTCCTCGCGCGTCGCAACGTGACCAGTCGGGTTGTGCGGATTGGTCAGCACGAACGCCGCGACACCGCGCGAGAGAACGGAGTCGAGCGCTCCGAGCTCGATCCTTCCCTGCGCATCCAGATCGACCGTGAACAGTCGAAACCCCGCCCCCTGGAGTTCGGCGAAGAATGGCGGGTAGGCCGGCGTGGCGAAGGCAACCGCTTGACCGGGTGCCGCGATCGCCCGGCAGAGCTCGATGAGCCCCACCATTACATCGGGCACCACGGTGACCTGCTCAGGATCGACCGCCCAGTCCAACCGACGACCGACAAAGCCGACGAGCGCCCCTGTCAGAGTCGGCGTTCGGGCAAGCGCGTAGCCAAGGTCATTGCGGTCAATGGCTGCGAACAATGCCTCTCGAATCGGGTGAGCGATCGGGAAGTCCATCTCGGCGACGGTCAGGCTGAGGACATCCTCATCGTGAAGCGCCCACTTCTCACTGCGCCGGCGGTGCAGGTCAGCGAGGGAAGGAACTGTGAGGTCGACCGCGGTCCCGGGCATGGGACGGAAAGCTACCCGGCAGGACCATCACTTTCGCGTCTAGAACGGTTCCTCGCGGTCGTCGTGCACGGTTCGGGTGAGACGCCCTCGCGTTCGCGCCGCGACTCACGAGAACGGTTGGACCAGGCCGGAGCGATCTCCCATCCGATTAGTTCGGAATAGAAGCTCCTCAGCCTCTGCCCGTCTCTTCCGACGATCTCGAAGTACACGACTGGCTGTCCTATGATTTATCCCGTCAGCGTGTGGCCGGTCGAGGCTCGCGTCCGCCCCGGCCCCGTCGCATCCGCCCGAGCCTGCGCTGCTGCTGCCGGCGGAGCATCTGCGAAAGTGACGTCGCCGCCCGCGGCCTGGCCTCTCTGGCTATTCGCTGTTCGGCAGCCTGCCGCAGGAGGTCGTCGATTCGGGCCCGGGTCGCGTCGTATGTGATGTGGCTTGACATGGCTTCTCCTGGTTTCGGGTGCTGCCCGAATGTATGAGGCAAACGGTCAGGCGATAAGGTCCAATTTCGTGTCGATCCAGTGGGCCGGTTTGGGTCCCGAGTTACTGCTGCGGCTCGACCGCGAGCTCGACGAGCCGCTGCGTTCCCAGCTCGAGCACGCGCTTCGCGAGGCGGTTCGCTCACGGCGGTTAGCGGCGGGCGAGCGGCTTCCGTCTTCACGCGCGCTGGCGCGCGAACTCGGCATCTCGCGCGGGCTTGTGCAGGAGTGCTACGCGCAGTTGTGGGCCGAGGGCTACCTGGTCACGCGGTCGGGCTCTGGAACCCGAGTGGCGGCGGGTGCGGTGCCGGAGGCGCCGGTTACCACCGGCCAACCCGCGCCGCCACCGCGGCTCGCGGTTGACTTTCGTCCCGGGCGGCCGGATCTCGCGAGTTTCCCCCGGACCGACTGGGCGTGGGCGATCCGGGAGGCGTGCCGAGCAGCGCCCGCGGACGCGCTCGGGTACGGGGACGCGCGCGGCAGCCGGCGACTGCGGGAGGTGCTCGCGGCCTACCTGCGGCGCGTGCGGGGCGCGGTCGCTGATCCCGACCGAGTGATCGTCTGCACGGGCTTTTCGCAGGGGCTCAACCTGATGCTCCGCGCGCTCGCGCGCGATGGCGTGCTGCGGGTGGCGCTCGAGGACCCCGGGCACGTGGAACGCCGCGAGGTCGAGTGCTGGGGCCTCGACGCTGTGCCGATCCCGGTCGATGAGCACGGCATCGACGTGGAGGCGCTCGCGGACAGCGGCGCTCGCGCGGTCGTGCTGACGCCCGCCCACCAGTCGCCCACCGGTGTGGTCCTCGGCCCGGACCGGCGTCAGGCCTTGGTCGAATGGGCTGAGGCGGCGAACGCGACGATCATCGAGGACGATTACGACGCCGAATTCCGCTACGACCGCGAGCCGGTCGGTGCGCTCCAGGGCCTCGCCTCGCACCGCGTGGCAGCGATCGGCACGGCCAGCAAGGCGCTGGCACCCGCACTCCGGCTCGGCTGGATCGTCTGCCCGCCGCAGCTCATCGAGCTCGTCGCCGAGGAGAAGAACCGCGACGACCGTGGCTCTCCTGGCCTCGACCAGATCGCGCTCGCGTCGCTTATCGAGTCAGGCCGATTCGACAAACACCTGCGGCGCATGCGCACGCTCTACGCCGCAAAGCGCCAAGCGCTCATCGACGCGCTCGCTGTGCACGCCCCCGATCTCGAACTGCGCGGCCTCGCCGCCGGATTCCACGCCGTCGCGCACCTACCGGCCAGCCTCGACGAACAGGACGTCGTCGCACGGGCCCGCGAACGGTCCGTTGGCCTCTACCCGATGAGCCGTTATCGCGCCGGCGGGCAGACCCGCCCACCACAGCTAGTCCTCGGCTTCGGCGACCTCGGCGAAGCCACGATCAAACGCGGCATCGCAACAATCTCCGACCTCCTCACGGGAGGATGAGCGGGCAACATTGGGGCAGTCGACACCTATCCCGCTAGGAAGCGTTGCTGCGGCGGAGTTCCTGGGGTCCGTTTCCGCTGAGCCAGGCGGCCGTGTCGGGCGGCAGTCGATTGCCGTGCAGCAACCGCCCGCTGGCCAGCAGCAGGTCTCGGTGTGGGGGAAGCGGGATCGAGCGTTTGGATAGGTTCACCACGCAGCGGAACCCGGGTTGCCGCGTGAATGAGAGAACGCGGTGGTGTGCGTCTTTGTCCCATGTGAGGGTGCCGTCGCCCAGCGCGGGATGCGCGCGTCGGATTCGTAGCGCGGTCCGGTAGAGCTCGAGCATCGATCGCGGGTTGCCGGACTGCCGCTCGGCGGTCAAATCCCGCCACGCGGCTGGCTGTGGCAGCCACGGCGTCGCTCTCGCGCCCGGTGGGGTGAACCCGAACGGGGGCCGCTCGCCGGACCATGGCATCGGGACCCGGCAGCCGTCGCGGGTCTTTCCCGAACGCCTGAAGCCTGGATCCCGCAGCAGCGGCTCCGGGATGTCCTCAACCTCCCACAGCCCGAGTTCCTCGCCCTGGTAAATGTAAGAGCCGCCTGGGAGCGCCAGCGACAGCAGGGCGGCGGCGCGCGCCCGGCGGGTCCCGAGCTCGATGTCGACCGGCGAGCCGCGCAGCCGTTGCGCGTCCCGCTCGGTGCCTCCGGTTTCCGCGCGGCCGTAGCGGGTCACGTGCCGGACCACGTCGTGGTTGGACAGCACCCAGGTGGCGGGTGCGCCGACGGCGGTGAGCGAGCGGAGGGTGGTGTCGATCACGGCGCGCAGCTCGTCGGCGTCCCAGGGGGACAGCAGCAAGTCGAAGTTGAACGCGGTGTGCAGGGTGCCGGGGCGCAGGTAGCGCGCGAGACGCTGCGAGCCGGTCACCCACGCCTCGGCGATGAACTTACGCTCGCCCTCGTAGCTGTCGAGCACGCGCC
>JAFASF010000221.1 GCA_019244745.1 Solirubrobacterales bacterium | reverse complement strand
GCCACCCGATTTCTTCCTCGTTGACGCGAATGCAGTGCACGAGCTGGAGGTCGGGCCCGAGGGCATCGTTCTCCCGGTAGATCCGGATCGCTCGTCGCTCCTCGACGTCGTGCGCGGTCATCATGGAGTGCGCGGTGATCGGCAGGCTGTGCTCACGGGCAAAGGCGAACTCCGCCCTCCACACTTCCTCATGGGAGAACTCCACGCCCCGAGCCGCGATGCCGAGGTCAAGGCGACCCGGCCTCGAGAACTCCTCCTCGCGCAACCGCAGGATGTCCTCGAAGTCGATCGTCTCGGTGCCGACAGCGAAGGATCGGGGAGACTCCGGATCGGCGGAGGGTCCGTACGAGAATCGCCCGCGCATCCCGGATTCCCGCAGCGCCTGAAGGGAGGCCCGCGCGTGCCGCGGAGTTTGGATGTTGTGCTCCCAGGCGTGGACCGCGGTGATGCCGCTGTCGACCGCCTCAGCCAACCCAAAGCGAACGCTCGTGTAGTTGTCGTCGGGCGTGAACGCCGCTCCGTAGGTGAAAACATTGGTCGCGAAGTACGCGCTGAGGTCGCCGTAGCACGCGCCGCCACGGAGAATCGAGCCCCAGCAATGGCGATGCGTATCGATCAGACCCGGCATGGCGATCATGCCGGTCGCGTCGATGACCTCGGCACCCTCGCTCGACAGTCCAGAGCCGATATCGGAAATGTGGTGATCGTCGATCCGCAGATCGCCGGTCACGAGTTCACCCCTGTCGCCGTCCAGCGTCAGCAGGTGAGCTCCGCGAATCAGATAAGAAGCCATGAACAGAGCGAATTGGACCACGCGCCCGAACGCCTGCGCAACGCGAGGGTATCGTCCAGTGCGAATTGCAAGCGCCGCTGCGACGCAGGACCCGGGCCGCGGCCACCGAAGAATGGGGGCGCAGCGCTCCGGGGTGTTGGTGTTGAGGTCAGAGGGATATCAGCGCGATCGATCCGCAGAGAAGATGGGTCTCGCCCTACCGGGCTCGTGCTGACCGGCTGCCCGCCGCGCCCTCGACCTCCGGCTGGGCGCGGGTCCTGGCGCTTACGGCGATCCTCACCACGGCTGGCGCGGTGCTCGCCGTCGTGCTCGCCGTCGGCCAACCGCTCGCCGATGCCTCACGGTCGGGTCGACGTCCCCCCTGGGAGCATCGCGGGGCACGGACGTTCTCGCCGCGCGCGGCTGGTGGCGGATTCGCGAAGCATCCGGGCCGGGGGTCGGCCGGTGGCTCGCCCAACCCGACCCTGCCGTTTCCTCCAAACCCGCGTGATCGCTCCCCTGCCCGCGGCGAGATTCCCTCGCTGTACGCCGACGGATACGCGTGCTCGACGGCCTGCCGACCCTATGCTGCCGAGATCGGCTGGCCCCTGGCACCGTTTCATCGCCAGCACCCCCTGCGGGCCGGGCTCAACGAGCTCCGCCCGGGTTCGCTTCACGTCGGCGTCGACATCCAGGCGCGCGACGGTCAGGCGGTCTACGCAGTCCAGCCGGGAATCGCCCGGGTGATCGCCGCCTCCGGGCCGAACGCCCGCATTCAGATCGGGAACTACATCTACTGGCACACGACCCCAACGGTGCGAACGGGGGAGCTTGTCAGTGCGTTCGCGACGGTGATCGGGCGCGTGATGAATGGGTATGGACACATAGCTTTCTCCGAGGTCGACTATCGCGACGAATATCTCAATCCGCTCCGGCCCGGGGGAACGGTGCTCGAGCCATACGGCAACCGTGCCCGGCCGGTTATCGGCAGCCCAGCGATCGCGGCAGATGGTCAAGCGATCGTCGCCGCCTACAGTCCACAGACCTTCGTGCGACGCACCACTTACGTGACGCCCGTGCTCGCGCCGGCGGCGATGGCATACCGGCTCTACGACTCCGCGGGAACGGCGGTCACCCCTCTGGAATGGGCGTTCCGGGGAACGCATCTGCTGTCCTGGTCCGAGCGCTCGCTGATCTACGCCCCGGGCGCGCACGCTCCCGGCTACGCCTGCTTCGCCACCCGCTCGATCTGCGTGCCCCAGTGGATCTTCCGGATCGCCGGCGGATTGGCGCCCCCGCTGCCACCTACGCTCCCGGCAGGCCGCTACCGCCTGACGATCTACGCCTGGGACTGGGCCGACAACGCAACCGCGCTTGATACCAGCGTGGCGCTGGGGCCCCACGGCTGGAAGCCGGCCGGCCGTTTCCCACGCGCACTGCTCGGGAGCGCGCCTTAGGGGACCCGGCGACGCAGTGGGCGGTTAGCGCCAACTCCGCCGCCATGCTCCGCCAGCACCAGAGAGAGCTCGTCTCGCATCTGCCGTTCCTCCTCGTCCGAGGCGCGGGTAAAGCCCGCGTACTCACCGCACTGCGGGCACAAACCGATGTCACCGGAGAACGAATAGACGGAGCCGCAAAAGCATGCGACCTCAGTCATGACCGTAACCCCCTGCCAATAGGCCGGCCACATGGTGACTGCGTCGGAGCGACGAGCCAAGCCAACATGCGGCGGCTGTGAGGTTTCGGTAACGGATCGGTGCGCGGCTAAACATGTGGCGTCTCCGTAAATGCTCGGCGTGGTTGCACTGTCTGAAGAGCCTTACGAAGCTCCTGCGCCTCCGGTTCGCGGCTGGGCGCGATATCGCGCTCGAGCGAGGGGCGGGTTCTGGCGGTGTGTCTCGCTACCGCGAGTAAGAGATGAACTCCAGGAGGCTCCCGTCTGGGTCCCGGAAGTAGACGCTGGTGCCCTGGCCCTGGGCGCCATGGCGAACCACCGGTCCTTCTTCGACCTCGACGTCGTGCCGCTCCAGGTGAGCGGCGGCGTGTTCGATCGGACCAGGCCACACAAAGCAGAGATCGCTGTTGCCAGGAGCCACCGGGACGCGAGCGAGCGGATGCGCCTCTACTCCAGGCCCGTGGACGTTTAGCTGTTCGCTACCGAGTCGGTACGCCCACGTCCCGCCACCTCGATCAACCAGCTCGGCGCCGAGCACGTCAGCGTAGAAGCGATTCGAGCGCTCCCAGTCCGAGATGTGGATGACGCAGTGGTCGAGCTTTACCGCCGGGTTGGACATTCATCAGCCGCCTTCGGTCGAGATGATCATGGAGCACGTCGCCGATTCGCTCGTCCTCCCGGTCCACTAGACCGGGAGGACGATGTCAGACCATCACGGGCTCGCGGTCTCGCGCCGGCGCGCCGTGCCCGTTGCCGGCGGACAGCTGTTCGAGCGTCCGCCGCATGCCGCGCTCCACAGCGCCGATGAGGTATGGACGCAGCTCCGAGGGCGGGATGATTCGCTCGACCGAGCCCACCTCGACGGCCCGCTCGATGCTGTGAATCGCATCGAACTCAGCGGCAAATTCCCCGAGCTTCTGTGAGCGGACCTCGGCCCAAAGGGCCTCTCGCTCGGCGCGCAGGCGCTGGCGCTCGACGTCGGGACGAGCCGCGATCCGCTCATCCAGCGACGCGATCCGCGGATCCGCCAGAACTCGCCGCTCCACGTCCCGCGCGAACACCACGGCCGCCGCCGGCGCGCCGCCGATCACGGACGCGTAGGCGCCCTCGAGCGCGCTCGACTCGAGGTTCTCGTTCAGCGCTCGCGAGAAGACCACGAATGCCCCGCCGTGGAAGCGCGAGATCACGCAGAACGCGATCGGACCGTCGAAATTGACCACGGCGCGTCCGATCTCCGCGCCGTACTCGAGCTGTAGACGCCGCATCGACTCCGGAGAACCGTCGAATCCGGCCAGGTTCGCGAGCACGACGACGGGTCGGCTGCCCGAGGCGGCGTTGATCGCGCGCGCGATCTTCTTGGACGCGAGCGGGAACAGCGTGCCCGACGTCCACCGCTCGGGCCCGTCCGCCGGCACGGGTCCGTGGCGGGACACGGGCCGGGATTCGATACCGAGCATCGCGACCGGCCATCCGCCCAGGTGCGCGTCCCAGGTGACGGCCACCTCGGCCTCCCGCATCTGCTTCCAACGCTCGAGCGGCGGATGGTCGTGATCGACCACCGCGTGCATCACCGCGCGGATGTCGAACGGCTTCTTGCGACCGGGATTGGTGACCTCGGAGAAGATCTCACCGACCGTCTGCAAATCGGACCCCGGCAACCGGTGCGGAGCGGGGGTGACATCGCGCTCCACCGGGTCCAGGGTGAGAGCACGGCGCGGGAAGCGCTCGCCGGGAGCGACGTACGAGTGTTCGTAGTAGCTGAGCAGGACCTCGCAGGCGCCCGCGATATCGGAGGCCTGGTACTGGGCCTGACCATTGGGTCCCATGATGCGCTCGTGGCCGCCGATGCCGAAGTTGTCCTCCGCGGAGACGCCGCCAGAGTAGTCGAGCGCCTGCTTGCCCGTGAGGACCATCGCGCTCTCCGGGGTCATGATCAGGACCCCCTTGGTGTGCATGAGCATCGTGGCCTCGGCGTTCCAATAGGGCTGGGCGCCGACGTTGATGCCGCTGACCACCACGTTGATCTCGCCGCCGGCCTGGGTGAACCGCACGATCCGTCGGAGCACGGCCGCGACCCAGTCCATGTTCTCGGTCCCGGAGTCCATCGCGATCTTGGCGCCGGCCGAGAGCGCGAACCACTCACAAGGCACCCTCAGCCGCTCGGCGAGGTCGAGCGCGGCGATGATCCGGCGGCACTCGGCCTCCTCCAGCGACCCCAGCGACCGGGTGGGGTCTCCGAGCAGGATGACGCGCAGCATCCCCTCCGGGTAGCGCGCGGTGCGGTTGCGCACGAGCCCCACGACCACGCCGGCGGTGTTGGTGGCAGGCGGCCGCGACACCGCCTCCAGGGCCCCGTCCGCGCCGAGGTCGTACTCAACGAAAGATCCTTGCGGAATCGAGGAGCCGGGCGTGGCGCGCGCCGGCGCCAGCAGCCTGACGATCTCAGCCGGGTGCACGAGGCCCCGCCGGCGCGCCGAGACAATCCGCTGGGCGCCGTCATCCAGGGGCTGAAGCGGTCGGGTCGGCAGCGAGCCGATCTCGGTTACCACACCCCGGCCGGCGGGGTTGAGGAACCGCAGCACGACCTCGCGGCCTGGCTTCTGCGCGCCGGCCGCGACCCGAACCCGTATCAGCACCATCTCGAGTCCGAGCCCGGCCGACATCCGCGCCATCCGCGTGATCACCGGGCGCGCCTCGTCGGGTTCGAACTCCATCGACGGCCAGGCGTAGAGCATCACCCGGTTCCAGTGCAGGCGCTCGCGCGAGCGCCGCCGCGATTGGAACGAGCGGATCGCCTCGAAAGCCTGACGCGCGACCATCTCCAGCGCCGGCAGGGACACGATGCGCCCCTGGTCGTCGCGCACCGCCGTCAGGTCGCGCACCTCGGCGACCGCGATCAGGCGCTCGTCGCGTTCGTTGGCGTGCGCGGTCGCGCGGAACAGATGCACGTCGGGGTCGGACGGGACGCGCTCGAGCCTGAAGTTGTCCAGCCGCCACAGGTCCATGCGCTCGGCGATCATGGGGTGAAGTCCCCGCAGGTCGCGGTTCTCGCTGAAGCGCCCGTCGGGACCGCGCGCGAACGTGATCACATCCACTGCGCCGGCAGTTGTGGCGACGATGAACGCGACGCGGGCAACCGAGTCGGGCAGCTGAGCGCCCTGGACGAGCGCGGGCAGCCGCTCGTCGAGCTCTCCCCGCCACACGTAGATGTCGGCGAGGACCCGCTCGCGTTCGGGCGTCTGGAGGGCGTGGGCGCTCAGGGTACGAAGCACCTCCGGCAACCCGTCGGACTCGGCGAACGCCGCTGCCACGTGGTAATGCATCGGTCCTTGGTCGAAGGCCGTCAGCAGGAATGGAGCGTCGTGCTCGGTCTCCTCGAGCGCGCGAACTCGGTAGTAGCGACGGGTCATCGCCTCGAGGAGGTCGCGACGCAGCTGGGGGCCGGCGCCGGCGACCCTCCCGAACACGAGCGGCGCGAGTGAATGGGGGCAGTCGACGAGCGCGCGCGCATGCGCGCGCGGGTCGCCGCGACCCTCGGAGAGCGCGGCCAAGTGCTCATCGATCTCCGCGTAGGCGTCCCCTCGCGCCTCCTCGATCACGGGCTGATCGCAGCTGCGCCACCTGACCTCGCGCGTCAGCTCGGCGAGCTCCGGCTCGCTCTGTGCGAGGGCGGCCTCCAGCCGGTCGAGCAATTCGCGCAGACCGGCGCCGTGGCTGCCGGTCTGCGAGTCATCGTGCTCGAGGTGGCGCTCGAGGATCGCCCTGACGGCGGTGTTGGCGGTGGTTCCGCGCTGGAGCGAGAGGAACAGCCGGTAGCAGGCCGCCTCGAGGGTGGACGTGCGCTCGAGGGAGTTGACTCCGTAGTGAGACAGGGCCCGCTCGAGGCTCGCCAAGAAACGGTCCGGCAGGCCCTCCGCGACCGGGTCGAGCGAGCGCAGAAACGCGTGCAGGTGCTGCTGTGGGCTCCCGGACAGGCCGCCGGCGCCGCCGGGGTCCGAGTCCCTGCTATGCCTGCGACTGAGGGCTCGCAGGTCGGCGTACACCTCGAGCAGCCGCTGCTCGCCGCCCGGGTCCCGCGGAGCCGACAGCAGACCGTCGAGGATGCGACCGGTCTCGTGCGGCGGGACGTCATAGCCGAGCACCAGCCACTCCAGGCGCTCCAGGACGCTCGGCTCGCGCTCCGTGTCGGTCTCGCAGGAGTGGCAGGGCGCAAAGCTCAGTCGCTCGCCCTCGTCCTTGGCCCCCGCCTCGTCCAGTGGCTCGATCTGGAGCAGCGGTCTCCCGGACGGGACGTGCGTGTTGGCGGAGACGAGCACCTCGCGCACGCGTCCGTGGACGGGCGCGGTCAGCGAGGACTCCATCTTCATGCTCTCGGTGACCGCGACCACGTCGCCGGCGTTCACCTCGTCACCCGGAGAGACGGGGATCGCGACCACCACGCCGGGGCTCGGGCTGCGGATGAGCCCGCCCTCGTCGCGAGAGATTCGATGCGGCACCCCGTCCACTTCCACGAGCAGGTCGGCGTCCTGAATCGCGGTCAACGTGCGATACGAGCCGCCACCGAACGAGATCAGGCGCTCGTGCTCCGAGACGCGCTCGAGCTCGGCCTCGATTCGGGTTCCGTCGACCTCGACGAGGTAGCGCCGCGGCCCGATTTGGGAAACTGCGAAGCGGTAGGTCGCCCCTCGGTGGCGGAGCTCGATGGTGCGGCGCACCTCGGCCGCGGCCTCCGGGCGTCCGCGCCGGGCGAACGCGTAGAAGCGACTGCGATCGCCCGTGGTGGCGGCATCGCACAGCTCGATCGCGGCGCGCACCAGCGCGACGTCGGCGTTACGCGTCGATTGCACCTCGCCCCGTCCCTGGAGGCGGTCGAGCAAGCCGGTGTCGACCTCGCCGGTGCGCACCTCTGAGCGGCCGAGGAGCTCGAGGAGAAAGCCCTGGTTGGTCGTCCCCTCCTCGATCACCACCATGGTGTCCGCGATCGCACGGCGCAGGCGGGCGATGGCCTCTTCGCGCGTCCGCCCGTGGGCGATGATCTTGGCGATCATCGAGTCGAACTCGGGCGGCACCGCGTCGCCCTCGACAAAGCCGCTGTCCACCCGGATGCCCGGTCCGCCCGGGAGGCGGAGCAGTTCGATCCGGCCGGGAGTGGGAGCGAAGCCCAGCCCGGGGTCCTCGGCGTTGAGCCGAGCCTCGATCGCGTGGCCGCTCGGAAGCGGCGGCTTCTCGTCCGGGAGCTTGCCGCCGGCCGCCACGTGCAGCTGGAGCTTGACCAGGTCGACGCCGGTCACCATCTCGGTGACGGGGTGCTCGACCTGGAGGCGCCCGTTGACCTCCATGAACGCGAACCGCCGCTTCGCGGGCTCGTAGAGGAACTCGACGGTGGCGGCGCCGCGGTAGCCGGCGAGCGTCGCCAGCCGCACGGCCGCGTCCGCCAGCTCCCGCTCCTGCTCGGCCGACAGAGCCGGGCTGGCCGACTCCTCGACGACCTTCTGATGCCGTCGCTGATAGCTGCAGTCGCGGACGCCTAGGGCCCACACCGTCCCCTGACCGTCGGCCATGAGCTGGACCTCGACGTGGCGGGCGGCCGCGACCACGGATTCCATCAACACGCGCGAGTCCCCGAACGCCTGGGCCGCCTCGGCGCGGGCGCGCTCGAACGCGCCCGGGAGGTCCTCGGCGCGCTCGACGCGCCGCATGCCACGACCGCCGCCGCCGGCCGCGGCCTTGATCATCAACGGAAAGCCAAGCGCCTCGCCCTGCCGGACCGCGTCCTGCACGGTTTCGACTGACTTTCCGCTCCACGCGGCCACCGGCACGCCCGCTCGCTCCGCCACGCGCTTGCCTTCGATCTTGTCACCGAGCGCCCGCATGGCCCCTGGGTCGGGTCCGACGAACACGATGTCGAGCCGCTCACACAGCTCGGCGAACTCCGGATGCTCGGCCACGAAGCCCCAGCCGACCCAGGCGGCGTCGGCTCGCGTTTCGGTCAGAGCGCGCTCGAGCGAGCCGTAGTCCAGGTAGCCCGACTCGAGGCACCGGCGCTCGTCGGCCTGACGGACGAACAAGGCGTGGCGTTCTGACTCGCCGTGCAGCGCGATGATCGTGATCGGGTCCTCGCGCTCCCAGTTGAGCTCGCGAACGGCCCGGATCGCGCGCATCGCGGCCTCCCCGCGGTTGACGATCGCGAGCCGTTTGAACGGACGCTGCTGCATCACGCGGTGGTTCCGCGCGCGGCGATCGTCGTCATGGGTGTCACACCTCCAGGCAGAGGACGACGTTGTGACCGCCGAAGCCGAACGCGTTGCTCAGCGCGATCGCCGGGCCACCGTTGATGTTCAGCGGGTGGGCCTCGCGCGGCACGTAGTCGAGGTCCATGCCCTCCTCGCGCTCCTCCCAGCCCAGGGTGGGGGGAGCGATGCGGTCGCGCAGCGCGAGGATCGTCGCCGTCGCCTCCACGGCGCCCGCGGCGCCGAGCAGATGGCCGATGGCCGACTTGGTCGAGGAGACGGGAACCTCGGCCGCGCGCTCGCCGAGCGCGTCCTTGATCGCCATGGTCTCGGCCCGGTCGTTGAGGGGCGTCGAGGTACCGTGGGCGTTGACGTAGGAGATGTCCTGCGGCTCGAGGCCGGCGTCTTTGAGGGCCAGCCTGATCGCGGCTGCGGCGCCGACCCCTTCCGGCTGGGGCGCGGTCAGGTGGTGGGCGTCCGACGTCGCCCCGAAGCCGCGCACCTTCGCGAGCGGCTCGGCGCCGCGCTCCGACGCTTTCTCCGCGTCTTCCAGCACGAGCGCCGCGCCGCCCTCGCCCATCACGAACCCATCGCGGCGGGCGTCGAACGGACGCGAGATCCCTGATTTCGAGACCGCATCGAGCGAGGCGAACGCCGCCTTGGACAGCGGCGTGAGGGCTGCCTCGGAGCCGCCGGTGATCACCGCGTCGGCATCGCCATATTGGATCATCCGGGTGGCCTGTGCGATCGCGTGCGCGCTGGCCGAGCATGCCGAGACCGTGCCGAACGAATTCCCGAGCAGCCCGTAGCGCATCGAGAGCATCCCGGCCGCGGCGTTGCCCATCATCAGCGGCACCGAGAGGGGCGGAACCTTGCTCTCGCCCTGCTCGAGCAGGATCTCCTTGCCGCGCTCGAGGGTGCCGATGCCGCCGATACCGGTGCCGAATACGCATCCGATGCGAGCGCGGTCATAGGGGAGATCGTCACGGTCCCAGCCCGCCGCCTGCAGGGCCTCGTCGCCGGCCACCATCGCGAACTGGCTGAAGCGGTCGGCGCGCCGGGCCTCCTTCACCGAGAGATGGTCGGTGGGATCGAACTTCGTCGCCGCGGCGAGCCCGTTCTCGATGCCGGACTCCCCGGCGCGCCAGCGCTCGTAAAGGGTCCGGGCGCCGACCCCGAGCGGGGTGACGGCGCCCACTCCGGTGACGACAACTTCGCGTCTCATCCCGCGCGGCTCACCACCAGGTCGATCACATCGCCGACTGTGCTGATCTTCTTGGCGTCCTCGCCCTTGAGCTGGACGCCGTACTCGTCCTCGAGGATCTGGGAGAGCTCAGCCAGGTCGAGCGAGTCCACATCGAGGTCCTCGAGCCTGGCGTCGCACGAGATCTCCGATGGATCGACGCCGAATTGCGGCAGGGCCTCCGTGATCGTCGCCTCGACCGTATCGGGGGTGACGGTTGCTGGCATGTGGTTCTCCTTCTTCTGTTTCTGGTTCGTCGAGCAAAGGTGGGTGTGCGCCGCTTACGAGATCCCCCATTCGATGGTTCCCGCCCCCCACGTGAACCCGGCGCCGATCGCCGACACGAGCAGGAGCTGTCCCGGGCGCAGCCGTCCGTCCTCGCGCAGCAGTGCGAGCGTCAGTGGGATCGAGGCGGCCGCCGTGTTCCCGACCTCGGCGATGTAGTCGGCGACCTTTTCCGCGGGCAGGCCAAGACGCTCCCGGACCGCGCGGAGGATGCGGCCGTTGGCCTGGTGATAGACGAACAGGTCGATGTCGTCGAGATCGAGGTCCCCGCGCGCGAGCGCCTCGATCGTCGACTCGGACAGGCGCCGAACGGCGCTCTGAAACGTCTCATGCCCCTCCACACGCAGCAGGCGCTCGTCGTGGGTCGCGACGATCACGTCCGCGAGGCTGCCGTCGGCGCTGAGGACGATTGGGCCGATCGCTCCTTGGCCCTCGCTCGAGAGCAGGACCGCACCGGCGCCGTCCCCCCACAGCGCCGCCGTCTTGCGGTCGTCGTAGTCGGTCAGGCGCGTGAGGAGCTCGGCGCCGATCAGCAGGATGCGCTCGGCGCGGCCGATCTCGATCTGCGCGGCGGCCAGCGCCAGCCCGCTCAGCCAGCCACTGCAGGCAGCGCCGACGTCGAGCGCTCCGGCTCGGTCCGCGCCGACGGCATGCGCGACCAGGGGCGCCGCGTTGGGCGTGACCTCATCCGGGCTCATGGTCGCCACCATGACGAGATCGACGTCGAGCGGATCGACGGCCGCATCCGCGAGCGCTTTAGTCGCGGCTTCCGCCGCTAGGTCGGTGAGACGCTCGTCCGGGGCCGCGCGGTGGCGGGTGCGGATCCCGGTTCTCTTGACGATCCATTCGTCGTCCACGCCGAGGCGCTCGGCAATCGGGTCGTTGGGGACGATCTCGTGGGGGACGTAGTGCCCGAGGCCGATGATCGAGGCCGTACGCGGGGGCGCAGACGTCAAGCGACGGTGCCGTCCGACGGTTCGCCTGTGTGTGCGAGCGACCGCCGCCAGCTCGCGGTCGAGCGCGACGTTAGTCACGTGCAGCCACCTCCTCGGGCGCGGTGGTACACGCGGGGTGAGAAGCGTGAAGGGGATGCATCCGCCCTCAGGCTTGACGGGGCGGGGCGCGATGTACACCCCGCGTGGCGCGGTTCCCCCCGGACGGGGGGTCAAGTGGGCATGGAGACGCGCGCGGCTCCCCCCGGCTGGGGGGTCGGCGAGATAGCATTGCCCTGCAGTGTTCGACTTCCTCTTGCGCCCTGTTCGCGCCGTGCTCCGCTCGGCGGGAGAGGAGGTGATCAGGCCGCTCGAGGACACCGAGCGGGAGACGCTCGGAGCCGTCAAGGCCGTCGATCGAGCGACCGAGTCGATCGAGCGCCACGTCGAGGTGATCGAGACCCTTGCGACCTCGGTCGGCCCGCTCACCGCATCGGTTGATCGCCTGACGGACACGATGCGAGACCTGGTGAAGCTGCTCGCGCCGATGGCGCAGGCGGAGCGTGGCGTTCAGGACGTCGAGCACGGGGTTGAGCGCACCGAGCATTTCTTCGGGCTCCACCGCCACAAAGCTGCGCAGGCGCCGGAGGCGCCCGGGGAGCATCCCGAGAATTAGCGTGTGACATTTGCATCGCCGTTTCCGCCGGTCGGTGGGTGATGATGGCGGTGTGGCAACGCAGGACGTAGGTGCTGGGCAGGAGGCCCAGCCGGCGTCGATCGGACGGGAGCTGGGAAATGCTCTCCAGCTTGCCGTTTCGATCCTCGGACTCGCTTTCTACGTCTACGTAATCGGCGGGATCGTCAGTTGGGTTCGGTTCGGCGCGGCTCGGCTTCCGAGCGACGCCGCCGTCGCGGCGCTGGATGGGAGGACGTTGTTCGCGGTGGGGTTGCGCTCGACGGTCCTTATGGGGATCGCCTTCACAATCGTGTGCTTGGTGGCGTACCTTGCCGCCGGAAACTGGGAGGCGAACGGTCCGGATTGGCACGAGGTGGTGCGCCGGCATGGCATCGGGGCGGCCTTTGGGGAGCTGAGGGATCCCCAGGTCAAAGAGGCATGGCACGCTCGCCGCGCCAAGGCTTGGCGACGGACGTACGCGCGCCGCTGGGACGGCGTCGCCAGCGCCGCCTCGGCCGTAGGACTGACGCCTGTCGCCAACGGGGCCCGAGCTCGCCGCGACAGCGCCCGGAAGGTCGTGGACGCGCCCAATCCCGCGGCCGCGGCGCGCGCGCATCAGGCGTCGCGGATGGCCCGGCTCGCAAGGGCTTTGGGGCTCGGCACGCTCGCCGAACGCGCGGATCGGCGGCGGGAGCGGCACGCTCTGAAGGCAAGGCAGCCGCTCGAGCTGCCCGAGCACCCGGTGGGACCGACGGCGCCGCTCGGGGATCGGGCCGTGCGGGTGGTCGCCGGATTCAACAACCTCCTGCTCTCGACGGTGGTGGGACTGGCCGTCGCTCGGCTCGTCGAACGCCTTTTTCCGCACACCTGGTGGGCGATCCTCGCGGTGTGGGTCGTTGCATCCTTCGTCATGAGCCGGGTGCTGGCCCGGTGGGGCCCGCTCCGTTGGGGGCCCTGGGCTCACGGTCTGGCCTGGCTGTTCGTCACGGCGGCGGCGATATTCGTCACCGCCCCGGTCGGGCTGCTCCTGATCGCGGGGATCGTGGTATCGAGCTTCGGTCGCGTCCTGGCCCGGGTAAGGCGGCCGCAGACGTTCACCGAGCTGTTGCGCTCTCCCCTCCCCTGGGCCCTGCTCACGTTCTACACCCTCGTCGGGCTGGCGTATTACGCCACCCCACCCGTGTCGTTCCAGCGCGCGGTCGTCACGACGCCCTCGGGTTACCGGGTCGGCGGGTTCCTGAGCCGTTCTGGCGGTGACGTCTACCTGGTGACCTGCACGCCGCTGGCAGATGCGACGTCCACGGATGAGCGTGTGGTCAGGATCGGCGCCGGCGACGTGCGGGGACTCGTGATCGGCGGGTCCGACGACCAGATCGACTCGGGGGAGCGGCCGTCGCTGGCCGCGCTCGCGACGGGCGCGCTCGGCGTCGACGCCCACCCGCCGACGTTGTTCCGGGTGGACCTGAGGGCTCGGCGGGGGACGTGCGCCGGCGCCCTGCCGTCGTCGCTGACAGTGGGAACCGAGGATCCGGCGCTCGGCACCGGAGCGATCATCGGACCGGCCCCGGCCGGCGGTCGGGCGAGCGACGGCGAGCCGCCGATCCAGGACACGACGCCCGCTCCGATCGCTCGGCTTGCGCGCCTGTACGAGCCGACGCTCGAGGTCAGCGTCGCGGACCGGTTCTGGCCGGTTTCGGTCGGAGCGGTGCTCGAGGACGTCGGATCAAACGGGGGCCGGACCTGCGTGGTGTCGGGGATGTCACCCACTTGCCTACCGGTGTCTTCATTGGCGAGCCTGATCCCGGCCGGAAGCCAGAGCACGGACTACCTTCGGTATCCCGCGGGTCTTCAGAACGACCCGACGAACCAGTTCGAGGCGTTCGAGCGTGGTCTCACCGTGGCCACGGGATCCTTGCACCAGTGGCTCGCTGACCCGGGCGTGCTCGATCCGTGGCGGTCGGCGCAGATCTACTTCTACTACGCGGGGCCCATCTCGACGGCGCAGTGGCCAGCCGCTGCACGTAATCCGGATGTGCCGTCGGGGCTGATTGGCCTCGAGTATTGGTTCTTCTACCCGTTCAACTATTACCCGACGGTCGTCGGCTCAGAGCTGATGAACGACGCGCCACTGGCCGGCGACACCACCAACACCGATCTGCATCAGGGAGATTGGGAGCACGTGGTGGTGTTGCTCGATCCGAGGAGTTATCAGCCGGTATGGGTGTACATGGCACGCCATGCGGACGAGGGGCAGTTCTACTCCTGGGACAGCCCGACGTTGTCGTTCGATCAGGGTCACCCGGTTGTGCAGGCGGCATTCGGGGGTCATCCCTCCTACGACAATCACTGCGGTGCGCGGCCCCGGGCCCGCATATACGACGTCTCGAGTGATTGGATCGTGTGCGGCTCGGGCCGCTTCGCGTTCCGCGCCGCCACGACGCCGCTCGTCGACCTCGCCCAGACGAGCTGGGGGTGCTGGAAGGGCCACTTCGGGGAGGCAAAACCGGGGCTTGAGTCGAACCATCTGGGGGAATCCGACAACATCCTCACCAGCGCGAGGGAGTTCGTGTTCGTAGCCGGTCCTGTATCACCGCTGCGACAGGCTGAGAACACGGGCGTCTGTAACGGCGCCGGCCCCAAGTCGCCGGAGCTCGCGGCCGCACGCTTGCTCGCCGCGCATCCTGTAACCGGACACGGTCGCCCCGGCGTATGACTCGCCTGACGTTCAGCCTGCGGCGCGAGTGGCGCAACCACACCGGCAACCAGGGGATCGATCCCCTGCGCGTGCTCAAGCCGACGACGCTCCAGGAGGTTGTCCAGATCGTGCGGGATGCGGAACGTGACGGCTGCACGGTGCGCGCCGTCGGATCGGGTCACTCCTGGTCGGACGTCGCACTGACCCGCGGATTCGTGCTTCTCCCGACGGAATTGGCCGTCGCGCTCGAGCTCGAGGAGGACCTGCTCGACGCCGAGCGGGCGCATCGCGAGCCGCTCGTCCGCGTGCAGGCGGGAATGCGCATCCGCGAGCTCAACGCCCACCTTGACTCGCGCGGGCTGGCGCTGCGGAACATGGGCGGGTACGACGGCCAGACGGTCGCAGGCGTGATCTCGACCTCCACCCACGGGTCCGGGCTGCGCTTCGGGCCGATCACCGATGACGTGCGCTCGCTCGACATCGTCGGCTCCGGAGGAGCGCTCTACCGGATCGAACCGGCTGACGGCATCACCGACCCGGTCGTGTTCGCCGACCGGCGGCCGGAATGGACCTTGCTGCAAGATGACGTCACCTTCAACGCCGCGCGCGTGGGAATGGGGTGCCTGGGCGTCATCTACTCGGCCACCCTCGCGGTGCGCGAGAAGTTCTACCTGCGCGAGGTACGCACGATGAGCACGTGGGACGAGGTGCGAGCACAGCTAGCCGGGGGCGCGCTCTTGAGCGACAACTCTCACTGTGAGATCTACTTCAACCCGTACCAGGTGGACGGCGCCCACCATTGCCTGATCACGACCCGCAACGAGGTGGCGCCTGACCAGTATGAACGTGACCCCCACCGCTCGCGGCATTTCATCGCCGAGCTCCTGTCTCGGCTGCCGGTCACACCCTGGGGGATGAACCTGGTACAGGGCCTCTGGCCCTCATCTTCACCGTCGTTGATCGACCGGGCGCTGAAAGCGCTGGCCGATCGGGATTACACAAATGTCTCCTATCGCGTGTTCAACATCGGGACGGCCAACGACCTGCCGGCGTACTCGGCCGAGATCGGGGTGCCGGTCGACGATCGCGGACTGCACATTCAAGCCGTCGAGAAGATCTTCGAGGTGGCGGCCCGGCACAGAAAGCTCGGCCACGCGTATCAGTCCTCGCCGATCTCGCTTCGATTCGTGCAGGCCTCGGACGCGTTGATGTCGATGATGTACGGCCGCGACACGATGATGATCGAGCTGATCATGCTCACCCACACCGAGGGTGGTTTTGAGCTGCTGGCCGACTACGAGGAGGCGTTCTACGCCCTCGGGGGGCGACCGCATTGGGGGCAGGTCAATAGCCTGACCGGAAGCGACGGGTTGATCACCTCGATGTATCCGCGCTTCGACGATTGGCTGGCGGTGCATCGGCAGCTGAACGCCAGCGGCGTGTTCGACAGCCCGTTCAGCAAACGGGTGGGGATCTCGGCTTCGCGATTCGTGTCATGACCGTCTATCGCATCGACCGCCACCCGCCGCGCGCCCCCAAGGAAGGTGCTGATGGCTGACAGCTTCGACGCGGTGGTGGTCGGTTCTGGGTTTGGCGGCGGGATCACCGCCTGCCGTCTGGCTCAGGCCGGATGGCGGGTGTGCGTACTCGAGCGCGGGCGGCGCTTCGGCCGCGGTGACTTCATCTCGGAGCCCGAACAGGCGCCTACGCTTCTCTGGCACCACACGCTGAACCCGGGAGGCATCTTCGACCTGCGGCTGTTCAAGGACATCGTGGTGCTGACGGCGGCCGGTGTCGGCGGCGGCTCGCTGGTCTACGCAAACGTCCAGCTTCGGGCTCCAGCCGGCGTGTTCGACGCCGGCTGGCCCGCGGGGATCACGCGCGATGCGTTGGACCCCTATTACGATCGGGTCGAGTCTGTGCTGGAGCCGGTACCGACACCGGCTGAGCCGCGGCTGGCCAAGATGAGGGCGTTCCGGGACATGGCGCGCGCGGCCGGCGAGCAGGACAGCGTGCTGCCGATCGCGGTGTACTTCGGCGAGGATGACCGCGTAAACCCGTTCGGTGGGGCCCCTCAGTCCGGGTGCATCAACCTCGGGCGCTGCAACATCGGCTGCCCCCAGCACGCCAAGAACACGATCGACCTCAACTACCTGGCGCGGGCCGAGCACGAGGGCGCGGAGGTGCGAGCGAACTGCGAGGTGCTCCGCCTCGACCCTCCGGATCTGTCCGGCGGACGCTGGCGAGTGGGATACAGAGGCCTCGCAGACGCGCGCGATGGCGAGGTCGAGGCGCCCGTCGTGGTGCTGTGTGCCGGCACCCTCGGCTCCACCCGGTTGCTGCTGCAAAACCGCCGGCGCCTCTCGCACCTCTCCCCTGCTTTGGGGACGCACTTCTCAGGCAACGGTGACGCGCTCGCAGCGGCGTTCAACCCCGCCCGCGAGGGAGTGAAGGACGCGCGCACCGACTACGGGCCGGTCATGACCTCTCGGATCGACTACTGGGACCGGCACCGGTTCATGCTCGCCGACGGCGCCCTACCCCCGCGGTTCGTGGGGCTGCTCAAGGTGTTACGCGGCGAGGCCGCCCTGGTCGGCTGGCGCAAGCACCTGCTCCTGCGCCTCAAGTACCTGGCCGTGCGCCTCGGGATGAGCGACCGTGTGGTGACGCCGAAGACCGTCAAGCTCGATCTCCAGACCGACCCGATCGAGGATTCGCTGGTGTTCCTGATGCTCGGCCAGGACGCCGCCGATGGCCGCATGCGTCTGACCCCGATCTTCCGTCAGCTCGACATCGAGTGGAGCACCGCGCGCAGCATGCCGCTGTTTGACGCAATGAAGCGGACCGCGACGGAGCTCGGCAGGGTAGCGGAGGCCGAGCCCTTCTTCGCGCTCGGCGCTGGGCCGTTTGGCAAGGACATCACCGTCCACCCGCTCGGCGGTTGTCCGATGTCGGACGATCCGGTGCTTGGGGTGGTCGATTCCCGCGGTCGCGTGCACGGGCACGCGGGGCTGCTCGTATTGGACGGTTCGATCGTCCCCACGGCGCTGGGGGTCAACCCTTCGGAGACGATCGCCGCGCTCGCCGAACGCAACGTGGAGGAGCTGGTGAACGCCGGCGGTCCCTCGAACCGATGACCCCCGTGGCGCACTCAGCGATGTCGGTCTCGAAACGCCGCGATCACGTCCGCGAAGCGCATGACGGACTCCACTGCGTCTGGGTCGGAGAGGCTGACGATCGCGGTCTGGACTCCCGCCTCGGCGAGTTCGCGGTAGCGGCCGATGTGCTCCTGCACCGTCCCGGCGCCCTGGCCCGAGCGATCGTTGTCGTCGGTGATGATGCGCGCCGGGGCCGCGTGCGTGACCTCGATGGTTCTAGGATCGCGACGCTCCGCCGAGCAATGCTCCCGGAGTACCGCGAGCTTGCGACGAACGGTGTCGGGGTCGCCGAACAGGTTGCACGCGTCGGCATAA
>JAFASF010000134.1 GCA_019244745.1 Solirubrobacterales bacterium | reverse complement strand
CCCTTCGAAGCTCGATCAGCTCGCGTTCGGTGTCCGGGTCCAGCCGGGCGCCGGCGTCCTGCACGGCGCGGATGACGCGCTTGTTGCCGCGCTGAGCGAGCGGAGCATTGCCGGCGATCTCGACGGCGAGTTCGAGCGCCTCCTCGCCTAGGCGCCACTCCTCTGCAACCGCGTTGACCAGTCCCCACGACCGGGCCGTACGGGCGTCGATCCGCCGGCCGACCAGGAACAGCTCGCGCGTTCGCGCCACTCCGATGGCGTCGATGAACCTGCGGATTCCGGTGTGCGAGTAGACGAGCCCGAGCTTGGCGGGCGGCATCGCGAGAGCGATCGTGGAAGCGGCGATCCGCAGGTCGCAGGCCAGCGCGAGCTCGAGGCCGCCGCCGATCGCGTGGCCGTTGAGCGCGGCGACGGTCGGGTACGGATACGCCTCGACGGCGTCGAGCGCGGCGGCGAACGGATGCGCGATGAGCTTCTCGGCCTCCTCGGCGAACCCCTCCAATTGGGAGATGTCCCCGAGGTCGTAGCCCGCCGAGAACGCGTTCTCCTCGCCGGTGATGATCACGCAGCGGGCGTCGAGCCGCGGCAGGGTGGAGGCGAAGCCGTCGAGGATGGTGCGATCGAGGGCGCCGCGCCGGCCCGGATTGGAGATCGTCAGGCGCGCGACGCCGGATGCCGGCTCGTCCAGCAGGAGGCGTCCGCCGGGGCTACTCGAGGACAACGAGCGGATCGCCCTCGGAAACCGACTGGCCCTCTCGGCACAGAATCTCGCTCACCACTCCGGGGTCCTCGGCCTCCACCGGCATCTCCATCTTCATCGACTCGAGGATCACGACCGTGTCGCCCTCTTCGACGTTGTCCCCGACCTCGACCTCGATCTTCCAGACGGTTCCCGTGATGTGGGCCTCGATCTCGGGCAACCTAACCGGTCCTCCTGTGTGGGTGCATTGGTGCGGCAGGATAGCCGCGGCCGGTGAAGCGCCCGGATGAGCACGGGCGATTCCCGCCTATTTCCGGGTTCCGTCCGGACCGCCCGCTTGACTGAACCTCGCCTTTTGGTCTTTGATCCTCGTGGGAAGGGAGATGGAGGGAAAGAGCGTCTTCATCAGCTCGGTTTCGCGGCGTGACCTGGCGCGTCGCCGGCCGACGCGGCCGGCGCTCGGGCTGGCGCTACCGTTGCTCGTCGTGGCGTTGCTGATCGCCGCGGCGCTCGGCGCGTTGATCGTCGCCCGGGGCGGGATCTAGCCCGCAGGCCTAGCCGAACGTATCCGGGTCAGGCCCGGTGCGCTCGCCGCTGTCGAGCTGCTCCACCTCGCGCATCTGATCTTCGGTCAGCTCGAAGTCGAAGATCTGGAAGTTCTCTTCGATGCGCCCGGGCGTGACGGACTTCGGGATCACGACGTTTCCGAGCTGAATGTGCCAGCGCAGCACGATCTGCGCCGGCGTGCGACGTAGGCGCGAGGCGATCGACTCGATCGTCGGATCGCCGAGCAGGGTGCCCTTGCCGAGTGGGCTCCACGCCTCGGTCCGGATGTTGTGCTCGTCGTGATAACGGCGCAGTTGGCGCTGCTGGAGGCGCGGGTGCAGCTCGATCTGGTTGACGGTCGGAACCACGCCGGTCGCGTCGATGATCCGATCGAGATGCTCGGGCTGGAAATTGGACACTCCGATCGACCGCGCGCGCCCTTCGGCGTTCAGCTCGGTCAGCGCCTGCCAGGTCTCGACGTACTTGCCCTGCGCCGGCGCCGGCCAGTGGATCAGGTACAGGTCAACGTAATCCTGCCCCAGCCGCTCCAGGCTGCGCTCGAACGCCCGGAGCGCCGCGTCGTGGCCGTGGTCGCTGCTCCAGACCTTGGTGGTGATGAACACCTCCGTGCGATCCAACTCGCTGCGCGCGATCGCTTCGCCGACGCCCGCCTCGTTGTCGTACATGGCAGCCGTGTCGATCGAGCGGTATCCGGTGCGTAGCGCGTGCGCGACGATCTCGGCCGTGTCCTCCGGCGGCACCTGGAAAACGCCGAAGCCGAGCTGGGGGATTTGCCTTCCGTCGTTCAGGTGCAGCGAGGGGACCAGCGTCGTTTTAGTCGTCATAGGGGGAGATATTCCCCGTCTCGCCGCGGCGCAGTCGAGCACGCCGCGAGCGCGCCCGAAGCGTGACGTACGGCACGCCGCGGGGTAGGTGTACACGCGGTGCCGTCAACGGACGTAGAGCTCAGGCCGCAGGTCTACAAGGATCCGAGACCGAAGGAGTACTTCGATCCGTTCCACGCGCGCACGCGGGCCGGTCCTCCGGGGCCGGCATACGAGGTGGCGAGGATCGCGACGGTCGTCCACGCGTTGATCACCTACCGCGCGCGAGCGTTCGGCACCGAGTACGTTCCCAACGGCCCCGTGATCCTGGCGCCGAACCACGCCTCGTTCATGGACCACTTCTTCACCGGCGCGTTCATCCGCCGCCGGGTGCAGTTCATGGCCAAGTCCCAGTTGTTCGGCGGCAGGGCGCAGACGTGGTTGTTCACCCACGGCGGTGTGTTCCCGGTTCGCCGCGGTTATCACGACGAAGACGCCTTCACCACCTCGTTCACCATCCTCGGCCGGGGAGGTGTGGTGGTGATGTACTGCGAAGGCGGGCGCTCGCGCACGGGCAAGATCGCGGATGAGGCCAGGCCGGGGATCGGCCGGTTGGCGCTCGAGGCGGGCGCTCCGGTCGTTCCGGTGGCGATCCTCGGCTCACACCAGGTGCGTAACTGGAAGCGGCTGCGGTTCCCCCAGGTGACGGTCCAATTCGGTGCGCCGCTCAAATTTGCGGCGATCGAGAACAGCACGCGCGAGCAGCAGCAGCAGGCAGCGGATCTGATCCTCGGCAGAATCCGCGAGCTACACTCCGAGCTCGGGCGGATCGGTCGCAAGGGGGCGGCGCGGGTGGCGCGCGAGCGCCTGCGAGCCGCGCGGGGAAGGGAGGGGGCGGCCGCCACGAGTCGCCGCGCGCGTCCTATGCCGTAGCGATCGCCGCCGCGCCGGCCAGCCCAAGCTCGTCGATCGCCTCCTCGCGCATCTTGAACTTCTGCACCTTGCCGGTGACGGTCATCGGGAAGGACTCGACGAACTTCACGTAGCGGGGGATCTTGAAGTGGGCGATCTGGCCCCGGCAAAACTCACGCACCGCCTCCTCGGTCAGCCTCGATCCCGGGCGGATGACGATCCAGGCCATCAGTTCTTCGCCATAGCGTTCGTCGGGAACCCCGATTACCTGTACGTCGGCGATCTCGGGGTGCGTGTAGAGGAATTCCTCGATCTCGCGGGGGTATACGTTCTCGCCGCCGCGGATGATCATGTCTTTGATCCGGCCGACCACACGGACGTAGCCCCGCTCGTCCATGGTGGCGAGGTCACCGGTGTGCATCCAGCGCTGGGCGTCGATCGCCTCAGCGGTTCGCTCGGGATCGTTCCAGTAGCCCCGCATCACCGCGTAGCCGCGCGCCAGGAACTCTCCCGGTTCACCCCGGGGCACGGTCCGTCCGGTGGCCGGATCGACGATCTTGATCTCGGTGTGTGGCATGACCTGGCCAACCGTCCCGCACCGGTTCTCGAGCGTGTCGTCGCGACGCACCTGAGTCGTCACCGGCGAGGTCTCGGTCATCCCGAACGCGATCCCCATCTCGTCGATCCCCATGTCGGAGGAGACCCGCTTCATCACCTCGATCGGACATGGAGAGCCCGCCATGATCCCGGTCCGCAGCGCGCCCAGATCGTAGTCGCCGAAGTTCGCCAGGCCGAGCTCGGCGATGAACATGGTCGGCACGCCGTACAGGCTCGTGCACCGCTCCTGCGCGCACGCCGTGAGCGTCGCCTCGGGTTCGAACGTCTGCTCCGGGTAGACCATGCAGGCGCCGTGCGAGGTTGCCGCCAGGTTGCCCAGCACCATCCCGAAGCAGTGATACAGAGGCACCGGAATGCACACCCGATCGCGTTCGGAGTAACCGAGCAGCTCCCCGACGAAGAACCCGTTGTTGAGGATGTTGTGGTGCGTCAGCGTCGCGCCCTTGGGAAAGCCAGTCGTGCCGCTCGTGTACTGGATGTTGATGGGGTCGTCGAAGTCGAGCTCTTCCATCGAGGCTTGGATCGCGTCATGGGCGGCTCCTCCGCCTCCGCTCCCGTCCGCGAGCTCCTCCCACTCGTCCGTATCGAAGAACACGGCGCGCTCGAGCGAGCCCACCGATCCTCTTATCTGGTCGACCATGGCCACGAAATCCGAGCCGCGGGACTCCTGCGCGGACAGGATCCAGCGGCATCCCGACTGTGCGAGCGCGTACTCGAGCTCGTTGGTCCGGTATGCGGGATTGACGTTGACGAGAATCACCCCCAGCTTGGCCGTGGCGTACTGGACGAGCACCCATTCGGCCCGGTTCGGGCTCCAGACGCCGACTCGATCGCCCTTGCGCAGCCCGCCTGTGAGCATGCCTGCGGCCAGCCGGTCGACGGCCCCGTTGAACTGAGCGTATGTAAACCGGGCGTTCTGCGGGCAGGACACGAGCGCGTCGCTATCCGGCACGCGCGCGACCGTCCGTTCCAGGTTGTGGGCGATCGTCTCGCCGAGTAGCGGTTCGTCAAAGGCGCCGTGCGAATAGGACAACGTCATCCTCTGCTCCTTCCGTCTCCGCGCACGATCGTACTCGTCCGCTACGAGGTCGAGGAGATAGCGTGTCGCCGATGACGCTGCTGCGCGAAGGTCTTCTCGAGGGTCGGTCGGTCGCGGTGGCGGGGGGCGTCCCAGCGGCGCTCCGGGAGTCGCTGGTGAAGCTGGGCGCTCGCACGGAGCGGTTCGAGCCCGACGTCGAGCAGGCGATCGCCGGCGAGGTGGTCGGGTCTTGGGCTCGCGCGCGGGCGCCGCTGCACGCGCTCGTGTATGACGCGTCCGCGGCGTTCGCCGGTGGCGGGTCGAAAGGGCTCCGGACCGCGCTCGAACAAGCCTGGGTGGCGATCCATGAGCTCGCGACCGGAGAGCTGATCCCCAGCGGGCGCGGCGGCAAGATCGTGTTGATAGGTCCGCGCGCGGGCGCCGGCGCGTTCGCCGAACCGATCCGCGCGGCGCTCGAGAATCTCACGCGGACGCTGTCGGTCGAGTGGGCGCGCCATCAGATCACCGTGACGATGGTTGCCCCGGGCGCGCGGACCACCGACCAGGACGTGGCGGGCATCGTCTGCTATTTGGTCTCGCCGGCCGGGGATTACTTCAGCGGGTGCCGGCTATCGCTCGGGGAGGCGCGGGGGTGTTCGAGATAAGGCGCGAATATGGCGCCTTATCTCGAACACCCTCTTTTACGGGCCCTCCGCCCAGGGCACGATGACCGCGTCCTCGAGCGGCGAGTCGCGAGCCACCACGTATTCGGCGGGCTCGCTGTTGGAAGGGTTCACGAGCACGTGCGTCTCGCGCGGCGGGACGTAGACGAGGTCGCGCGGCTCGAGCATCAGCTCCTCCTCGAGGTGGTCGCCCCATTTGACTCGCAGTTCCCCAGAGAGCATGTACACGGCGCTCTCGCATCCCTCGTGGTAGTGCGGGCGCGACTGTGCACCCGGCGGCACGCGGAACACGGCCATGTAGATGTTCTGCGCGCCGGCGGTGGCCTGCGAGATCTCCGAGCCTCCCACGACCCCGCGAGGCACCTCTCGGTCGGGTCCCGGCTTGACCACCTTCATCGGGCCCGGCAGGGACGGACAGCTCTCATCGCGCCAGTCTACCTCCGGTCCTCGGGCTGGCCCGCGACCTCGATCTGCAGCGGCGGTTGCGACGCCGCCTCGTGGTCGACCTGGAGCGTGGTGTGGTGCAGGTCGAAGCGGTCCTCGAGCAGCCGCTGGAGCGCCCGGCGAAGCTCGTGGCAGTCGCTGCCGGCGCGCACCACGACGTGGGCGGAGAGCGCCGGAAATCCCGAGGTCACCTCCCACACGTGGAGGTCGTGGACCTCGACCACCCCCGGGTAGGCGGCGAGCAGGCGGCCGATCTGCTCGGGGTCCAGCCCGGCTGGCGCAGCTTCCATGAACACCCGGCCCGATGCCATCAGCAGCCCGTAAGCGGCGTGCAACATCAGCGCGGCGACGAGCAGCGAGGCGATCGCGTCCGCGCGATCGAAGCCGGTGGCCATGATCACGACCGCCGCCAGCGCGGTGGCGATGAATCCGTACAGGTCGGTGAGGATGTGCCGGTAGGATCCCTCGACGTTGAGGGTGCGGGTCTCGCCCGGTCGGCCCGCGAGGATCCGGGCCGCGAACAGGTTCACGACGATCCCCACCAGCGCGACCACGAGCACGAGCGTGCCGTGCACCTCCGGTGGCGACACGAGCCTCCTGATCGCTTCGAAGACGATCAGCAGCGCGAGGATCAGCAGCGTCACGCCGTTGGCCTGGGCGCTCAGGATCTCTGCCCGACCGAGGCCGTAGGTCATCGCCCCCCGCGCCGGGCGCGCGGCCAAGTGGGCCGCGGCCAGCGAGAGGCCGAGCGCCGCGGCGTCGGTGAGCATGTGGGCCGAGTCCGACAGCAACGCCAGCGACGACGCCAGGACGCCGGCCACGACCTCCGCGACCATGAAGGCGAGGATCAGGACCAGCGCGAAGGTCAGCGCGCGGCCATCGGCGGCTCGCGTCGCGTGGACGTGGTCGTGCGCCATGCGCTCAGTTAACCGACGGATCGGGCGGCATGCGCGCGATCAACGCGTAGTTCCCGCCCTTGCGCGTCAGGACCTCGGACCACAGCGCCACCGGCTCGGCGGTGAAAGCATCGGGAAGCCGGGCGCTCTCCAGGATCCAGTCGCCGCGCTCGAGCTCCCCGTCGAGCTGTCCCGGCCCCCAGCCCGAGTGACCCACAAACGCGCGGCCGGTGCGTACTCCGGAGACCGGACCGTCTTCCGGCGAGGAGCCGGCGCCGAGCACCCCCACATCCTCGAACGCGATCAGCGCCGCATCGTCCGGATCCTCGAACTGCGCGAGCACTATCACCGAGGACGGCTGCACCGGCCCGCCGATGAACAGCTGATCGCCCAGGTCGACGAGCTCCTCAAGCTGCGGGACGGCCTCGCCGACCGTCGTCTCGGACGGCCGGTTGAGCACCACGCCGAGCGCTCCATCCTCGGTGTGCTCGATCACGAGCACCACCGTGCGCCAGAAGTTCGGGTCCAGGAGCCCGGGTCCGGCGATCAGGAGCTTTCCGCGCATCGAGTCCACGGCGACATTGTGATACCCGCGCGAAGTGCGCTCTTCACGACCCGCCGGACGGCGGCCCGGAGCTCCGCGTGCTTATGTGTGAAGGGCGGGTCTGGGCCGCCGAACGACTACGTGACCTTCGTGATCACCCAGAGGTCCGACACCAGCCCCGCGTTCGGGTCGAACCAGTGCGCGTCCATCCAGAAGCGGCCGCCCATTCCCCAGCCCTCGCCCCACGAGTTCTCGATTTGAAAGGCCGGGTCGCTGAACCGGGTGCGAGTGAAGTCATAGCCGCTCATGACCACGCAGTGGCCGCCGATGAATTGCTCGCCTGGCCCGGGAACCGGCAGCGGCTCCTTGGTCGGGTCCCAGGAGCCGTCCTCGAACGACATCGGCACGCTGAAGCCGAACACCACGGGGTAGCCGGCCGCGAGCGCGGTGCGCAGCGGGGCGCCGGCGCCGCCGAGCAGCACGCGCTTGTACACCAGCGCCTCGTGCTTGGTCGCGTCCTGGTAGACGTTGGGCGGGGGCTTCTGCTCAAACGGGCCCGGATTCGCGTCCGAGTAGGGCCACTCCGCCTCGGGCGGCGCGCCCAGCGTTGCCACCACCTTGATTCCGTCCCGGATCTGCCCGCCCGAGTCCTGGTTGACCGTGCCCTCGATGACGCGCTCGTTGTAGTAGATGAACAAACGCGAGGGCGTCACCGCGGGCTCGCTTTGCCGAGTCTGCTCGTACTCGAGCGCGCGAGCGATCCCGTTGCCCGTGCACGACCCCAGGTGCCCCTGGTTGTAGATCGGCGGCATGTTCGGGCTCAGATCGACCTTCGGCGGCACCTGATCGGCCCGCGAGATCGCCTCCTCGAGGTTGAATATCCGGTCCCTTGGATCCGGAAGGTCCGGTAGCCAGCCGTAGCGGCTGGTCTTGCGCGACGTCGGCGCCGTGCGTTTGTCTTCTGCGAGTGCCATCCGGCTCTCCTTCTCGTTGCCCCTTAGAATCGGCTAACTATCTCACAGGGCGACGCTTCTCAAATGGAGAAATGTCACACCCGTCCCGATCCTCTACAGACCGTACGAGCGCCCGATCACATCGAGCATGATCTCGTCCGTGCCGGCGCCGATGCGGTTCAGCCGCAGATCGCGCCACGAGCGCTCGATCCCGTACTCCTTCATATAGCCGTTCCCGCCGTGGATCTGGATGCACTCGTCCGCCACCTCGACCGCGATGCGGGCCGCGTGGAGCTTGGCCATCGTGATCTCGCGGACGGGGTACTCGCCATGCTGAAAGCGCCAGGCCGTGGTGTAGACCATCTGACGCGCGGTCTCGATCTTGGTCGCCATCTCGGCGAACTTGTGCCGAGTGACCTGGAAGTGACCGATCGCGCGGCCAAACGCGGTTCGCTCCTTGGCGTACTGAAGCGTGCGATCGAACACGTGCTGGGCGCCGGCCACTGATCCCGCCGCGCCGATCAGGCGCTCGCCCTGGAGCTCCCACATGATGTGGTAGAAGCCCTTGCCGATTTGACCGAGCACGGCGGAGGCGGGAACGCGCACGTCCTGGAAGGCCAAGAGAGCGGTGTCGGAGGCGTGCATGCCGAGCTTCTCGAGGCGCTTCTCTCGGATCACGCCCGGTAGGTCCATGGGTACCAAGAACAGCGTGAACCCGTCGTACCCCGCCTCGTGGTCGGTCTTGGTGACCAGCACGATGCCGTGGGCGCGGTGGCCATTGGTGATGAACGTCTTGGAGCCGTCGATCACGTACTCGTCGCCGTCCCTGCGCGCGCGGGTCTTGATTCCAGCGACATCTGAGCCCGCGTCGGGCTCGCTGATTCCCAGGCAGAGGATCTTCTTGCCCTGGATCGCCGGCACGAGCCACTCGCGCTTCTGCTCCTCGGTGCCGAACTTGAGGATCGGCGGCATCGCCATATCGGTCTGAACCGCGATCCCCATGCCCAGGCCGCCGCAGTGCGCGTGCACGAGCTCCTCGGCGAGCACCAGCGCGGTGTAGTAGTCCCCGCCCTGACCGCCGTACTGCTCGGGCTTGTCGAGGCCCAGGAAGCCGAGCTCGCCCATCCGCTCGAAGACCCAGTCGGGGAAGGTGGTCTCCTCCCACTCCTCGGCGTGCGGTTGGAGCTCGTTGATCACGAAACGGCGGATCGACTCGCGCAGCTGCTCGTGCTCGTCGGTGAAGATGAAATGCTTGCGCTGGGCGGCGAAGTCAGGTTTGAGGACATCGACGGTTGTCATGGCAGAGGACCGTACCGGTAGCCGAGCAGAAAGTAAACAGTAGGACTTCCTACTTACTACTTCTTGTGAGAGGATCCCGTTGATGCCCTATGCCACGTTGCGCTACGAAGTGTCCGAGAGCGGCGTCGCCACGATCGCCCTCGACCAACCCGAGACGCGCAACGCGCTCTCGGACGAACTGCTCGGAGAGCTGATCGATGTGCTCGAGACCGCGCGCGAGGCCCCGCAGGTGCGTTGCGTGGTGCTGACCTCCACCCACGAGCGCGTGTTCTCCGCTGGCGCCAACCTCGCGGGCTTTGGCGCGGACGTGCCGCTCGTGCACAAGCATTTCGCCACCGAGCGCTTCCCGCGCGTGTTCCGCCTGTTGGGTGAGCTCGGCAAGCCTTCCATCTGCGCGGCCAACGGGCACGTGCTCGCGGGCGCGCTCGGGATCGCGCTGGCCTGCGATCTGATCATCGCCCGGGAGGGCGCCCGCTTCGGGACCCCAGAGATCGGCGTGGGCGTGTTCCCGTTCATGATCATGGCGCTGATCTATAGAAACGTTCCGCGCAAGGCGACCAACGAGCTGCTCCTGCTCGGTGAGCAGATCTCGGCCGAGGAAGCCCATCGGATCGGGATCGTCAACCGGGTCGTGCCCGCCGGCGAGTTCGAGAACACGGTCCGCGAGTGGGCGGAGAAGCTCGCCCGCACCTCGCCGGTCATGATGCGGCTGGGCAAGGACGCGATGTTCCGCCAGCAGGACATGGCGTTCGCCGATGCGATCGAGTTCCTGCGATCGCAGCTAACGATCGCGTTCTCGACCGAGGACCTCGCGGAGGGAGTCAGGGCGTTCTTCGACAAGCGCGAGCCCGAGTGGAAGGGTCGATGACCACCGACGCCACCGCTCCCAGCCTGCTGAGACCGCTCGCGGAAGACCTCCGCGCTCGGCGCGAGCAGATCAAGCGTGGTGGCGGCCCAGAGAAGATCGCCACCCAACACGCCGCCGAGAAGCTGACCGCGCGCGAGCGCCTGGATCTGCTGATCGACGCCGGCACGTTCGTGGAGCTCGGCATCCACGGCCGACCGCACTTCTCGCAGCGCGCGATGGAGGGTCGCGAGGCGCCGGCGGACGGAGTGATCACGGGCTACGGCAAGATCGACGGGCGGCTCGTCGCCGTCGCCGCCTACGACTTCACGGTGATGGCTGGATCCATGGGGATGACCGGCGAGCTCAAGGTCACGCGGCTGCGGGAGCTGGCGCTGACGAAGCGGATCCCGATGATCTGGCTGCTCGACTCGGCCGGCGCCCGGATCCAGGAGGCGGTGGGGTCGCTGTTCGCCGGCTCCGGGCACCTGTTCCGCGAGGAGGTGATCAACTCGGGCGTGATCCCCCAGGTCGCCGCGCTGATGGGTCCGTGCGCCGCCGGGACCGCGTACATCCCCGGGCTGGCCGACTTCGTGCCGATGGTTCGCGGTCGTGGTTCGATGGCGCTCGCGGGCCCCCACCTGGTCCGCGCGGCCGTCGGGGAGGAGGTGACCCAGGAGGAGCTTGGCGGCTCGCGCGTGCACTGCCGCAAGTCCGGCGTCGGCGACCTCGAGGTCGCGAACGATCCGGAGTGCATCGAGGCCATCAAGCGGTATCTCGGCTACTTCCCTTCGCATTGCGAGGAGCCGCCTCCGGTGGTGCCGTGCACCGACTCGATCGACCGCGGCGACGAGGAGCTGCTCGACGTGCTTCCCGATTCCAACCGCAAGCCGTATGACATGTACGAGGTCGTTCGCCGGATCGTCGACGACGGGGAGTACTTCGACCTCAAGCCGCAGTTCGCCAAGACGATCATCACGTGTCTGGCCCGGTTCGGCGGCCGGCCCGCCGGCATCGTTGCCAACCAGCCCAAGCAGCTGGGCGGGATCCTCGACAACGACTCGGCCGACAAGGCGGCGCGGTTCATCAACTTGTGCAACGCCTACGGGATCCCGCTCGTCTACCTGATGGACGTGCCCGGCTTCATGGTGGGGACCAAGGTCGAAGAGGCCGGGATCATCCGCCACGGGGCGAAGATGCTCTACGCCACCGCGAACGCGACCGTTCCGAAGATCACGGTCGTCCTGCGAAAGGCGTACGGCGCCGGCTACTACGTGATGTGCGGCCGCGCCTACGAGCCGGACCTGATCGTCGCCTGGCCTTCGGCGGAGATCAGCGTGATGGGTCCCGAGGGCGCAGTGGAGATCATCTTCCGCAAGCAGGTCGAGGCCGCCGATGACCCGGCCGCGAAGCGGGCGGAGCTGATTGCGGACTTTCGCAAGATCATCGACGTGTACATCGCGGCGGGCAACGACATGATCGACGACGTGATCGATCCCCGCGAAACGCGGCCCACGATCTGCCGGGCGCTCGAGATGGCCGCCGGCAAGCGAGTGCCGCGGCCCTGGAAGCGCAACGGCGTCGCCCCGGTATGAGCGTCGACCTGGGCCGCCCCGTTGTGATCACGTGCGCGATCTCGGGCGCGATCGCCAATCGCGATCAGTGCCCCGCGATCCCCTACGCGCCCGAGGAGTACGCCGCCGAGGCCCGCCGGATCGTCGACGAGGGCGGCGTCCACATCCACATCCACGCACGCAGGCCGGATGGCACGCCCTCGTACGAGGTCGAAGACTTTGTGGCGATCCGCGAGGCGATCGTCGGCGAGGTCGGGGATGCGGCGATCATCAACTTCTCGACCGGGACGATCGGTGTGCCCGTCGCCAAGCGCATCGCGTACCTGGAAGCCGGGCGCCCGGAGGTTGCCGCGCTGAACATGGGCTCGATGAACTACGCGAAGTACTCGAGCAAGCGCAAGGACTTCGTGTTCAAGTTCGTGTTCGCCAACCCGTTCGAGGAGATCATCGAGCTGCTCGAGGCGATGCGCCGGCTTGCGATCAAGCCCGAGCACGAGTGCTTCGACCTCGGCCACGTCGGCTCGCTTGCCCCGCTCCTCGACATGGGACTGCTCGACGAGCCGCTGCACGCGGACTTCGTGATGGGGGTCGTCGGGGGCGTGCCCGCGACGGCCCGCAACCTCGCCGCGATGGCCGATAACATGCCGGCCGGCAACCAGCACTGGGGTGTGATCGGGATCAGCCGCGACCAGTGGATGCTGGTGGCCGCCGCGCTGACCCTGGGGGGGTCGATCCGGGTCGGGCTCGAGGACAACTTCTATCTGCCTGACGGCTCGATGGCGCGCTCCAACGGAGACCTGATCGCCAAGGCGCGTCGGATGACCGAGGAGGTGGGACGCCGGCCGGCGACGGTCGCCGAGGCCCGAGAGCTGTTGGGCATCCCGACGCCGGTGAGGGCATGAGTGAGCTACCGCTGGCGGACCTGAAGGTCCTCGACCTGACGAGGCTCCTCCCGGGCGGGTTCTGCTCGCTGCTGCTCGCCGACTTCGGCGCCGACGTGATCAAGGTCGAGGACACGGGCCTCGGCGACTACGTCCGCTGGTCGCCGCCGTACTACGAAGGCGCCGATCCGAGCGCGCGCAGCGCCCTGTTCCTGGCGCTCAATCGCGGCAAGCGCTCGATACGGGTGGACCTGAAGACCGACGCCGGTAAGGAGGTGCTGATCCGCCTGGCGCGACACGCCGACGTGTTGCTCGAATCTTTCCGTCCCGGCGTCCTTGACCGGCTCGGGGTCGGTTTCGAGCGCCTGCGCCTCGAGAACCCGGGGCTCGTGTACTGCGCGATCACGGGCTACGGTCAGGACGGTCCAAGCCGGGATCGCTCCGGCCACGACATGAACTACCTCGGACTCAACGGGATCCTGGGCCTCACCGGAGAGGGCGATGGTCCTCCGGTTCAGTCCGCGGGACAGATCGCGGACCTCGGCGGCGGGGCACTGACCGCCCTGGTCGGCATCTTCATCGCGCTGCGAGAGCGGGAGCGCTCCGGCGCCGGCCAGCTTGTGGACTGCTCGATGTTCCACGGGTCGATGGCGTGGCTCGCGTTCGTGGCGGCGGACGCGCTGGCGACCGGAGGGTGGCCTCATCGTGGACAGCTGCCGCTGGCTGGCGGTCTGACGTGCTACCGGCCGTACCGATGCGCCGACGGCTACGTGACGCTCGGCGCGCTCGAGCCGAAGTTCTGGAGGACGTTCTGTGTCGGCGTCGGCCGCGAGGACCTGCTGGAGCATGCGTTCGACCCACCGGGGTCGGACGTCCACCGGGCGGTGTGCGAGGTCTTTGCCGCGCGGACCCGCGAGGAGTGGCGGGCGTTCGCCTCCGAGCATGACTGCTGCCTGGAACCTGTCCTTGACCTGGACGAGGCGTTGGAGTCGGAGCTCGTGACCTCTCGGGAGATGGTGGTGGAGCTCGACCAGCCGGGGGCTGAGCGACCGGTCAGGCTGCTGGGGCTGCCGGTCAAGCTGAGCCGCACGCCCGGCGATCCCACCCGCGCGCCGGGGCCGGCGCTCGGGCAGCACACCGATGAAGTCCTCAGGGCGGCTGGATATTCCCCCCAGGAGATCTCCGCGCTCCACGACGCCGGGGCGGTCGCAGGGCCCGGGGCCGCCGAGGCCGCGCGCGGGTCGTTCATGAGCGCATCATGACCTCGACCGCGGCAAACGGGATGCTCAGGATGTCCGAGCTCGCGGTGCGCTCGGGGGTCAGCGCGGGGACGATCAAGCACTACCTGCGCGAGGGGCTGCTCGGCACGGACGACGAGGTCGTGCGCACGAGCCGGAACATGGCCTACTACCCGGTGGAGTTCGTCGACCGGGTCCGGCTGATCAAGCGCTTGCAGGAGGAACGGTTCATGCCTCTGCGAGTGATCCGCGACCTGATCGGCTCAGACCCGGAACGGGCGGCGCGGCTGATCGAGCTCGAGGACAGGATCCTCGAGCAGGCGATCGAGGCTCGCGAGACGCGGCGGGTGTCGCGGACGAAGGTCCGGGAGACCTATGCCATGCCGCAGAACGTCCTGGAGCGGCTCGAGGACATCGCCGTGCTGACCCCGACCGCCCGCGGTTATGACGCCGACGACGTGGCGATCATCGAGGCGATATCGCGCTTTCGCGCGGGGGGCTATGAGGAGGCGATCGGCTTCACCGTATACGACACGCTCCGTTATCGGCACGCGCTCGAGCCGCTGGTGGACGAGGAGGTGCGGGTGCTCCTCGACCGCCTGGCGGGCGGGGTGGCGGTCGAGCGCGCGGTCGAGATCATCTCCTCGGGAGCCGAACCGCTCCGTGACCTGATCGGCGCGATGCACTCGAAGCTGTTGCTGGCGGCGCTCCGACGCGCCCACCACCACGCGTCGTGATCTGATACCCATAGGTGGTCAGCGATGCGCGCCGCCGCCGTACAGCTCAACTCCACGGAAGACATCGATCGCAATCTGGCCACGGCCGACCGGCTGGTTCGGGAGGCCGCCGGGCGCGGGGCGCAGCTCGTCGTGCTGCCCGAGAAGTGGAGCGTGCTGGGGACCGCCGAACAGATGACGGCCGGAGCGGAGCCCCTCGACGGCGCCTGTATCACCTGGGCGCGCTCGGCCGCCCGCGAGTTGGGGATCGATCTCGTGGCCGGATCAATCGCGGAGAAGCTCGAGGGCCGCACCAAGACGGCGAACACGAGCGTCCACGTCGGACCTGACGGAGAGCTGCGCGCGGTCTACCGGAAGATTCACATGTTCGACGTCGAGGTCGACGGGGTGCAGTACGCGGAGTCAGCGACCGAGGAGGCGGGCGACGAGTCGGTCGTGTCCGAGCTCGCCGACGGGATCCTGATCGGCCTGACCATCTGCTACGACGTGCGCTTTCCCGAGCTGTACGGAATCCTGAGCGCGCGGGGCGCCGAGGTGATCGCGGTTCCCGCCGCGTTCACCCTCGCCACCACCCGCGACCACTGGGAGGTGTTGCTCCGGGCGCGGGCGATCGAGAACCAGTGCTTCGTGGTCGCCGCAAATCAAGTCGGGGCCCATCCGCCCGGTCACCGCGCGGGCGGCCGATCGATGATCGTCGATCCCTGGGGACTCGTGCTTGCTCTGGCCCCCGACTCCGAGACCGTGATCGTGACCGACCTCGACTTCGCGGCGCTGCGCGATATCAGGCAACGGCTTCCGTCGCTCGCGCATCGCCGGGACGACGTGCGCGATCCCACGGCGGCTCTATGACCGCTTCGGCGACGACGGCGGCGGTCGACAAGCGCCGCGTGATCCTCGACGCGGCGGTGCGGGTGTTCGCGCGCCAGGGATTTCACACCTGCCGGGTCTCGGACATCGCCGACGAGGCCGGTGTCGCCTACGGGCTCGTCTACCACTACTTCTCCTCCAAGGAGGAGATCCTCGACACGCTGTTCCTGGAGCGCTGGGACGTGATGCTGGCCGCGATCTCCGAGGCCGACGCGTCGCGAAGCTCGCCGCGGGAGAAGCTCTACGCGATCGCGGCCTTCATCATCGATTCCTACCGCCACGACCCCGACCTGATGAAGGTGATCATCGTCGAGGTGACGCGTGCCGCCAACACGTTCGGCCGCACCCATCTGGCCAAGATCCGCGAGGCGTATGAGCAGATCGCGGCCATCGTCGCGCGGGCGCAGGCCGAGGGCACGTTCCGAAGGGAGATCACCCCGCAGTTTGCCTCACTGGCCTTTTACGGGCTCGTCGAGCAGGTGCTGACGAGCTGGATCTTCGAGGCCGGGGGGGCCGGCGAGGAGGAGCTCGAACGTGCCAAGGGCCTGATCGTCGAGACGATCTGCCGGGGGCTCGAGCGATGAGCGCGGGTCAGCCGCCGGTCCCGCAACGCCCGGCAAGTCTGATTGAATCCCGACCGATGACGGAGAGCCCTTTGGTCAAGCGTCTACTCTGGTCAGGACTGCTAGCCGGCACCGGCGCGCTCGCAAGCATCGTCGCGGCGCGATTGGCAGCGCTGATCTGGACGCGCGTCTTCGGCGAAGAGCCACCCGAGTGACCGATCAACCCGCGAGTCCGAGCGCCCAGCCAGCCCCTGCCGGTGCGGGCTCGCTGCCCGCGGTTCCGGGATCACCCACGACCGATGGCGCTGGTAAGCCACTGACCGACCGCGCCGGTGAGTTGATCCACGACCGCCCCGAGCTCGCCGTCGGCGCCGTGTTCGCCGGCGCGTTCTTACTCGCCCAGATCCTCAGGCGCATTGCCCACTGAGCCCGGCAAGAACGAGAACATCACGACCGCGGTGACCGAGGTCTCCGAGCGGATGTCGGTGCTCGTGCGCGAGGAGGTCGAACTCGCCAAGGCGGAGGTAAAGGCGAAGGTCTCGAGCATCGCCCGGGGCGCGGCCGCGGTGGCGGCCGGCGCCGTGTTCGCGGTGTTCGGGATCTGGTTTGCCATGGAGACGATCGCGTGGGCGCTGAACGCGGTGTTCGTAAGCGGGGCGGGAGATCTCTGGATTGGTTTCCTGATCGTGACGGGGGGCCTGTTCGTGCTGGCGCTGATCGCGGGGTTGTTCGCCTGGCGCAAGCTCCGGGTCGGAGCGCCGACGCCGACGATGGCGATCGACGAGGCAAAGCGGATCCGCGAGACGGTGTCCAAGGCGGAGGCCGATCGGCATATGCCCGTGCCCGCGGTCAGGGAGGGCGAGCAGGTGCCCGCTCCCACGCGCCCCGAGGCCAATCGCTGATGCCCGCGCCCGCGCGCTCGCCGCAGGAGATCCGCGCCTCGATCGAGCAGAATCGCCAGCAGCTAGGCACCTCGCTCGAGAAGCTGCGGCTCGAAGTGGGCCGCCTGACCGACTGGCGAGCTCAGCTTCGAAACCACCAGCGCGAGATCATGATCGGGGCCGGGGTCGCGGGGTTTGTGCTCGGCGGTGGCGTGGCTGCGATCGCGGCGATCGCGTTCGGCCGGCGCCAGCGCGGTTCCGGGTCCTGACCAGCCTTAGATGAGGCTGGCGGGGATTCCGCCGGCACCCAGCAGCCCGGGTCCGACATGGGCTCCGATGACCGGGCCGACCTGGGAAACCACCAGCGGCTCGCGCTTGAACATCTCCTGGCCCAACCGGGCGAGCTCCTCGGCTTCGCGGTAGGCCTGGATGTGCTGGATGACCCAGGCGTCGGCTCCATCCCTCGCTCGCGTTCGCAGCAGCTCCACCAGGCGCTCGAACGCGCGCCGCGACGTGCGCACCCGCTCGACCGGCGTGATTACGGACTCGACGGTCAGGATCGGCTTGATCTGCAGCGCCGACCCCAGCCACGCTCGGGCGCCCCCGATCCGGCCACCCCGACGCAGGTAGTCGAGTGTGTCGATCGCGAACCACAAGCGCAGATGGGCCCGGGCATGGTGCGCGCGCCCCACTACCCCGGGGGCGTCGGCGCCGGCTCGCGCGGCCGCCGCGGCGGCCAGGACGACCAGCCCTTCGCCGCCGCAAGCGGATTCGGAGTCGACCACGTGTACGCGACCCGCGAGCTTTCCGAGCTGCTCGCGCGCCTGCTCTGCGGCGTGCACCGTCCCCGACATGCCGCCGGCGAGGTGGATGGAGACGACGTCGTCGCCGGCGCGCAGCAGCGGCTCGTACGTGGCGAGGAAGTCTCCGATCGACGGTTGCGACGTGCTCGGGAGCTCCGGGGCCGTGCGCAGGCGCTCGTAGTAGGCATCGTAGTTCGTGATGTCGCTTTCGCGCTGGGTCTCCCCGTCCCAGTGCAGGTACAGGCTGACCTCGCGGATCCCCTGCGCCTCTATGAGGTCGCGGGGAAGGTAATGGCACGTATCGGTGACGATCGCGACGGCCATCACGGCGGGACCCTAGCTTGGCGAATAGCAGCGTGCGAGGAGTTGAGCTGGGCTTGAGTCCTGGCCAGGATCACGGCCCGGTCTCGTGGTCCTCTTCGCAAATACGACGACATTCGAGCCGCCCTGACGGCGCCTGTCTTCGTCCTCGCTCGCTCGCATACCTTCCAGGTACGCCACGCTCGCTGCGTCCTCGACAGTCATCCGCCAGGGACGCCTCTCGGTGTCGCCGTACTTACGAAGAGAACCACTTACACTGGGCTTGCTGAGGTGCCCCTCACGCTGATTATCGGCGGGACCGGTTTCATCGGGTCGCACATCACCCGGTTGCTCGTCGAGCGAGGCGATGAGGTGAGGGTCACCGTTCGTGCGGATTCCAGACTCGACGCCCTCGCCGGCCTCCCGGTCGAACAGGCGCGCGCGGACGTGCGCGACCGGCAATCGATCCGGCGGGCGCTCGGGGGCGTCGATCGCGTCTTTCACGCCGCCGGCACCACCAATCTCGGGCTGCCCCGCGAGCAGGCGTTCGCGCTGAACTTCGAGGGCACCCGTATCGTCCTCGAGGAGGCACTCCGAGCCGGCGTGCAGCGCGTCGTCTACACCTCGTCGGTCGCCGCGGTCGGACCCGCTCCGAAGGGCTCCACCGCCGATGAGACGAACGTCTGGGATGCCGGCCGCTACGGGATCGCCTATGTGGACTCCAAGCACGAGGCGGAGGTCATGGCGCTGCGCTTGGTCGTCCGCGGGCTCCCGCTGGTGATCGTCAACCCGACGTACGCGCTGGGGGCGGGCGATCCGGGACGCTCCTCAACGGCACTGGTGCGGCGGTTCATGCTGCGCCGAATTCCGGCCTACGTGGACGGAACGCTCAACATCGTCGGCGTGGAGGACGTGGCGCGCGGTCACCTGCTGGCCGATGAACGCGGGACGGTGGGGGAGCGGTACATCCTGGGGAATCGGAACTACACGCTGGACCGGCTGTTCGCCGACCTGGGCCGATTGTCCGGGGTGGAGCCGCCGGCGGTGAAGCTCCCCGTCCCGGTGGCGCTCGCGCTGGCCGCGGCGGGGCAGCGTGTTCCCGGCATGGGCCCACGGATGCCGCCCCCGCCGGAGATCCGCGCCGCCTCGCTGACCTGGGCGTTCAGGAACACCAAAGCCAAGGAACAGCTGGGATGGCGCACTTCGCCGCACGAGGACGCCCTGGAGGAGACCATTGCCTGGTATCGCGAGCGCGAGGGCGCCCGGCTGCCGGCGGTCGGCTCGCGCCAGTCACTGCCGCTGCGCGCGGCGGCGAGCGTGCTCAGGCGGACCGGGCTCGGCTGAGCGACGTCTGTGCGCAGGCGCTCTATCGTCCTTGGCCGGTGGCCACGCTGTACCGCTGCACGACCCCGACGAACTGGCTGTGCCCGTGCGGTAAGGTGGCGCGCGCGCTCAGCCGAGAAGGGATCGCCTTTGCGGAAGTGAAGGTCCCACAACGCCGCTCACGGCGACCCGAGGTCGAGGCGCTGACCGACCAGCGGCGGGTGCCCGTCCTGGTGATCGACGGGGAGGCGATCTGCGACTCGCGCCGCATCGTGGAGTACCTCGACTTCAGACGGCAGCACCAGTAGCCCTCGTGCGGGGGTCCACCACCCATTTCTTGGCCGGCCCACCGGACGGCGCCGCGAGCGCTAGCGGCAGTTCCTCGAGCGAGATCGTTTCGCCGAGCAGCACCTGCCACTCGATCCCGCCCGCTCCGAGAATCGCGAGCGCGCGATCGACCTCGGCGGGGGAGTGATGGAAGGTGCCGCGCAGCTCGAGCTCGTCGTAGTGGATCGGCGCGGGCGGAAGCGTGACTTCCGCGCCCTTGGGGCAGCCGCCCACAAACACGACGACGCCGCCGGGTGCCGCGGCGTTGACCGCGGCGCGCCACGCCTCGGGTCGCCCGACCGCTTCGAACACCAGGTCGTGCTGGCCGAGGTTTTGGGCATCGACGGCGCTGGCGCCGAGTTGCGTAGCCTGGGTGCGGCGCTCGGGATGCGGGTCGGAGACCGCGACCGAGCGGCCATCGGCGGCCATCAACGCACCCAGCATCAGGCCCATCGGTCCGCCTCCGATGACCCCGACGTCGCTCGAGTCGGTGCCGCGGGCAATCGCATGGATCGCGGCCGCAAGAGGCTCGGCGATCGCCGCGGCGGCCGCCGAGAGGTGGTCCGGGATGGGGTGAAGCGCTTCGGGGGGTGCCGCGATCCGCTCGCCGAATCCCCCCAGGACCCAGATCGGCGCGCGACAGATCTGGGGTCGCCCCGCCCGGCACGGGGCGCACTCGCCGCAGGCGATCGAGTCCGAGACCAGCACGCGGTCCCCGGTATCCAGCCGGACGCCCGCGGTCTCATGCCCGAACCGGCACGGGTAGGGCGCCAGCGCCCGGTGTCCGTGACGCCACATCTTCACGTCCGTGCCGCAGGTGGTCGCTGCCTGCACTTCCACGACCACTTCCCCCTCGGGCTCCTCGACGTCCTCGACGCGCAGGTCCTCGGGGCCGTAGAGGAGCGCGGCTCTCATGGCACGACCACCACCTTGAGCGCGCCACCTCCGCGCTGGAGCGCGAGTGCCGCCGCGGTCTCCTCGAGCGCTAGGCGGTGAGTCACCAGGGGAAGCGGATCGATCTGCCCGGAGGAGATCAGCTCGAGCGCGCGGCGCATGTCGTTCGGGCCCGCCGAGTAGCTGGCGGTGATCGTCAGCTCCCGCATGAACAACGAGGTGCCGTCGAACGCCGGAGGCGCCTCGGGAGCCGGCGGCGCGTACAGGCAGAGCGTGCCGCCCGGGGCGAGCGCGGCGGCCGCATCCGCGATCGCGTCGGGCTTCGGCGTGCAGACGATCGCAACGTCGACCAGCTCGTTGCCATGGCGCTCGGCCCCGAAAGCCTGAGCCCGGGCCATCCGGTCCGGGTTCGGCTCTCGCACCCACACGGCCTCCACCGAGCGGGCGTGCGCGGAGGCGATGGCGAGCAGACCGTTGACGCCGGCGCCGACCACCAGGAGGCTGTCACCGGGTTGTAGCCTCGCTCGATCCTCGGCGCGCAGCACGCACGCCAGCGGCTCGACGAATGTGGCCGCGACGGCATCCATGTCGTCCGGGAGCTCCAGCAGCTCGCCGACGAGCTCCGCCGGCACCCGCAAGCGCTCGGCGAAGCCGCCGGGGTGGAGGTTGGTTGCCCGGAAGCGCTCGCACAGCGTCTCGTGACCGCGTCGGCAGCGCCGGCACTCTCCGCAGGGCGCGTGATGGTGTATCGCTACCCGGGAGCCAATTTGCACGCCGTCGGCACCCAGGCCGACGGCGTGCACGATGCCCGCCAGCTCGTGGCCCAGCACCGTTGGGAGCTTGCGCGCCACGTACCAATCGAGGACGTCCGAGGCGCACACGCCGCACGCGAGGACGTCGCAGACGACTTCCTCGGGCCCCGGCTCCGGGTCCTCGGCGTGTTCGATGCGAACCTCGTCGGGGGCGTACGAACGCGCGACCCTCACTGCTTCAGCGCCAGCAGCGAGTCGGTGGTGACCGGTTGGGCGATGCCGCGCTCGGTCACGAGCGCAGTCACCAATGCTGCCGGCGTCACGTCGAACGCCGGATTGCGGCACGGGGTGCCGGGGGGCGCCAGTCGCCGGCCGCCGACGGAGCTGATTTCGTCGGGGTCGCGCTCCTCTATCGAGATCCCATCGCCGCTTGGGCAGTCTTCGTCGATCGTGGAGGTGGGTCCGGCGACCACGAACGGGATCGCCGCTGCGCTTGCGGCCAGCGCCAGGCCGTACGTGCCGACCTTGTTCGCGACGTCGCCGTTCGCGGCCACTCGGTCGCAACCGACGACCACCGCGTCGACTGCGCCCGAGGCAATCAGGCCAGCGGCGGCCGAGTCGACGATCAGCTGGTGCGCAATCGCGAGCCGGGACAGTTCGTAGGCGGTGAGGCGAGTCCCCTGAAGCAGCGGGCGAGACTCGGTGGCGATCACCTCGCTCAGCGTGCCGCGCACGGCGAGCTCGGCGATGACCGCGAGCGCCGTTCCGCGGCCCGGGGCAGCCAGCGCGCCCGTGTTGCAGTGGGTGAGGATCCGGCTCGCGTGGGCAAGGAGCTCCGCGCCGTGGCGAGCGATCGCATCGCTGGCCGCGAGCTCCTCGTTTTCTATGGCACGGGCCTCATGCAGCGCCGCGTCGGCCCGCTCGCCCGATGGCGCGGCGGCCGCCGCGCCGGCAACCCGGTCCACGGCCCGAGCGAGGTTGACCGCCGTCGGCCTCGCCTCGCGGAGCAGCGCGCACGCGCGATCGAGGGCCTCCGGACGTGGGTCGCTCATGAGCTCGAGCGCCACGCCGTAGCCGGCGGCCACCCCGATCAGCGGCGCCCCACGGATCGCCAGGCGTTTGATCGCCGCGGCCACCTCCTCGGCGTCGGTCAGCTTCAGGTCGCGCTCGCGCCACGGCAGTTCGGTCTGGTCGATCGCCCACAGCACCCCGTCGGCGTATCGAACCGCGACAACCGGGCTGGTGGGCGGCGCGAGGGTGCCGGCACTCGGGCGCGCCGTGCTGGTCATCTCATGATGCTATCCGCAGGAGCGTGAGATACGCTTGCGCGCCCCCGCCGGATTGGAAGCCACGCCTGATGCATTTCCGAGCCTTGATCCTGTGCGTGGCCGCGGCGTTCGCGCTGCCGGCAACGGGCGCGCTCGCGGACGGTGGCCCGATCATGTCCCTGTCCGAGGTGCAGGCCGGGATGGACTGCACCGGGGAGACCGTCATCCAGGGCACCGCGCTCTCGAGTTTCGACGTCCGCGTGATCGGTGTGGTCCAAGAGCCCGGCGAAGGCGCCCGGATCCTCGTCCGGGCGTCCGGGCCGGCGGTCGCGGGGACCGGAATCGCCCAGGGGTTCTCCGGGTCCCCGGTCTACTGTCCGGACGCTTTCGGCACGATGCGCAATGCCGGCGCGATCTCGGAGGGCGTGGGCGACTTCGGCAACTACGACGCACTGGTGACCCCGATCGAGCAGATGCTCGGCGAGCCCGTGAACGCACCACGGTCGGCGCCGCGATTCACAGCGCGCGTAAGGCCGCTGCTCGGTCCCCTGACCGTCGGCGGGCTCTCGCCGGGGATGCTGAACGTGCTCCAGGCGGCCGGCCGGCGCGTGGGGCGCGTGGTGCTCGCCGCGCCGGCGGGCTCGGCGACGAGCTTCCCGGTGCAAGCGCTGGTTCCGGGTGCGTCCGTCGCGGCGAGCTACTCCGTGGGCGCGATACCGATGGGCGCGGTCGGAACGGTGACGTATCGCGACGGGAGCACCGTGTACGCGTTCGGGCACGAGCTCGACGGCGCCGGCCGGCGCGCGCTCCTGCTCCAGGACGCGTACGTCTATTCCGTGATCGGGAATCCGCTCGGCCAGAGTTACAAATTCGCCGCGCCGGGTCACACCGAAGGCACCCTTACCAGCGATACGCCGAACGGGGTCCTCGGCGTCGTGGGCCAGCCGCCGCCGCTCGTTCCGGTGAACGTGACCGCGAACGACCTCGACACGAGGAACGTCCTGCGGCTCGAGACCGAGGTGGCCGACGAAACCGATGTTGGCCTGCCCTTGGGGACCTCGCTCGTCGACCTGGTCGCGCCCGTGGCAGCGGGTCAGGCCGCGGCCCAGATCTACAACGGTCCGCCGGCCAACGAGTCGGGGCGCATGTGCGTCACGCTGCGACTCCGCGAGAGCCGCCAGCCCCTCGCGTTCTGCAACCGGTACGTCGGAACCGGATTGGCCGGGGACAGCGCCCCGGGGCCGCCCGAGCTCGCCGCCGGGGTGACCACGGATCTGGCGGCGGCGTTCGGTCTGCTCGAGCAGGTCCAGTTCGCGACGTTGCATGTCGAGAACGTCTCGATCAGGATCGACGCTCGCCGGGGCCTGCTCGAAGGGACCATCGTCGGTGTCCGAGCTCCCCGTCGGGTGCGGGCGGGCCAGCTCGTCACTGTCCACCTGCGCGTGCGGAGGTTCCGTGGCGCGGTTGAAGGCGTCGCGTTCAAGCTCCGCATACCAGCGGGCTCCCGGCACGTGCTCACGGGAACGCTCCAAGGTCCTCCGCCCCCGGCCCCGCCGATGAGCCCGACGTCGACGGTCACCGGAAGCCTGGTCGCGGTGCTCGGCGGGGGATCCGCGTCGGCGCCGCCCCCGCCGGCGCCGACGTCGATGCAGACGCTGCGTTCAGAGTTCGCCGCTATCTCGACCTACGACGGGTTGCGGATCCGGTGGAACGGGGGCGGGCCGAGGCCGGCATACCGTGACCCGGCGCTGCTGATCACGGGGGCCATCAGGCTGCGCTTCGACGTGGTCGGCGCCACCGGGGGCCGGCGCCGGCCGGCCAGTCGGCACCGGACCTTCTAGAGGCGGTTCTCGATCGACAGCGGCTGCTGGGGGGCTGGCTCGGGCTCTGGCGCCGCCTCCCCCGGTGCGCCGGCATCCAGGCCGAGCGCCTCCTGAAGCTCACCCGACTGGTACATCTCGGTGACGATGTCGCAGCCGCCGACGAGCTCGCCGTCGATGAACAGCTGGGGGATCGTGGGCCAGTTCGAGAGCGCGGACAGCTCCTGCCGGATCCGCGGGTCGGGCAGGACGTCGACCGCCGCGAACGACTGACGCATCGACTCCAGAACCGCGACCGTCCGGGCCGAGAAGCCGCACATCGGCTGTTCCGGGGTGCCCTTCATGAACAGGATCACGCGATTCTCGGAGATGGCCTTCTGGATCTCGTCGCGCAGGGGGTTGGTGCTCTGATCGCTCAATGGTTCGTCTCCTCCGCCGGGCCTCCCAGCCCCGCGAGTTGCTCTCAATCGTCGGCTTTCGTCTGGATCGACAGTGCGTGGATGCGGTCGCCCACCTCGTCTCCGAACACCTCGTAGACGAGCCGGTGCTGGGCGATCCGGGAGAGGCCCCGGAACGCCGGCGAGGATACGATCGCGTTGAAGTGGTGGCCGTCTCCGGTCACCACCGCGCGGGCGTTCGGAATCTCGGCCTCGATCCGGGCCTTGAGCTCATCCGGGGTGGCTGACACGGGGCCGGCCGTCATGTCCTCAAGGTTAGCGAGGGCCCGTGGCTATACTGAATGAAGCATGATCACTCTGACTGACAAGGGTGCGGAGAAGGTCCGCGAGTTCCTGTCGGCGCAGGCGGCCGTGGCCGAGACCGCCGGGCTCAGAGTAGGAGTTCGTGGCGGCGGTTGTTCTGGTTTCCAGTACGCGCTCGCGTTCGACGAGCAGCGCGACGGTGACAGCGTCTTCGAGGACAAGGGCATCCGCCTCCTCGTGGACCGGCCGAGCCTTCCGTACGTCAAGGGCTCGGTCATCGACTTCGTCGATGGCCTCCAAGGCGCCGGCTTCAAGGTCGACAACCCGAACGTGATCGCGGCGTGCGGCTGCGGGTCGTCGTTCCGGGTGGCCGAAGAGGAAGAGGTCTCGGCGGTCTGAGGCGCCGGCCGGCCGTTTCGGTCCGGCTCTCGGGCCCCGTTTCGTGATCCGGTTTTCGCTCGCGCCGGCGAGCGCGGGAAATACCTCGGGCTATTTCCGAGAAATCTCCCACGGTCCAGGGAGCGTGGGAGATACCTACCGCATAGCGACAGTTATTTCCCACGCCCATGATTGGCGCGCGCACACGCTCGTCGCACACGCTCATGATTGACGCGCGCGCGCCGGCGGGATCATCCGCGCCGCCGCGGCGCTCGCCCGCCCGCCGCCCCTACACCGGCGCCGTCGCCAGCGACCGCCACAGAAAGCGGCACGCCAGCGACCGGTACGGCCGCCACGGCTCGGCGATCGGCTCGAGCTGCGCGGGGCTGGGGAGCGCCGGCAGGCCGTAGCGGACCATCACCGCCCGCCGGATCCCGAGATCGCCCACCGCGAGCACGTCCGGCCGCCCGAGCTGGAACATCAGGAACATGTCCGCGCTCCAGCGCCCCAACCCGCGGATCGCCTCGAGCTCGGCCGCCACTTCGTCGTCGGGCAGCTCATCGAGGCGGTCGAGCTGGAGCGATCCGCCGAGCACGTGCTCGGCCAGCGACCGCAGATACGTGACCTTCGCCCGCGACAGGCCGGCGGCGATCCGGAGCTCATCGGGATCATCGGCCAGGACCTCCGCCGGCGTCGGCGCCCGCCCGCCGAACCTTTCGGTCAACCGCCCGAAGATCGCCCGGGCGGCCCTGGTCGAAAGCTGCTGGCCGACGATCGAGCGCACCAGCGCCGCATAGTGGTCAGGCTGTCGTCGCACCCGCCAGTCGGCCAGTCCGTCGACTCCGACCTCGTCGATCAGCGCCCGCAGCACCGGGTCGGCGGCGCGCAGATGCTTGACCGCGGCTGCCTCGGACTCCCGACCCGAGCGCTCCCGATCAAGCGCCGGCTTACGGTTGCCCGGCAACCGCCCCCGGGACCCCGGTATTGGTCGAGTACTTCGGTTGGATCTTGACCTCCGGCCGGATCTCGTGGACGGCCTGGGCGACGGCGATCGCGGACTCGGCGAAGCCGGTGGCGATCAGCTTGAGCTTGCCGTCGAACGTGGTGATGTCCCCGCACGCCCACACGCGCTCGAGCGATGTCTTCATCACCTGGTCGACCGCGATCGCGCCCTTGATGACCTCGAACCCCCAGTCCTTCAGTGGTCCGAGCGCGGTCTTGAACCCTAGCTGGAGGAGGATCGCGTCGACCTCGACCTCGATCTCGTGGGCCTCGTCCTCGGAATGGAACAGGCGCACGCGCTCGACGCTGCCGTCGCCGTAGACCTCTTTGATCTGGAAGGGCACGTGCAGGGCCACGTCTCCGCGCTCGGCCGCCTCGAGTACCTGCCCGACCGTGACCTCGTGCGCCCGGAACCCCTCGCGCCGGTGGACGAGCGAGAGCGAGCTGGCGGTGTCGAGCAGGTTGATCACCCAGTCGCAGGCGGAGTCGCCACCGCCGACGATCATCACGCGCTTGCCTTCGAACACGGACTTCTCGCCGACGATGTAGTAGGCGCCGCGGCCCTCCCACGGCGTCATGTCGAATCCGGGCAGCTTCTTGGGCTCGAACGCTCCGTGGCCGCCGGCGACGATCACCGTGCGCGATCGCAGCTCGCCGCGATCGGTGTGCAGCACCACCGCCCGGTCCTCGTCCGAGCCCTCCCAGGAGATCGTCTCGGCCGTCACGTTCAGATGCACCGGCACGTCGAACTGCTCGAGCGCCTGCACCCGGAGCATCTCGACCAGGTCCTTCGCCAGCACGCGTGGATGTCCGGGCACGTCGAAGACCCACTTCTCGGGATACAGCGTGGTGAGCTGCCCCCCGAGCTCGGGCAGGGAGTCGATGATCCGCGAGGAGGCTTCGCGCATCCCCGCCCAGAACGCGGTGCACATCCCGACCGGGCCGGCGCCGATCACCGTGACGTCGCGGACCTCGTCCATGTCGGTGGCCAGCCTGACGGGATCGGTGGTCATGCGGTGACGGTGAGCGAGGCTCCGTCGAGCGCGCCGAGGGCGCGCTCCACCGAGCACGAGATGCACGTGAACGTGGGCGTGTCGCGGAGCGTGTACGAGCTCGACTCGGTCGTCCGCAGCCGCTGCACGAGGTCGAGGAAGTCCGCCGGATTGTCGGTCTCGAACCCGACCACGAACTCCTGGTCATCGAGCCCGAACGAGTAGGTGGTGTTTATGTCCACCGACGGATACTCGCGTCCCACCCGGATGTGGTCCTGCATGATGCGCCAGCGCTCCTCGGCCGGGAGCGCATACCAAGCCCGGGTCTTCACGAACGGATAGACGAACAGGTACTTGCTGTGCCCCGGCCGGACCTCGAGGCGCGACTCGTCGGAGTATTCGGAGGGCTTGGTCATCGCCAGGAAGGAGTAGGGCACGGTGGCCCAGCTCATCAGTCCGCTCTGGGCGAGCACCACGTGGAACTCGTGGATCCGCTCGAGGTTCTGGGCCTGGGAAAGGAGCATCAGGTCGGCGTCGCCCCGGGTCCCCACGAGCGAGAAGGCGCGCAGCAGGTGGCCGTCGGCGAAATCCTCGCAGGCGGCGATGAACTCGCGCTTGTCGGCCGAGCGGCGCTCATCGTCGAGGCGCCGCCATGCGGGATCGATCTTGAAGAAGGTGTATTTGACGAAATGCCGTACTGGCATGCGTGATTGATGATACGCAGCGCGATCGCGTGAAACCGGCGCGCTCCGATGGTTTACAAGCGGCGATCCCGGTGAGCGAAACGGGTATGAGAAGCCTGACGGTCGAGCAACGCGCGCGCCGAGCTGACCCGGGTCAGCGGCTAGGATGAAACGTATGCGCATCGCCCTCGTGTCGCCGTACTCCTGGACGTATCCCGGCGGCGTCACGAGGCACATCGAAGCCCTCGCGGAGCAGTTCCTCGCCGATGGCCACGAGGTCCGCGTGCTTGCCCCCTTCGACCCGCCGGACACCCGCTCCGCGGTGCTTCATCGCGGCGCACGACCACAGCCTCTGGAGTCGCCGGAATATCTCGTCTCGTTGGGGCGAACGGTCGGCTTCAAAGCCAACGGCGCGGTGTCGAATCTCTCGATCACCCCGGATGGCGTGGCGATCATGCACCGCGAGCTGCGCACCGGCGGCTACGACGTGGCGCACATCCACGAGCCCATCGCCCCCGTGGTGCCATGGGTGGCGACGGATTGGGCGCGGTTGCCCCTGGTGGGCACGTTTCACACCTACAACGAGAACCGCATCTCGAACGGCGTCGCGAACGTGCTCGGCGCGCGTAGGATGATGAACCGGCTGCACGTGCGGATCGCCGTCTCGCAGGCGGCGGCCTGGACGGCCAGGCGGTTCTTCGGCGGCCACTACCGCGTCATACCGAATGGGGTTCACCTCGATCTCGAGCGAGCCTCCCGGGCCGCGCTGCGACCCCACGGGGACCGCCTCCGAATCGTGTTCGTTGGCCAATCGGTGGAGCGCAAGGGCTTGCCGCTGCTGCTGCGCGCGTTCGAGGCGCTGCGCGAGCACATCCCGACGGAGCTGACCGTGATCGGGCCATCCCACGAGGAGCTCTCGCCATTGCTGATCGACGCCCGCAACGTTCGTGCGCTCGGCAAGGTCGACGACCAGCTCAAGCGCCGTGAGCTCGAGCAGGCCGACGTCCTGTGCGCTCCGTCGCTCCGAGGCGAGAGCTTCGGCATGGTCTTGACCGAGGCGTTCGCCGCGGGGACTCCGGTCGTGGTGTCCGACATCGCCGGCTACCGGGACGTGGTCCGGCACGGCGTCGACGGCCTCCTCGTACCCCCGGGCGATCCGCTCGCGCTGGCCGAGGCCCTGCGCGATCTGTACGAAGAGCCGGCGCGCCGCGCCGACATGGCCCGCGCGGCCGCGCGCGACGTCAAGAGGTTCGCCTGGCCTCGGGTGGCCGGCGAGGTGATGGGCGCCTACGAGGACGCGATCGCGACCCCGGCCCCGGAGGGCGCTGTCCAGCGCACGGCGGTCCGGATCGGAGCTCGCCCCGCCGACCTCAAGCCCCGCGTCCCGGCCCGCCGGCTGCCCAGCCTCGAGCCGCGCACCGCGGCCGTCGGACGGGGCTCCGCCCGCCTGGCGCTTGTGCGCCGCCTCGGGCTGGCGGCGGTGACCCTTGCCGGCGCCGTCTTGGCAGTGATGGCGCTGCAGAAGATCGGCCTCGGCCATATCGCCGCGGCGCTGGTCGCGTCGAGTCCGACGTTCGTGCTGATCGGGCTGGGCGTGATGTGCAGCGCGATGGTGATGCGCGCGTTCTCGTGGCACGCGATCCTCAAGGCCGCGCTTCCCCGGGCAAGAGTCCGATTGTCGGACGCCGCCCAGGGGACGTTCATCGGGGTCCTCATGTCCTCCACCTTGCCGGCGCGTCTCGGCGAGCCATCCCGAGCGCTGGTCGTCGCCCGTCGGACCGGCCGACCGCGGGAGAACCTCCCGGTCGTGCTCGGCACGGTCGTCTCCCAGACGCTTCTGAACATCGTTGCCCTGGCCGTCCTGGGCGCGGTGATGTTCTCCTCGGTCGACCTGTTCAACGGCCATCAGGACGCGCTGGTGGTCGCGGCAATCGCGCCACTGGTACTGCTCGTGATCGTGCTGCTCTCACCGCTCCTCCTCCGCCAAGGCTCCGGGGGCTCGCGTCCTCGCCGGCTGCAGGCCGCCGTCGAGCAGGCCCGCGCGGGGATGATGCGCGTCCGCGCCGGTCTCACGGTCTTCCGGCGGCCGCGCCTCGGCGCGATCGCCGCCGGCGCTCAGCTCGCCGCCTGGGGGCTTCAGTGTCTGTCCTGCTACATGCTGCTCGTGGCGCTGGGGCTCGCCAATCAGACCGGGTTCGCGGCCGCTGCCGCGGTTCTGTTCGCGGTCAACATCACCGCGGTGCTGCCGGCGACGCCGGCGAACCTGGGCGTCTTCCAGGCGGCGTGTGCCGCGGTGCTCCACACCGGCTGGCACGTCGGTTACGGCACCGGCGTCGCCTACGGCGTGATCCTCCAGGCCGTCGAGGTCACGACCGCGATCATGATGGGCATGCCGGCGCTCCTCAAGGAGGGCATGTCCTGGCGTGAGGTCAGGCTGCGGGCGATGCACGCCGCGCCCGTGAAGCTGCCGGCGCGGCCGAGCCGGCGCCGCACGCGCGTCCCGGTGAAAGCCGAGGGCTAGCCGCGAGGGCCAGACCGAGCGCGTTGCCCGGCCTGGCCTCCGGACGCGACCCACTCGGGGTCAGCGGCGTACCTCTGGCGCGTCAGTGGCCCACCGGCACCTGCTCGTGCGCCTGAGCCGAATCCGCACCCTGCTTCGCGGCTTCGGCCTGCGCCAGCTGCCGGTTGACGTGGTCCCAGTCGAGATTGCGGAAGAACGCCTCGACGTACTGCTTGCGGCCGTCCGGGGTCGCCCCGAAGTCCCGCACGTAGGCGTGCTCGTAGACATCGATCGCGAGCACCGGGACCATGTTGTAGACGGCCCATAGGTTCTGCGTGTCCATGATGTAGTTAAACAGCGAGCCGTCGTTCAGGTCGTAGCCGACCATAACCCAGCCGCGCGCCGCTGAGGCGGCCTTGCGCACGGCCTGATCCCACTCTTCCACGCCGCCGTGGAACTCGCTCTCGATCAGCTCGGCGAAACGTCCCGTGGGCCCGCCTCCGTCGCCGCCGAGGTGGCCGAAGTACAGGTCGTGGTTCTTGAAGCCCAGCAGCGCGAACGTGTAATCGATCGACACCGCGCGCAGCTGGGAGTAGACCTGGTTGCCCTCGATCTCCGAGTACTTGAACTCGTTGAGGAGCTTGCGGCACTCGTTCGACTTCTTGACGTACCCCTCGTAGAGCTTGTAGTGGTCCGCCATCGTCTGCTGGGAGATCCCGTCGAGTTGCTTTTCCATCGCCGGGAACTTGCGTGGCTTCAGTTCGGTCCAGGGCATTCACGGCTCCTTTCGCCGTCCGCGTTCGTGTAATCACTGGCTGCCCGCTATGGTCCGAACTAATCCACGGCCCGCGAACAAGAAGGTGACGGTCATGGCTTGGTCGATCGAGGGGAGGTACTTCGAGAACTGCTCGTGCGAGGTTGTCTGTCCCTGCACAGCATCGCTGGCGCTCGGCGCCGACTACGATCGCTGCCGGGTGGTGCTCGCGTTCCACGTCGACTCCGGGGAGGTGGAGGGAGTCGACGTCAGCGATCTGACGGTGGCCGTGGTCGCGGATACCCCGAAGTACATGCACGAGGGCAACTGGCGCCTCGGCGTGCTGATCGATGACAGGGCCACCGAGGAGCAGGCGGAGAAGCTCGGCGCGGTGTTCGGTGGTGAGCTAGGTGGTCCCATGGGCGCGCTCGCCGGCCTGGTCGGCGAACAGCTCGGGGCCGAGCGGGTGCCGATGGAGTTCTCGGCCGAGAACGGGAGCCACCACCTCACGGTGGGCGATCGCGGGCGGGTGTCCGTGCAGGACGTCGTCCCGATCGGCGTCGAAACCGGCGAGCCCGCGCGGCTCGCCGGCGTGTTTCACCCGGCCGGTAGCGAGCTGACCATCGCCAAGGCCGACGAAGATTCGCACCTCAGCGCGTTCGGGATGATGATCGACAATGGCGGCAAATCCGGGTTCTCCGCTCACTTCGCCTGGTCCGCCTGAGCTCGCGCGCCTGAGGCGAGGTCCCGCCCGCGACCTGCTCGCCGGCCAGCTCGTCGCGATCGGGGCGCTGCTGGCGCTGGCCGCCGTGGCCTGGGTGGTCACCGACCTGCGGATGGCCGGCATGGACATGGGGCCGGGGACCGATCCGGGCGCCTTTGGCTTCTACATCAGCACCTGGGTGGTGATGATGGCCGCGATGATGTTTCCGTCGATCGCGCCGATGGTGCTGATGTACCGCAACGTGCAGCGCGGACGGCGCGCGCGGGGAACCGCCGGCGCCAGGGGCACGACGATCTTGTTCGTTGCCGGCTACCTGCTCGTCTGGGGAGCGTCCGGCGTGCTCGGCTACGCGGTGCTGAAGGCCGGCCGGGCCTGGGCCGGCGACGTGTTCGCCTGGCACAGCGCCGGGCGCTGGACGGCGGTGGCGGTGATCGCCGCAGCCGCGGCCTACGAGTTCACGTCGCTGAAGGGAGCATGTCTCACGCGATGCCGCGGCCCGCTCGCGTTCATACTCGGAAACTGGCGCGACGGGCGCCTGGGGGCCATCGAGATGGGCACCGAGCACGGTTTGTGGTGCATCGGTTGCTGCTGGGCGCTGATGGCCGCACTGTTCGCGCTGGGTGCGATGAGCATCGCGTGGATGCTCGTGATCGGCGCGTTGATCGCGGCCGAGAAATTGCTGCCCTGGCGGGGGACAGCCGTCACGGCGGTGGCCGTGGTCCTCGCCGCTCTGGCGATCGGCGTCGCGCTGGCGCCGGACCGGGTCCCGGCGCTGACCGTCCCGGGCGGCGCAAGCACGTCCTCGATGTCGATGTCGACGTCGATGCACTAGGCCGCGCTCCCTCCGGGCCGCGCTCAGGCGACCGCGAAACTTCCACCAGACTCGGAAATCAGGCCTCAGCCATCGCGGGCTCGCTGTCCGCGGAGCCGGCGTCGCCACCCTCCTCGGGCGGCTCCGTGTCCGTGAGCTCCGCCACCCGAGTCGGGTCCTTTTCGGTGCCGGCGATCAGCTCGTCGGCCGCCTGCTTGTCGGTCTTGGGCAGAAAACCCGACTTCATACCGAAGTACACGGCCTGCGGATGGTGGGCGACGATCGCCAGCGTGGACTGCTCGGGTTCGACGGCGTACCCGCCGCTCAGCCGCAGCCCGACCGACTCCGCGTCGAGGAGCCGGAACACCTTCTCGTGCTCTGACTGCTCGGGGCACGCCGGGTATCCCCACGAGTAGCGGCGTCCCTGGCTCGGAGCGATCCCGAGGTCTGATCGGACGCGGGCGTGGAGCCATTCCGCCATGCCCTCGGCGGTCTGCACGCCCAGCCCGTGGACGAACAGCTGCTCGGAGAACTCCCCGTCGGCCTCGAGCCGCGCCATCAGCGAGGTCACCTCGTCCCCGGCCGTCACCGCCTGGATCGCGACCACATCGAGATCGCCGGGGCCGAGGGGCCGGTAGAAGTCCGCCAGGCAGATCCGGTCGTGCCTGGGCTGGCGGGGAAAGACCAGGCGCTCGAGCTCGCGCGAGCCTGGTGCCTCCGGATCCCAGACCACAAGCTCGTTGCCATCGGAGTTGCACGGGAAGTAGCCGAGCAGCGCGCGGGGATGGAGATAGTTCTGCTCGCGCCACATGCGCTCGAGCCGGGGCTGGAAGTCCTCGTGCACCAGGCGCCGCCACTCCTCGCCCTTCACCCCTCTGCCGCCCCAGTGGAGCTTGAACAGCACGTGCGTATCGAGATGCCGGTAGACCTCGTCCATGTCGACGTCGACCTCGCGCACTCCCCAGAATGGCGGCTCGGGGGTCGGGACGTCGACCCGCGCCGCGCTCCGCACCGACGCGTCATCGACGGGCGGCGCATCGTCGTCGGAAGCCTCCGGCTGCTCGCGCAGCCGTCGCGCGGCCTCGAACGTCGAGGAGAGCAGCCCGTCGCGCGCGCCAGGGTCGATCAGCTGGTCCATTTTCGCGAGCCCCTCGAAGGCGTCCTTGCAGTAGAACACTCCCGGCTCGTAGACCTCCTCGGACTCGCCCCCGTTCGGGTACACGAGGCGCAGGCCGAAGTTGCGGTTGATCGCCGCGCCCCCCACCAGCACGGGGAATCGCAGCTCCTGGGCTTGGAGCTCTTGGATGCAGGCCGGCATCTGCTTGGACGTCGAGACCAGCAGCGCGCTCAGGCCGATCGCGGTCGCGTCGTGCTCGACCGCGGCGTCCAAAATGGTCTGGATCGGGACCTGCTTTCCGAGGTCGACGACCGTGTAGCCGTTGTTGGTCAGGATCGTGTTCACCAGTGACTTGCCGATGTCGTGGACATCCCCGAACACGGTCGCGAGCACGACCGTTCCCTTGGAGTAGCCCTCGAGCTTGTCCAGGTAGCGCTCGAGCTGGGCGACCGCGCGCTTCATCACCTCCGCCGACTGGAGCACGAATGGCAGGATCAGCTCGCCGGCGCCGAACTTGTCCCCCACCTCCTTCATCGCCGGAAGGAGCACGTCGTTCAGCGTGGGGACGGCCCCGATCTTCTCGACGCTGCGGTCGATCCAGTCCTCCACCCCTTCCTTCTTCCGGCGCAGAATGTGGAAGTGCAGCGCCTCCTCGGGCTCCATCCCCACCGTGGGATCCGCGGGCTCGCCGCCGGCATCGGAACCGCCGCCATCCCCCTTGGCCTCGAAGTGCGCGATGAACCGCTCGAGCGCGTCGGCGCGCCGGTTCAACACGAGGTCATCGGCGAGCTCCCGCTCGGCCCCCAAGATCTCCGCGTACGGGGTGATGTGGTTCGGGTTGACCATCGCCAAATCGAGTCCCGCCTCGACGCAGTGGTGCAAGAAGACGCTGTTGAGCACGCTCCGCGCAGGCAGCGAGACCCCGAAGCTCACGTTCGAGACCCCGAGGGAGGTCTTTACCCCGGGAATCTCCCGTTTGACCCGCCGGATCCCCTCGATGGTCGCGACCGCGCTCGGGCGCCACTCCTCATCACCGGTCGTCAGCGTGAACGTCAGGCAGTCGAAGATCAGCGCCTCGGGGTCGAGTCCGTGCTCTTCGCAGCACAGATCCCGGATCCGCCGCGCGACCTCGACCTTGCGATCCGCGGTCTTGGCCATGCCGGTCTCGTCGATGGTCAGCGCGATCAGCGCGGCGCCGTGCGCGCGCGCCAGCGGCACCACTCGATCGAGCTTGGCGCGCCCCGCCTCCAGGTTGATCGAGTTGACGATCGCGCGGCCCGGGATCTGCTCGAGCGCGGCCTCGAGCACCTCGGGCTCGGTGGAGTCGACCTGGATCGGGGCGGGTTGGGACAACGAGATCTTCTTGACGATCTCCCGCATCTGCTCGGCCTCGTCCTGTCGCTCGGTCAGCGCGACGCACACGTCGAGCGCGTGCGCCCCGCCCGCGACCTGATCCTCGGCAACGGTCAGGAGCCCGTCGTAGTCGTCCGCGAGCAGCAGCTCCTTGGCCTTGCGCGACCCCTGTGAGTTGACCCGCTCGCCCACCAGGGTCGGCCGCGGGTCCTGCACCAGAGGCGTCGCCGCGATCATGCTCGACACGTGGGGCGGGCGCCGTCCCGGCCGCTCGCCGGGCCGCCGCCCGTGCACCCGCTCGGCGATCGCGCGGATGTGCTCGGGCGTCGTCCCGCAGCAGCCGCCGACGATCGAGGTGCCGTAACGCTCCACGAACTCCCCCAGCACGCGGGCGAGCGGCTCGGGCTCTTCCGGGAAGATCGTCTCGCCGCCCGGTCCCTGAAGCGGCAGGCCCGCGTTCGGGATGCAGTGGACCGGGACCGGGCAATTCTCACCCAGGAAGCGGATCGCGTCTCGCATGTCCTCGGGTCCGGTCGAACAGTTGAGCCCGATCACGTCCACCTCGAGCGCCTCGAGCGTCGCCAGCACCGCGCTGATGTCCGTCCCCAGCAGCATCTTGCCGCCCTGGGGTAGAAGCGAGACGCTGCACTGAATCGGAACGCTCCGCGAGGCCTCGCCAAAGGCCCGGCGCACGCCGAACACCGCCGCCTTGACCTCGAGGATGTCCTGCGCGGTCTCGATGATGATCAGATCCGCCCCGCCGGACAGCAGGCCTCGCGCCTGCTCGTCGAACACGTCCACCAGTTCTCCGAACCGGATCTGCCCGAGCGTAGGGTCGTCGCTGGCGGGCAGAAAGCCGGTAGGGCCGATGGACCCGGCGACGAAGCGATGCTCGCCGGCCGCCCGGCGAGCGATCTCGGCCGCCTTGAGGTTGATCTCGAGGGTGTGGTCCTCGAGTCCCCACTCGGAGAGCTTCAGG